>NZ_JBFAYI010000006.1:0-441902 GCF_040681245.1 Lentzea sp. NPDC051838
TCCCAAGGGGAAGCACGCAACAGGAACTCTGACTACGCAAGCCGGGAACGGCACGGACTCGCAACAGGAACACGCCCAACGCAACCCGACCACCCGCAAGGCCGCGACTCGCAAGGCGACAGCCGCACGCAACAGGGGAACGGCACGGACAACCAACCGCCAGCCGCCAACGGCACAGGGGGACGACCCACCCAACCGGAGCGCCCGCCGGAACGGCGGCCCCAAGCAGGAACGCCACCCCAACCAGCCGATCTATGCTCGACCCCATGCAGTTGAGCATCGGACAGGTAGCCGAACGCACCGGCCTGAGCGTCCACGCCCTCCGCTTCTACGAAAAGGAAGGCATCCTCGCCCACCAGGTCCACAGAGGACCAGGAGGCCGCCGCGTCTACACCCAGCAGGACGTCGACTGGCTCCGAATGTGCATCATGCTGCGAATGTCCGGAATGCCCGTCCCCGAAATCCGCCGCTACACAGAGCTGGTCCGGCAGGGCGACGGCAACGAGCTGCAACGCCTGGACATCCTCAAGGAACACCAGGAGCGGGTCCGCCAGCAGATGGTCCAACTCCAGGAGTGCATGGACCTGATCACCTACAAGGTCGGCAAGTACGAGGACTACGTAAATTCGATCGCAGCCAAGGCAGTCGGCCAATAACCTCGGCCTCATGCCCGCACCACCCGCGCCCGTACCACCCTCGCCCGCACCACTCTCGCCCGTAGTGCTCTCGCTGAACATCGCCCGGAAGACGGTTCCGGTGGACTACGCCCAGCGGGGCCTCACCGCCATCGACAAGCGGCCTGTCGGCGGACCGCTCAAGGTCAGCCCTCCCGGCCCGAAGGGCGAGGGCGGCAGCGGGATCCAGGGCGACGTGATCGGCGACTGGAACAACCACGGCGGCGACTACCAGGCGGTGTACGGGTACGCCCGCGAGGACCTCGACTGGTGGCAGGGCGAGCTCGGCGTCGACCTGCACGAGGGACAGTTCGGCGAGAACCTGACCACGCGGGGCGTCGACCAGACACAGGCCCGCATCGGCGAACGCTGGCGGGTCGGCACCGCGCTGCTGCAGGTCACGGGGCCGCGCATTCCGTGCCGGACGTTCGCCGGGTTCCTCGGGCAGCGCGGCTGGGTCAAGCGGTTCACGCAAGCCGCGCGGCCAGGGGCGTACTTCAAGGTGGTGGAGGCCGGAGTGATCGCGGGCGGCGACGAGATCACCGTCGTGCACCGGCCGGACCACGACGTCACGGTCGGGATGTGCTTCCGCGCTCTGCTCACGGAGCCCGACCTGCTCCCCCACCTGCTCACGGCGGGCGACGACCTTCCGCCCGAGGAGCGCGACACCGTGCTCCGGCGCGGTGCGATCCAGCTGGACGCCTAGACCGGGAAGCGCCTGACCCACCGCTTCTGCCACGGCGTCTCGACCGCGCGCCGGTGGTAGTTGGCGCGCGTCCACTCCACGGCTTCGTCAGCGGGCACGCCGGCCAGCACGGCCAGACACGAGATCACCGTGCCCGTGCGTCCGACGCCGCCGCTGCACGCCACCTCGACACGTTCTCCGGACAGCGCGCGGGCGTGCAAGGCGCGAATCACCTTGATCGCGGCGTCGTGATCACGCGGAAGACGGAAGTCCGGCCAGTCGATCCAGTCGTGCGGCCATGGCACGTCGACAGGTCGCGGCTGCAGGTACACGCCGTACTGGGGATGCGGCTCCACGATCTTGCCATCGCGCAGGCCACGCCCCGTGACCACGGCTCCGTCGGGCAGCTCGACGATCTTCACGAACAGTTCCCCCAAACAGTCGCATTGCTCGAACAGCATGAAATTCTGTCACGTCTACTTCGCCGGTTTCCGCCGTTGGTACTACGCTCGCCAATTGGTTTTGCCGAGGAAGTGAGGCGGTGACGGGTGCGACGACGCGCCAGGGATGACGGGCGGTTCACCGGGCTGACCATCCTCGCGGCGGCAACCGGGTTCGTGCTCTTCCTACCGCCTCTGCTCACCGTCGCGAACGGCGGGGGCACCATCGCGGGCGTGCCGACGGTCGCGGTCTATCTCTTCGGCGCGTGGCTCGTGGTCATCGCACTGGTGGTCCTCCTCGTCCGACGGTCGGACTGATCTCCGATGCTCCAGACCTGGCTGATCATCGGCGTGTCCGTCGCCTACCTCGGCGTTCTGTTCGCGATCGCGTTCTACGGCGATCGCCGCGCCGACGCCGGCCGCAGCATCGTGGGCCGCGGCACCATCTACGCGCTCTCGCTCGCGGTCTACGCGACGTCGTGGACGTACTACGGCAGCGTCGGCCGCGCGGCCTCCACGGGCGTCGGCTTCCTGTCGATCTACCTCGGCCCGACGATCATGCTCGCGCTCGGCTGGCTGGTGCTGCGCCGGATCATCCACATCAGCCACCGCCACCGCATCACGAGCCTCGCGGACTTCGTGTCCGCCCGCTACGGCAAGAGCGTCCGGCTCGGCGGACTGATCGCGGCGATCGCCGTCGTCGGTGTCGTGCCGTACATCGCCTTGCAGCTCAAGGCGGTCTCCAACACGTTCGAGATCATCCGCCGCGCTCCGGCGATCACGCCGTCGTCCGCGCTCGGCCAGGTACCGGTGCTCGAGGACACCGCGCTGTACGTGGCGTTGCTGCTCGCGGGCTTCACGATCCTGTTCGGCACCAGGCATCTCGACGCCACCGAACGCCACGAGGGCATGGTCACCGCCATCGCGTTCGAGTCGGTCGTGAAGCTCGTGGCGTTCGTCGCGGCCGGCATCACCGTGACCTGGGGCCTCTACAACGGTTTCGGCGACCTGTTCACCCAGGCCCAGAACGCGGGCCACAGCGCGTTGTTCACGCTCGGCGACTCGACCGGCACCTGGGTGTGGCTGAACGTGTTGTCGCTCTTCGCGATCGTCATGCTGCCGCGCCAGTGGCAGGTCGGCGTCGTGGAGAACGTCGACGAACGCCACGTCAAGCAGGCGATGTGGATGACACCGCTGTACATGCTGCTCATCAGCGTGTTCGTGCTGCCGATCGCGGCGGCGGGCCTGCTGCGGTTCGGTTCCAAAGCCGAGGCGGACACGTTCGTGCTCACCGTGCCGATGGCCGCGGGACTGGACGTGCTGGCACTGCTGGTGTTCGTCGGCGGACTGAGCGCGGCCACGGGCATGATCATCGTCGAGACCGTCGCACTCTCCACGATGGTGTCGAACTCGATCGTCGTCCCGATGCTGCTGCGCCGCGGCTACGAAGGCCGCCTGGCCAAGCTGATCCTGCTGACCCGCCGCCTGTCGATCGTGGCGATCATGCTGCTGGGCTACGCGTACTTCCGGCTCGCGGGCGAAAGCGCCGCCCTGGTGTCGATGGGACTGGTGTCGTTCGCGGCCGTCGCGCAGTTCGCGCCCGCGATCATCGGTGGCCTGTTCTGGAAGGGCGGCACCCGCGACGGCGTCATGACCGGTCTCGCCGGCGGCTTCGCGGTGTGGACGTACACGTTGCTGCTGCCCAACTTCGCCGGCATCGGCTGGGTTCCGCGCGGGTTCCTCGACCACGGCCCGTTCGGCATCGAGGCGCTGCGCCCGGAACACCTCCTCGGCATCACCGGCATGGACAACATCAGCCACGGCATGTTCTGGAGCATGCTCGTCAACGTCGGCTGCTACGTCACGGTGTCACTCCTCGGCCGCCCGCAAGCCCGCGAACAAGCCCAGGCCGTCCTCTTCGTCGACGCCCTCGACGACCCGACACGGCCGCGTTTGTGGCGCAACCGCGTCTCGGTGCAGGCATTGCACGAGGTGCTGGTCCGCTCGATGGGCCAACGGGCAGCCGAAAAAGCACTCGAAGGCGTCGACCTGGAGTCCACAAAGGACGCCGACCCGGATCTGGTGCACCACGTGGAAACCGTGCTCGCCGGCGCGGTCGGCGCGGCGTCCGCCCGGATGATGCTCACCTCGGTCGCGGGTGAGGAGCAGCTCGGCGTCGAAGAGGTCATGGAGATGCTCGACGAAGCCTCCCAGGTGGCCGCGCTGGAGGAACGCCACCGCCTCGCCCGCGAGCTGCACGACTCGGTGTCGCAAGCCTTGTTCTCGATGACTCTGCACACCCGAGCCGTCGAACTGGCGCTGCAGAAGCAGGGCGGCGACCCGGACGGCCCGGTCGCGCGCGGCATCACCGAACTCCGCAGCCTCACCCAGGACGCGCTCGCCGAGATGCGCGCCTCGCTCTTCCAGCTGCGCCCCGACGCGTTGCGCGAAGACGGCCTCGCGGAAGCGATCCGCAAGCAGTCCGCCGCCATCGCCTCCCGCGAAGGAGTCGTCATCGCCGTCGAAGCCCCCGGCTACCGGCTCTCCTTGGACGACCGCGCGGAGGAGGAGATGTTCCGCGTCGTGCAGGAGGCCGTGCACAACGCCATCAAGCACGCCGGCCCCAGCCGCATCGACATCACGCTCTTCGAAAACGACGGAGTGATCATCGAAGTAGCCGATGACGGAACAGGATTCGACCCCGCTACGGTCTCCAGCAACGGCATGGGCCTGGTGAGCATGCGGGAGCGGATGAAGCGGATCGGCGGCGACCTCGTCATCCACAGCACCCCGGCCGGCTCGACCACGGTTCGCGCTGCCTTGCCTTCACGGACGGCGCCCTCAGGAACGGCAGGAGACCAGCGATGAGCACGATCCGGGTGTTCCTCGTCGACGACCACGCGGTCGTGCGGCGCGGCATGCGGGCGTTCTTCGAGATGCTCGACGACATCGAGGTCGTCGGCGAGGCGGGCGACGGCCAGGCCGCCCTCGACGAGCTCGCGGTCCGCGCCGCCTCGGACGACCTGCCCGACGTCGTGCTGATGGACCTCCTGATGCCCCGCCTCGACGGCATCGGGGCCACCAAGGCGATCAAGCAGCTCTACCCGCAGGTCGAGGTCGTCGCGCTGACCTCGTTCTCCGAGGCCGAACGCGTCCACGTCGCCCTCGAAGCCGGAGCCGCCGGCTACCTCCTCAAAGACGCCGAGGCCGACCAGGTCGGTGCCGCCGTGCGCGCGGCGATGCGCGGCCAGGTGCACCTCGACCCCGCTGTCGCCCGCACCCTCACCCGTTCTTTGGTGGCACCTCAACGGACCGCGACCGCGCTCACTCCTCGCGAGCGCGAGATCCTGGTGCTGGTGGCACACGGCAAGTCGAACCGGGACATCGCCGACGCGCTGGTGATCTCCGAGCGGACGGCGCGGACGCACGTGTCGAACGTGTTGAACAAGCTCGGGCTGGCGTCGCGGACGCAAGCGGCGTTGTGGGCGGTACGAGAAGGCCTCGTCACCGGTCCCTAGAGGAACAGCAGCACGACCAGCGGCGGGAAACCTTCCGCCGCAACGCCTCCCCACGCCTGGTTGCGCGGCCGGCTCATCGAGAGCTGGTCCGCGACGGCCAGCACGACGCTGCCCAGCACCATGAACGACGACACGTAGATCACCAGCGTGCGCCCGACCAGTTCCCGGCCCGAATGCACGGCGATGAGCCCCGCGATCAGCCCACACGCCAGGAACAGGTTGTAGAACCCCACCCCGAACGCCCACAACCGGATCGCTCGCACGTCCTCCGCGGGCTGCCGGAACACCGAGTAGTGGACTCGGTGGATCAAGAACGCCTCCCACACCCACACGACGACGTGGATCAATGCCGCGACCACAGCGGCGATCTGCGAAACGAGACTCATAGCGTCACCCCGTGGCGTTCCAGGGCTTCCATGCCGTTCGCCGACAGGTCGCGGAAGAACGCGCTCATCACGTCACCCACCGCGAACGCCAGGAACTGCACGGACGGCGTGTGCACGGTGAACGTGTGCGACACGCTGGGCGGGATGACGACGGCGTCGCCCGGCGAGAGGTCGTGCAGCTCGCCGTCGAGGAACACGGCCATGCGTCCGTGCAGCACGTAGTACACCTTGGGCCACGGAGTGCGGTGCGGCGGCGCGGCCTCGCCTCGGGGCGCGTCCACCTCGAACAGCTCGTACGAACCGTCGGTGTGCTTGCCCGAGACCCGGACGGTGATCGTTGCGTCAGGCGCGGTCAGTTCCTCGCCCTCGCCGGGGGAAGTCATCATGACCAGAAGCGTCGCCACGCGACACCAACAGCTGTATCCCGGAAAACTGGGATGCCCGGACAGCCCGCCGCGAGCGCATACTGCCAACCATGTGGGAGGGTCGGGCGCAGGGCGTGCGACGCGACATCACGGCACTCGCCGGTGCCGGCCTGGACGTCGCGGAACTGCACGCGGCCGCCATCGCCCTGGTCGACCGCGTGGTCCCCTGCGAGCTCACCTGCTGGGCGTCGATGGACCCGGACTCCGGCGCGATCAGCTCGATGACCAGCGGCGTCAACCGCATCCCGCAGCAGTACGAGCCGGTGCTCGCGAGCTGCGAATACACCCCGGGCGAGCCCCACACGTTCGCAGCGCTCGCCCAACGCGGCGACACCGTGGCCAAGCTGGAGGACAAGCGGTCGACCCGGCTCAACGAGGTCTGGCGCCCGCTCGGTCTCAGCCACGAGCTCAGAGCGATGTTCCGCGCAGACGACACCTGCTGGGGCGGCGCGGGCATCGTGCGCACGAACGACTTCAGCGACCGCGAACTCGACTTCATGGCGTCGGTCGCACCCTCCATCGGCGCGGCCACCAGGGTCGCGGCCAGGACGGCGGCCCGGCGAACCGGCGCACCCGCCATCGTCGTCGTCACCAAAGACGGCACGATCCGCTCCTCGACCGCCTCAGCAGCACAGTGGCGCGAGGAACTGGAGGAGGTCGCGCCAGGACGCTTCGCCGTGATGCTCCGAGCCGCCGCGTCCGGGGCGCGCGCCGGCACGTTCAAGGCGAGAGTCCGGGACGCGCACGGCGGCTGGATCCTCCTCGAAGCCAGCGAGCTCGTGAGCGATCAGGACTTCGAGGCGGCGGTGACGATCAGCCGAGCGTCCGGGCAGGAACTCGCCGGGTTGCTGTTGAAGGCGTACGGCGTGACCGCGCGCGAACAGGACATCTGCCACGAGGTGCTCGCCGGACAGTCCACAGCGGAGATCGCGGCACGGCTCGACATCTCGCCCTACACCGTGCAGGACCATCTCAAATCGCTTTTCGCGAAGTTCGGCGTGCGAAGTCGAGCGGAGCTGGTCGCCAAGCTGTCTTGACTGGTCAGATAAGGACCTTCGGGGGATCGTTTCGGGATCACTGCTCTGCCAGCATGACCGCCATGTACTCCGACCGCGCCCTGGTCATCGGCGCCGGCTTCGCGGGACTGCTGGCGGCCAGGGTGTTGTCCGAGTCGTACGGCGACGTCGTGCTCGTGGAACGCGACCAGCTCGCTGCGGACACCGAACACCGTTCAGGCATCCCGCAGGCCCACCACCCGCACGCGCTGCTGGCGCGCGGAGCCGAGGTGCTGGAAGCGCTCTTCCCCAAGCTCGGCACGGAACTGAAGGCAGCGGGCGCGATCCAGGCCGACCTCGGCAGCGACTTCATGAGCCGCGCTCCGGCCGGATGGGCACCACGCGATCCCATCGGCCTGAGCGTGCGCTCGATGACCCGCGTGACCATCGAGCGAATCATCCGCCGCCGCGTGCTGAAGCTGCCCAACGTGTCCCTGGTGGACGGCGTCACCATCGACGGCCTCCTGCACGACCGCGGCACGGTCACCGGCGTCCAGGGCACCCGTCAGGGCACGCCCTTCACCGACTACGCGGACCTCGTCGTCGACGCGTCCGGCCGCAACAGCAAGCTCGTCTCGTGGCTCGCGGAGCTCGGCGTGCACTGCCCCGCCCCGATGATCGTGAACGGCCACCTCGCCTACACCTCACGCCTCTACGAGGTGAACCACGACCTGAAGCTCGACTGGAAGACCGCCTACGAGATCACGCACGCACCTGAGACGAAACGCGGCGGCGCGGTGTCCTCAGTGGACGGCGGCCTGTGGTTCGTCACGCTCTTCGGCGCGGGCGGCGACATGGCCCCGACCGACGAGGACGGCTTCCTCTCCTACGCCACCACGCTGCGGTGCCAGGACATCGCCGAGATCATCAAGACCGCCACCCCGGCCTCGAAGATCTACCGCGTCGGCAACCTGCGCAGCCGCTGGAACCGCTTCCACAAGATCCCCAACTGGCCACGCGGCCTGCTCGCACTCGGCGACTCGGTGGTCTCGCTCAACCCCGTCTACGGCCACGGCATGACGCTCGCCGCCCTGAACTGCGCCGCCCTGCGCGAGCTCCTCGCCGAACACGACCTCGCCAAGGAACCGCTGATCTTCCAGCGCGCGGTCGCGAAGACCGCCCAGATCCCGTGGATGTCCGCGACCACCACCGACCTGGGCTGGAGCGAGAAGAAACTCCCTCTCAGCACGCGGTTCATGCAGTGGTACGCCCGCCGCCTGTTCCAGGTCGTCCCCGGCAACCGGCACGTCTACCGCGCCTTCATCCGCGTCTCGCAGATGGTCGACCACCCGGTGTCGCTCTTCCGACCGGCTGTCCTGTGGAAGGTGCTCAGCGGACGGCGCCCTCGGGCCACAGAACAGTGACCGGCACGCCCCGCGACCGCGCATACGCCACGACGTCGGCCGTCCCACCGGGCCCGCGACCGGGCTGACCGTCCCACACCGCCAGCAACGAGTCCGACTCGTCGACCATCCGCTTGCCCGCCTCCATGTAGGCGTGCGGATCCGGCGTCACGAACGGCAGCTGCACCACCTTGCCCGCCCGCGCCAGCAACCGGTCGTAGACGGGCCGGTACACCTCCGGCAACGACGCGCGGTAGTCGATGGCCGGCAGCACGGCGACCAAAGATCCGCCCGCGTCCAGCACGGCCTGCGCGAACACCGCGTCCGCGCCGTCGGCCAGGCACGACACGCCCACCAGCTGATCGCTCCGGACCACCGCGGCGCGGATCATCCGGTCGACCTCCGCCTCCAGCTCGGTGGAGAGGCCGCGGTGTCCCGTGATGGCAAGGTGCGTCATCCCTACAAGATAAGCGGCTGAAGCGGGATCAGGCCGGTGGATCTGCGCACTCGTCCCGATGCCAGGACCTCGACGATTCGCCGCCGCGTGGAACACGGAGAGATCACTTCGTCGGCCCGTTTCCGTGACGAACCGCCGGCCATGTCGGCGTCGGGCCACGCGAGCACGGCGGAGGCGCCCAGCGAGCGGGAGTTCATCACGAAGTACGGGGCGCAGATCCTTCTCGGCACCACCGTCACCCGCGGCACAGAGGTGGAGACCAAGGCGTGCAACAGCTTCGAGGTGCGACCGGACACCTCCGCGGCTTCCGCGACCACGACCAGCGGCACCCGGAGCGCGTCGCACATCCGCACGAACCGGGCGGCTTTCGCGGCAGCCGCACCGTCGAGATGCCCGCTGTCGGTGAGGACGCCGACGGTGTGGCCGCCCATCCGGCCCAGAGCGGTCAGGAGGTGGGGTGCGATGCTGGCTCGGAGTTCCACGGCGGAGGAGGTGGGGGCGGAGGGGTTGTGGGCGGAGGGGTTGGCGACGGCTGGGGCGGCGGCGGGAGTGCTGGCGGCGGGAGTGCCGGCGGCTGAAGTGGCGGCGGCGGGAGTGGCGGCGGCGGGAGTGGCGGCGGCTTGGGCGCTGGCGGCGGTGGGGGTGGCGAGGGCGACTGGGGTGGCGGGGGTCGGGTCGAACATCGCTAGTGCCAAGGCTCGACCACCGGTGGGCAGGGGCGCGTCCGGCACTGCCGAGTAGTGGCCGTGATCGTCGAGCAGCGACGTGACCTGCCGAGCCTTCTCCACGGCCAGCGCGTCGGACGAGCACACGACGTCTCCCCCGAACCCGTCCGGTCCGGCGATCACGACGTCGGAGAACGCGGGCCCGTAGCCGCCGTCGGAACACGAGGGTCCCAGCGCCACACAGATCTGGGGCACCCGGCCGGACGCTCGCACCATCGCGGCGAACACGTGGCCGGCGCCGTCCAAACCGGTGGGCCGCGCGTGCCAGAGGCCCACGACCGGAACGCCTTCACACGCCGCTGTGTCGACGGCCCAGACGATGCGCGAGCACCCGTCGGCGTCGAGAGATCCGCTGAAGGTCGCGTGTGCGATCACCGGGCGGCCGGACACTCGTCCTCGGGCGATCACCACGCCCGCGCTGTCCACATCGGACAAGAGCCGGACAGTCCCGCTGTCGCACAACGCGCCCAGGCTCGCGACCGGGTCCATCTCACGCTGCCAGGCAGAGGTGGGAGCGCAGTGACTGCAGAGCGGAGTGGACGCGGGACTTGACCGTGCCGACCGGGATGCCGAGCACCGCGGAGACCTCGTCGGGGCTGCGGCCGTGCAGGTACATGTGCACGACGACCTCGCGCCGGTTCGGCGTCAGCTTGGCCATCGCGTCGGCCAGCGTGATCGAGTCGACTACCCGCGAGATCTCGCACCGGGCGGTCGGCAGGTGGGCCAGAGCTGCGTCACCGGCCTCCTGCGGGCGGCGGTTGCGGTGGCGGACCCGGTCGACGACGAGGTTGCGCGCGACGGTGACCAGCCACGGCCTGGCTGCCTCGGGCCGGTTCGCCAGCCGCGGCGTGCGCCAGGCGCGGAGGAACGTCTCCTGCAGGATGTCCTCGGCGAGGCCCGCGTCGCCGTTGGTGAGCGTGCGCAGGTACTTGTGCACCGAACGGCCGTGCATGCGGTACATCTCCGCCAGCGCCCGGCTGTCCATTGTGTCGGCGAATGCCCCGGCAGTGTTGCTCAGAGCGCTGATGGTGGCCATGGTGCTCATGTCGCTCGCCTCGCAGTCCGGGCGTCGGGGTCGTGGCACTGGGAACTTTGTGCACTGATAACTGTGCTCCGTGCCACACCCCGCCGGATCGGTCTGCCGACCCGACCTGCCCGCGTAGTTGCGGAACCCCCGACCGGGACCGAAGTCCGGCCACGTCTACGTCATCCGTCCTGCGCCGCGTCCACATCCCGGGCCGCCAGCAGAGCGCTCACCAACAGGTCCGAGTAGCCGTCCTTGGCGAGGAACGTGTACGCGCCGGCCGCGATCGCGCTGTCCGCGCACGCGTTGTTCAGGCTCATCGCCACGACCGGAATCCCGTGCTGCTCGGCGAAGACCTTGAGCAGCGACAGGCCGTCCCGCTCGGTCGGCATCAGCACGTCGACGATGGCGACGCCCGGCTCGGTCTCCACGGCGATCCGCACGGCCGACTCGGTGCTGCCCGCCTCGCCGACGACCTCGAACTCCGGGTGTGCCACCAGAAATGTCCGCATGGCGCTGCGCACCCGCGCGTCGTCGTCGACGATCAGCACGCGAATGGGCCCTCGCCCGCCGGGAACCATCAACGGGCCCTCCCACCAACTACGGCATCCGCAAGAAGTAGACGCCTGCGCGATGCCGTAGTTGGAGTGGCGAATGACTGCTCCTAGCCGAGACGTTTGTCGCGGTTCTGGCCAACCACCGACAGGTAGTGAGTGTTCGTCATGACTCCGAGGATGTTCCCGAACGGATCCACCACGGACGCGGTCACGAACCCCTCGCCGCGCTCCCGGATCTCGTCGTGCACCTTCGCTCCGAGCTCCAGCAACCTGGCCACCGTCGCCTCCAGGTCGTCGACGGCCCAGAACAGGATCGAGCCGCCCGGACCCTCGGAAGGCGTGACCTCGAACTGACGCTGCACCAGCCCGAGCTCGGCCTGGTAGTCCCCGATCCGGAACTCCGCGTACCCCAGCGTGCCGTCGGGCGCGTTCCGCGAGAAGTACGCCTCCACCCCGAGGAACTCGGTGTACCAGGCGCGCGCCTCCGCGACGTCGTCGGCGTAGTAGGTCACGGTCGCCATGCCTCGCAACATCTTGATCTTCCTCCAAATAAATTTCGGTGTCGCGATTTAGGTTCGGCCGTAAAGTGCTCATCTAGTGAGCACTTTTAACAGGAACCTGGAGCCATGCGCGCAGACCGACTCGTCGCCACGCTCCTGCTGATGCAGGCCAGGGGTCGCATCACCGCCTCTGAGCTGGCAAAAGAGCTCGAAGTGTCCCCCGCCACCGCCCGCCGCGACCTCGAAGCGCTGTCCACCGCGGGCGTCCCCGTCTACCCCCAACCGGGCCGCGGCGGCGGCTGGTCGCTGATCGGCGGCGCCCGCACCGACCTCAGCGGGCTGACCTCAGCCGAGGCCCAGGCGCTGTTCCTGATCGCCGGCCCCGCCGCGTCCGTCGCCCCGCAGGTGAAGTCGGCACTCAGAAAACTCGTGCGCGCCCTGCCCCAGACGTTCCGCGCCGAAGCGGAGGCCGCCGCCGACGCGGTCGTGATCGACACCGCGGCCTGGGGCGACGACACGAAGGACCGCCCGATCCTGGTCGAGCTGCTGCAGAAAGCAGTCGTCCAGCAGATCAAGGTCCGCCTGACCTACCAGAAACGAGGAGAGGCGGCGAAAGGCCGCACCGTCGACCCGTGGGGCCTCGTCGACAAGGACGGCATCTGGTACTTCATCGCCGGCACCGCGGACGGCCAACGCACGTTCCGGCTCGACCGGATCCACGGCGTCACGCTGACCGGCAAACCGTCGGCCAAACCACCGGACTTCGTGCTCGCGAAGGCGTGGGACTCGGTCGTCACGGAGGTCGAGCAACTCCGCTCCGAAACCGCCGCGATCATGTTGGTGCCCAACAGGTTCCTGAAGGTCTTCCAGCACATCCACGGCCGCCACTGCACGGTTCTCGACCAGCTCGACGACGAAGCACGCGTCGAACTGACCGCCCCCACACCCCTCGACATCGCCCGCAACGTCGCCGGGTGGGGCAGCCTGCTCACGGTCGAGTCACCCCCGCAAGTACAGGACCACCTCGCCCGCATCGGCGCCGAGCTGGTCAGCCGATACCAGCCTGCTTCTCCAGCCGGTCCAGCCGAGACATGATCATCTGCAGCACGGCGGCCGCGTCCGGTGTGGCCTGCTGCTGCTTCTTGAGGTGCACGATCCCGGCGAGAGCGGTCTGCACTGCCCGACGCGTGCCCTTGAGATCCGCGCCGCGCTCACGCAGCACAGCACCCGCGCTGCCGTCCGGCTCGGCGATGAGACCGAGCAGCAGGTGCTCGCATCCCACGTAGTTGTGCCCGAGCGCCATCGCCTCCACCACCGCGAGCTCCAAAGCGTTGACCGCGTCAGGAGCGAACCCGGAGCCCTCCGCCGACGAGGACGGGAACTGCAGCGTGCGCGGGTCGATGTCGATCGCCCGCAACACGTCCATCGCCAGGTTCGCACCTTCGTCGACGAGCGCCTGCGCCAACGAAGCCGTGGTGACCACCGGCGCCTCCGAAGCCATCCGCAGCACCGTGCGCATCCGTTCGGTGAGCTGAGAGCCGCGTTCACCGTCGAGATCGGCGACTGTGAGCCCGCGCACGGACGTGATCCGCTTGACCGACACCTCCAGCGCCCGCTGACAGATCGCGGAGACCGGAATGTTCAGCTCCTTCACCGTTTCCGCCAGTTCATCGGGCAGGTACACGTTGATTTTCGGCATAACCCCATATCTACCCCCATGTGGGGTTACAGTCAATCCCGAACGCGGCAACCGTCACACTTAAGGGTGATCGAAGGGGACGGGAGCGCGGGCGTGGAGGAGAAGAGCAGGCTCATCGGGAGCCGCTACCGGTTGAAGGAGAAGGTCGGCCAGGGCGCGATGGGCGTCGTGTGGCAGGCCTATGACGAGCAGCTTCACCGGGTGGTGGCGGCGAAGGAACTGCTCGCTCTCGACGGCGTCGACGACGCCAAGATCGACCGGGCCAAGGCCAGAGCCATGCGCGAGGCCCGCCTGGCCGCGCGCCTCGAACACCCCAACGCCATCCGCGTCTACGACGTCGTGGAGCACGACGGTCAGCCCTGGCTGATCATGGAGTACCTCCCCTCCCGCAGCCTCGCCGTCGTGATCACCGAGCAGGGCACGCTGCCGCCGCGCGAGGTCGCCCGCATCGGCTGCTACACCGCCGCCGCACTGGCCGCCGCCCACCGGCACGGCATCCAGCACCGCGACGTGAAGCCCGGCAACGTGCTGATCGGCGACCAGGAAGTCAAGATCACCGACTTCGGCATCTCCAAGGCGATCGACGACGGCACGGCGACCGTGACCGGCACCGTCGGCACGCCCGCGTTCTTCTCCCCCGAGGTCGCGCGCGGCGAGGACGCCGGACTCGCCTCCGACGTGTTCTCGCTCGGCGCCACGCTCTACAACGCCGTCGAGGGCGGTCCGCCGTTCGGCACCGCGGACAACCACATCGCGATGCTGCACCGCGTGGCGAGCGGGTCGATCATGCCGCCCGCGAACGCCGGTCCGCTGCTCGCGCCCGTGCTGTTCCGGTTGCTGGCCAACGAACCCGACCGCCGTCCGTCCATGCAGGAGGCCGTGCACCTGCTCGCCGCGGTGGTCAACGACTCGCCGCAGGTGTCGGAGGCGACCGCGGTCATTCCGGCCACTGTGGAGCTTCCCGTCGAGGCGCTGCCCGAGGAGAAAGCGAAGCAGGAATCGGGTGCGGCTGCTGCCGGGCTGGTCGCGGGAGCGGCTGCCGCCGAAGCCGTCGAACTGACGGCGCCACCCGCGCAGCCAGAGCCGGAACCCGAACCCGAGCCGGAACCGCAGCCGGAACCCGAACCCGTTGTGGCGCAACCAGAACCGACGCCGGTCCTCACTCCGCCCGTTCCCCCGCAGCCGGAACCGGAGAAAGAGCGGCGCAAGTTCCCGCTGGTCCCGATCGCGATCGTGATCCTCGTGCTGGCCGTGGGTGTCGGCTCGTTCCTGTTGTGGCCCAAGGGCCGCAACAACGCCTCGAACAACCCGCCCTCGTCGAGCACGTCGACCCCGGCGGCCACCAGCCAGTCTCAGACGCAACAGCAGACCCAGCAGCAGACGACGACGGAAAACCCGCCGCAGACCAACTCCCAGACAAGCCCGCAGACCCCTCCGAACCAGACGCAACAGCCGCCCGCGGGACCGAAGAACGCGCAGGAGGCGATCACCGCCTACTACGCGTTGATCCCCGGCGACCTGCAGACCGGCTGGTCACTGCTCACCGACCAGTTCAAGACCGGTCGCGGCCTGACCTACGAGGGCTACCAGCGGTTCTGGCGCGACTACACCTCGGTGCAGCTGTCCAACTTCGTGCCGCAGGGCGACAACGCCGTCACCGTGACGCTGCAGTACATGCAGGGCTCGAACGTCGCCATGACCGAGACGCCCACGTTCACGTTCGTTCAGCAGAACGGAAAATGGCTGATCAACAGCCAGGGTTAGGGGTGATGATGGCGGCATGACCCGACGCGCGCTCGTCACCGGAGCTTCCCGCGGCATCGGTGCCGCCATCGCCCACGCCCTCGCCGACACCGGCCACCAGGTCGCCGTCCACTACCGCAGCGGTGCGGACGAGGCCGCGAAAGTCGCGGAAAGCCTTGCCGGCACCGGACATGTGACCGTCCAGGGCGACCTCGGCGCGAACGAGGCCGAGCAGGTCGTCGCGGAGACCGTCGAGAAGCTCGGCGGTCTCGAGGTCCTGGTCAACAACGCCGGCATCTACTTCCTGCACCCGATCGCCACGACCAGCTTCGCGGACTGGCAGGAAGCCTGGCGCCGCACCCTCGAGGTCAACCTGATCGGCCCGGCCGACCTGACCTGGCACGCGGTTCGGCACATGACCCTGGGCGCCCGGATCATCAACATCGGCTCGCGCGGCGCCTACCGCGGCGAGCCCGACGCGCCCGCGTACGGTGCCGCGAAAGCCGGGCTGCACGCGATGACCCAGTCTCTCGCGCAATCCCTCGCACCCCAGGGCATCTCGGTCGCGGGTGTCGCACCGGGCTTCGTCGCCACGGACATGGTCGCGGACCTGGTGACCGACGCGATCCGCGCGCAGAGCCCGTTCGGTCGCGTCGCCGAACCCGAGGAGGTCGCCTCGGCGGTCGCGTGGCTCGCGTCCGAGAAAGCCACGTGGGCCAGCGGCACGATCATCGACGTCAACGGCGCCTCCTATCTCCGTTGAATTCCCTGACCAGCGACCGGAACTGGTTCCGGTCGCTAGTTGATCTTCCACACAACCGGTCTAGACCACTAACGTCCCGGGTGGGCGCAAGACCGAAAGTGGAAGGCAACCCCCTGCAATGCGTTCACTCCGATCCCGCCTCGGCGCCGCCGGCCTCGCGCTGGCCGCCGCCGCGGCGACCATGACGGTCATCGCGCCAGCCGCGCAGGCCGCGTATCCCGCCGGGTTCAAGAGCGTCGGCTACATGCCGTCGTGGTCCGGCAGCGTCAGCGCGATCCAGTACAGCAAGCTGACGCACATCAACTACTCCTTCGTCCTGCCGAACTCCAACGGCACGCTCCAGGGCACGCCCGACCCCGGCAAGCTCCAGCAGCTGGTGAGCCTCGGCCACCAGAACGGCGTCAAGGTCTCGATCGCGGTCGGTGGCTGGAACAACGGCAACGACGACAACTTCGAGATCCTCGCGGCCAGCGCGAACGGCCGCACGACGTTCGTCAACGCGTTGATCAACCTCGTCAACCAGTACAACCTCGACGGTGTCGACATCGACTGGGAGTACCCGGATCCGGGTGCCGAGGGCGACAACTACACCGCTCTGATGCGGCAGCTCGGCGACGCGCTGCACAGCAGGGGCAAGATCCTCACCGCGGCTGTGGTCTCCGAAGGCGGCACGGCGAACGGCGTGCAGCCGGCGGTGTTCGGCATCGTCGACTGGCTGAACATCATGGCGTACGACGGTGGCAGCCCGCACGCGAACTACGACTGGTCGATCAACTCGGTCAACTTCTGGAAGGGCCGCGGGCTTCCCGCCTCCAAGGCCGTTCTGGGTGTGCCGTTCTACAGCCGGCCGACCTACATCGCGTACAAGGACCTGGTCGCGCAGGACCCGGCCAACGCCAACCGCGACTGCTACAACGGCAACTGCTTCAACGGCATCCCCACGATCAAGCGCAAGACGACGTGGGCGGTGGCGAACGCGGGCGGCATCATGAACTGGGAGCTGTCCCAGGACACGACCGGCAGCACCAGCCTGCTCAACGCGATCTGGGAGGCCGCGTCCGGCGGCACCCCTCCGACGCCGGGCGGCACGATCACCGGTTTCGGCGGTAAGTGCGTCGACGTGGCGGGTGCGAACTCGGCCAACGGCACCGCGGTGCAGCTGTGGACCTGCAACGGCACCGGCGCCCAGCAGTGGTCCCGCAACGGCAACACCGTCCGCGCCCTGGGCAAGTGCCTCGACGCGTCCGGTACCGCCAACGGCGCTGTCACCCAGCTCTGGGACTGCAGCGGAGCGGGCAACCAGCAGTGGACGTCCGAGGCGAACGGCCAGCTGCGCAACGTGGCGTCAGGAAGATGTCTCGACGCCACTGGCCCCAGTTCCGCCGACGGCACCAGGCTTCAGCTCTGGGACTGCGCCGGAACCGCCAACCAGCAGTGGCGCTTCAACTGATTTTCCTTCTGACTTGTGGAACTTCAGGCCGATCACGCAGGCGATGATCCCGGTGAGGAACACGATCTTCCACACGGAGACGGTTTCCTCACCGGCGATCATCGCCCACGCGACTGTCAGGGCCGCGCCGATGCCGACCCACACGGCGTACGCGGTGCCGACGGGGATCCGTTTCATACCAACGGAAAGCCCGACCATGCTCAGGGTCGCGGTGATCGCGAAGATGACGTAGTCGCCGTTCGACAGCGCCGTCGCCCACACGGCTTCGAGCACGGCGCTGACCAGCAGAACCGCCCAGTACATCTAGCTCACCGCCTTCAGGCCCGCGACGCAGCCGATCAAGGCCGCGAGGATCAGCGCCTTGGCGACGCCGAGCTTCTCCTCCTTGCGCAGCACCGCGACCAGCACCGTCAGCACGGCTCCGACGCCGACCCACACCGCGTACGCCGTGCCGACCGGGATTCCACTCATGGCGTAGGCGAGGCCGACGACGCTCGCGGTCATCGAGATCGCGAACACCGTTGTCGGCCAGGGTCTGCGGAAACCTTGTGATGCGGAGAGCGCCGTGGCCCAGACGGCCTCCAGCACTCCCGACACGACCAGCACCAACCAGTACATTGGTACGACCGTACCAGAAAAGACCTCCGTACCATCTGTGACATGGCACCCAGCCTGGAGAACGTGCTGGTCGTAGGCGTCGCGTCGAGCGCGCTGTTCGACCTGTCCGCGTCCGACGCCGTGTTCTCGTCCGAGGGCGAGGAGGCTTACCGCGCGTTTCAGTCGTTGCACCTCGACGAGCCGTTCGCGCCCGGCGTCGCGTTCCCGTTCATCCGCCGGCTGCTGGGGCTGAACTCGCTGGGACCGCTGGTCGAGGTGATCGTGCTGTCCCGCAACTCCCCCGACACCGGGCTGCGAATCCTGCGGTCGGCGGCTCATCACTCGCTGCCGATCACGCGAGCGATCTTCACCGAGGGACGCGCGCCGCACGAGTACATGCCCGCGCTGAACATGTCGTTGTTCCTGTCAGCGCACGAAAACGACGTGCGCAAGGCCACGGCCGCCGGACTGCCCGCCGGGCAGGTGATGCAGTCGTCCTTTCAGGACGACGACGATCCGGCGTTGCGGATCGCGTTCGACTTCGACGGGGTGCTGGCGGACGACGCGGCCGAGCGGATCTACCAGTCCGGTGGCCTCGACCAGTTCCAGCGGCACGAGGCTTTGAACGTGGTGACGCCTCTGGATCCCGGGCCGTTGCGGAACTTCCTCGCGGGGATCAACAGGATTCAGCGGGTGGCGGAGGATCAGGTGCGGGTATCGGTGGTGACGGCTCGAAGCGCTCCTGCCCACGAGCGCGCGATCAACAGCATCAAGGCCTGGGGGCTGACGGTGAACGACGCGTTCTTCCTGGGCGGGTTGAAGAAAGCGCCGATCCTCGACGTGTTGAAGCCGCACATCTTCTTCGACGACCAGCGGGGGCACCTGATCCAGACCGTGCCGTGCGTGCACATCCCGTTCGGCGTCACGAACGCAGAAGGTCGATCTCCGCGGTGAGCTCAGACCTCAGGTCGTCGTGCTCAGGCCCGAGCACGGTCTTCGGGTCGGACCAGCGTTCCTGCGGGTAGAGCCACACCGGGCGGCTGACGATCTCCGGCGGTTCCCAGTCGTAGCGCGGCCAGACGTGGGCGTGCAGGTAGGGGTCGGTGTTGCCGAGGATCTCCAGGTTGACCCGCCGGAACCCCTCGTCGCGGCGGGCGCAGACGCGTTCGACCGCCTCGCCGAGGAGTTCCAGGTCTGCCAGGAATTCCAGGCGGCGGCGTTTGGGCAGGTTGGTGAGGCGCTCGACGTTCGGTGTGTCGACCAGCAGGACGCAGTAGCCCGGTAGGAACTGCACGTCACCGATGGCCGCGAAGCCCGCGTTGAGGCGCCGCAGCACGGTGGGGTTCAGGCCGCGCAACGACGACCCGATCCGGTCCTGTTTCCAGTCGTCCACCCTCACACCTTCCCGAGCGGTCCTGGATCGGGCAAACCGAACTGGCCCGCGAAGTCCGCTTGGAAGGCGAGCTGCTCCCGCATCGAGACGGCGCTGCGCGTGGTGCCTGCGACGTCCTCCGCGCCCTCCTTGGAGAACAGCGGCGGGAACATGGTGATCACGTCGCGCAGGCCGAGTTGTGCCACCTCGTCCCGCCAGGTCGGCCAGAACACGGTGGAGTAGTACTCCTCCAGGCCGCCCTCCAGCATCCACATGAGCCACGCGCTGTGCCCGCCGTCGAAGGTCTCCCACTCCAGCGAGTCCGGCGCGAAGTAGACGACCTGGCCCGGCTCACCCGGCCGCCCGTACGACGCGCAGTCCATGCCGTTCAAGGCGAACGCACCGCCGAGCACGTCATGAGCGAGGACCAATCCCGCCTGTGGCGCCCACGACGGGTCGGGATCCGCGGGGAACCCGTTCACCTCGGCCAGGCTCGGCAGGTCGGCACCCGATCCGCCGTAGACGCGCAGCCAGCCGTGGTGCAGCAACAGCCCACCGCTGTTCAGCGTCACGGCGCCCAGCAACGACCGCGCTGTCACCTGCAACTGCAGCAGCGTCGCGCGGCAGGCCTCCGAGTCCGGCGGCAGTGCGGCGTGATCCCCCTCGGCCAGCGCCTCCACCACCACGGGCCAGCCCGGCTCGTCGACGTCGACGAGTTCGGTGAGGTCGCGCATCACCGGCGCCACCACCGCTTGGGCCGCTGTTGGGGCGCCCTCACCGGATCCAGTTCCAACGCGTCCAGCTCGGCGATCGAGTCGGCGTGGGTGGCGACGTTGAGGGCGAGTGTGCCCAGCTGAGGGGCCTCGTCACCGAGCGGCACCTCAGCGAGCAGGACCTCCATCAGCCGCTCCCCCGATGCCGACGGAAGCGGCTCGTCCACGGCCAGGTGCAGCATCAGGTGCTCCGCTCCGGTGTCGCGCCATCGCGCCTGCGACACCCAGACCGCCCGGATCGCCGGGAACTCGGGAAGACGGCGCCCCAGGGCCTCTCGCAGGGCCAGAGCCACCGGGTGGGTGGTCGGGCGCAGCAGGAGCTCCTGTCCCGCGCCCCGCAGGCCTCGCTGACGCAACGTGTGGAGCAGCAGCGGGGTGGGCACGCGCGCCCAGCCGTGATCCGAGTGCAGGGCCAGGCCACCGACGCCCGTCTGCTGCGTGATGTCCACCAGGCGCAGGGCGTCGCAGTGCACGGATCCGGCCGCGTCCGGCAGCTTGTCGGCGCAGCACGCTTCGCTGACGAAGCCGGGCAGGACAGGCTCGTCGTCCGAGCCCTTGAGGAACACCACGGACCCGTTGGCGTGCACGGGAACGAACACCCCGTGGTCGACCAGCGCTCCGAGCAGCTGCTCGGATTCGGACTCGGCTGCTTGGCGGTCGAGTATGTCGGCCAGCGCGTCGTTCACGGTTCCCCCAGGAAGAAGCCCGGCCGCCCCAACGCGGGGCGACCGGGCTCAACCCTAGAGGTTACGAACGGGCGAGGCCGTTCTCGATCGCCGCGATGATCGCCGGCCGCAGCTCGGCAGCCGAGATGATCGCGTCCACCGACCCGACCTCGACCGCGCGCTGCACGCTGTGGACGCGGTCGAACTCCGCGGCCATCTCGTTCAGCTTCTCGGTCCGCACGGCCTGACGCGTCGAGGCGAGCTCGGCGGTGAGCGCCGCGCGTTCGGCACCAAGAGCCTCGGACACCGAGGTCTCCAGCTTCTTCACGCGCGGGTCGTTGGCCGTGCGGCCGTCGACCTCGCGGGCGAACACCACGGCCGCGGCGGGGGCGCCGCCGATGACCGAGGCGAAGGAGCCTTCGACGGCCAGCACGGTCATGGACGGGTTCAGGGCCTTCGAGAAGACCACGAACGCGCCGCCGTGGTAGCGCGAGATCACGGTGAACACGATCGGGCCGGAGAAGTTGACGATCGCGCGGCCGATCTCCGCGCCGTACTCCAGCTGGAGCTCGCGCATCGACTCGGGCGAGCCGTCGAAGCCCGACAGGTTCGCCAGGACGACGAGTGGCCGGTTGCCCGAGGCCGCGTTGATCGCGCGGGCCGCCTTCTTCGACGACTTCGGGAACAGCGTGCCGGCGGTGTAGGTGTCCGGGCCGTCGGTGGGCGGGAAGCCGGTGCGGGAGACGCCGCGCGACTCGATGCCCAGCAACGTCACCGGGATGCCGCCGAGGTGCACGTCCTGGACGACCGCGGTGTCGGCGTCGGCCATGCCCGCCCAGCGCTCCAGGACGTCGTGGTCCTGGTCGGACAGCGCGCGCATCACCGTGCGGATGTCGAACGGCTTCTTGCGGTCCGGGTTCGACTCGATCGAGAAGATCTCGCCGACCGTCATGAACGGGCTGTCGCCGACGACGTGCGGGTACGACGAGACATCGCGAGACGACGGGTCCGAAGTGGACACCCGACGCGGGCCGGGCTCACCGGGCGCGATGTAGCTGTGCTCGTAGTGAGCCAGCAAAACATCAAAAGCAGACCGCAGGTTGGGTGCCCAGTACTGCGCCTGGCCGTTCGGGCCCATGACGCGGTCGTAGCCACCGATGCCGTAGTTGTCCTCGGCGGAGACACCGCCGGAGAAGTCCAGCGCCTGCTTGCCGGTCAGCACCATCGCCGAGTCCGGCGTCATGACCAGGATGCCCTTGCAGTGCATCAGCATCGTGGCTTCGGCGTTCCAGTACGGCTGGGCGCCGACGTTGATGCCGTTGACCACGATGTTGATCTCGCCACCGGCCTGGGTGAACTCGACGACCCGCTTCAGCGCCGCCGCGACCCAGTCCATGTTCTCGACACCGGAGCTCATCGAGATCTTCGCGCCGGACGAGAGCGAGAACCATTCCAGCGGAACGGAAAGCTCCGATGCGAGGTCCAGAGCGTGGATCACTCGAGAGCACTCGGGCTCGGCCAGAGCACCGAGAGACTTCGTCGGGTCGCCCAGCAGCACGACGCGCTTCATGCCCTCGGGGTACGCCGGGGTGGGCGTCGTCACGACACCGACGACGATGCCCGCCTTGTTGCCACCACGCGGACGGTCGACCGGCACCAGCGCGCCGTCGACCAGGTCGTGCTCCACGAAGGACCCGCCGTCGCCGACGAGCATGTCGACCAGCTCGTACGGGTAGATCGTGCCCCGCGACTGGGCGCGCAGGACGTTCTGGCGGTAGTCGTCGAGCGGCTGGATCGGCTCGGTCGGCGGCTGCACGAACGAGAACGAGACGCCGGCGCCCGCGTCGTTCGCGATGCGCACACCGATGTCGGTGAGCTCACCGGAGACGGGGTCCTTGCGCCGCGCCAGGAACAGGACCTCTTCCAGGTCCAGGCCGGTGGTCGTGGGCAGCACACGGGAACCGACCGCGTCGAGGTCCTTCGACCCCAGCTCGGTGGGCGGCCACGCGTACAGCACGACCCGGTTGGTGGCCAGGCGCGTCCGGCCACCGGCCTGCGCACGTGCCCGGCGAATACCGTCCAGACAGGTCGCCAGCACGTCCTCGGCGGCAGGCAGGGCGACGATCCTGCCGTCGTCGTCGCGCAACGGCGTCAGGTCGCGAACCTGGCCGAGAGCGACCAAACGCTCGTCGGACTTGTTCGCCTTGGCGACCGCGCGGAACAGGTAGACGTCTTCGTCCACAGAGGGCAGACGCGTGAGGTCGAACTCCCGCAACCGCTCCAGCTGCATGCGTTCGGCGATGCGCGGGTGCAGCCCGCGCACCAGCCTCTCCTCGGCGAACCCGTTGGACGACGGGCGGAACGTGAAGTGGTGGTGCATCGACTCGCCGCGACGGCCCGCCACCGTGGTGGTGATGCGGGTGATCGTCGGCGGCAGCTGGTGCGCGGCCAGGGCGGCGCCCAGACCGGCGGCCATCTCGTCCTGGTCGGACGGGCCGTCGACCCAGTTGACGTAGAGGTCCGCGACGACCGCGTTTCCGTTGGCGTACGAGACGATCTCGCCGACGGCGCCCGGCAGCGAAGGGAACTCCACCGCGGTCGACACGAGACGCGTCTTCTCCGGCGCGTTCTCCGCGACGAAGAACGCACCCTTGACGCGCGGGTTCTCCAGCGCCTTCTTGGTGTAGTAGCGGCGGGCCAGCACCTCCAGCAACGGGGTGTTGTCCGCGCCGGGCTTGCCGATCCGCTGTCCGAGCAGACGCACCAGCGGTTCCGCGGACGCCACCATCGCCGCGATCCGCTCCTCGCGGTCAGCGGCCTGGGGCTGCGCGTCCAGGTGGATCAGGTGCTTGCGGACCTCGCTGTGCACGCGGGCGCGGTTGCGGCGCACCAACGGCTGCGCGAACCACGTGAACACGACGCTGCGAGCCAGGTCGGCGACCGCCGGGTAGCGGACCTGCGTCGCGGCGACGATGTGCTCCAGCACCAGGCCGACCTGTACCTGCTCGGACTCGACCGGCGGCGCCTCCTGCACCCACTGGCGCAGCAGGGTCGTCGCGACGGCCGCGTCGAACACGCCGCGGCGCAGCGCCACGAAGATCCGGAAGACGGCCTGCTCCAGCTCCGGCGTCCGGTCGAGCTCGGTGATGCCGTAGTGGCCGATCACGTTCTGCAGACGGGCCCGGAAGCCCTCCGGCAGCGCCGCGCGGTCCGCGTCCAGCGTCTTCAGATAGGTGTGGAAGTGCTCGCGCGGAGAGTGGATGTGGTTCTCCGGCTTGGTTTCCTCACCGGCCGGACGGTTGCGCGACAGGTCGCACAGGTCGGCGAAGATCGCGAGCAAGCGAGCCTCGGCGACGAGGGGCCGCTCCAGCAGGTCGTGCCGCGCACCCATGTAGTTCGACAGCACGCGCTCGGTGTCGGCGGCCGTGGTGTCGAAGCCCAGCAACAGGTTCCGCAGGTCGTCGAGACCCCGCGTGACGAGCTCCTCGGGCAGCACGTCGGTGCGCGGCGCGGGCAGTTCGAGCTCCACAGTGGACTCGGACTTCTGCTCCTCGACGGCGCCGTCGGCGTCCTCGATCTCCTCCAGCTTCAGCAACGCGCCACCGGCGGGCACCTGGGTGCCGACGACGACGTTGAGCTCCTTCAGCCGAGCGCGGAACGGCGCGCGCAGCACCGTCTCCATCTTCATCGCCTCGAGCACCAGCACCGGAGCGCCGGCCTCGACCTCGGCGCCGACCTCCAGCGGAGTCGCGACGACCAGCGCGGGCATCGGCGAGCGCAGGACACCGCCCTCGTCACGGGTGACGCGGTGGGTGACGCCGTCGACCTCGACCTGGTGGACCGGGCCGGACGTGCCGGTGACGACGCGGAACCGCGTGCCGTTGACCGTGATCGTGCCGACGTGGTGGTCGAACCGCTCGACGTCGACGTCACCGGTCAGCACCACGTCGGAGTCGGCAGCCGACACACCGACGCGGTACTTCGCGGAACCGACGCGGGCCACGTTGACGATGTACGGCTGGCCGCGCAGCACGAACTCCAGCTTGACCGCGCCCTCGTGGTTCGTGCGCGGCTGGCCACCACGGGAGGACGCCAGCAGCTCGGTGCGGTTGATCTGCTCCTCGTCCTCGTACACCTCGATACCGGCGGCGGCGAGGGCGATCGCGGAGTGGCGGTGCGAGATCAGGCCACCGTCGGCGCGGACGCGGTCGATCCACGACGTGTCGGCCGAGCCGTCGATGACAGCGGGCTCGTCCAGCAGATCGAGGACGAAGCTCTTGTTCGTCGTGCCGCCCTCGATGATCACGGTCGTCTCGGCCATGGCACGGCGCAGCTTGCCGAGCGCCTCGTCGCGGTCGCGGCCGTACGCGATGATCTTCGCGATCATCGAGTCGAAGTCGGACGGGATCTGCGAGCCCTCGGCCACACCGGTGTCGACGCGGATACCGGGACCGGCGGGCAACTCCAGCCGAACGATCGTGCCGGGGCACGGCGCGAAGTCGCGGTCAGGGTCCTCGGCGTTCAGGCGGGCCTCGACGGCGTGGCCCTGCTCGACCGGCTTCGCGCCTTCCAGCTTGCCGCCACCCGCGACGTGCAGCTGTGCCTTGACCAGGTCGAAGCCCGTGGTGATCTCGGTGATCGGGTGCTCGACCTGCAGGCGGGTGTTGACCTCCAGGAACGCGAAGAGCTTCTCACCGGGGTGGTAGAGGAACTCGACGGTGCACGCGCCGCGGTAGCCGACGGCGTTCGCGAGCCGCTCGGCCGACGCCTTGAGGTCGTCGACCTGCGACGGCTCCAGCACGCAGGACGCCGACTCCTCGATGATCTTCTGGTTGCGCCGCTGCACCGAGCAGTCGCGGACGCCGAGCGCCCACGCCGTGCCCTGGCCGTCGGCGATGACCTGCACCTCGACGTGCCGGGCGCCGGTGACCAGGCGCTCCAGGAACATCACGCCGGAGCCGAACGCGCGCGCGGCCTCCTGGCTGGTGCGGTCGAAGTTCTCTTCCATCTCCTCGGGAGAGGTGATCTTGCGGATGCCGCGGCCACCACCACCGGCGGTCGCCTTCAGCATCAACGGGTAGGTGACCTCCTCGGCCACCTTCAACGCGTGCTCGAGGTTCTCGACGGCACCGCGCGACCACGGCGCGACGGGAACGCCGACCTCCTCGGCGATCAGCTTCGAGCCGATCTTGTCACCGAGCTTGCGCATGGCCTCGGCGGACGGGCCGACGAACGTGACGCCGACCTTCTCGCACAGCTCGGCGAACTCGGGGATCTCGGCGACGAAGCCCCAGCCGACCCACGCGGCGTCGGCCTTCGTGTCGACGAGGGCCTGCTCCAGCACCTTCAGGTTGAGGTACGGACGGTCAGCCGCCAGGCCGAGGTTGTAGGCGAGGTCGGCTTCCCTCACGAAGGGCGCCGACTTGTCCACATCGGTGTACAGGGCGACGGTCTCGATCCGTTCCCCTGACTCGGCGGCGAGCTCACGGACGGCGTGGATCAGCCGCATTGCGGCTTCCCCGCGGTTGACGATCGCTACACGACTGAACAACGACTTGACTCCTCGCGGACGCACAAACCTCAGCGGCAGTCGCCGCTCAATCGATGTACACACTCTCGTCTACTACCCGGTAGGAAAACCGCTAGATCGAAGCGAGTTGAGCAGCGTGCTTTGTATGAAACCAACAAGCAACCAGGTCCTCGGCACAGGATCACTTGAGCCCGTGGCCCAACTCACGGCTTCACCCGCGACCACCCGAACAACGCGGCGAACACGAGCGGTAGCGCTGTGATGACCAAAGCGGCCCGCACCGACAGCGCGTCGGCCAGAACTCCCCCGGCCAGCGCCCCCGTGGGCTGCCCGATTCCGAAGGTCACCATGCGTCCGGCCAGGTTGACCCTCCCCTGTAGCCGGTCGGGCGTCGCGAGCTGACGCACGGTGAGCCCGTTGACGATCACGATCGTCGAGGTCAGGCCCCACAGCGCGGTGCAGGCCACGGCGAGCCACCACAGGTCCACTCCGGCCAGCAGCGCGAGCACACCGACCCCTGCGGACAGTCCTGATGTCGTCACTCGACGGGGCGGGCACGCTTCGCTGATCTTGGGCATCAGGACGGTCGCGGCGAACGACCCGGCGGCCAGCGCGCTGAACAGCACTCCGACCTGTTCCGGGGCGGCGAAGACGCGGAAGGCGTAGACGACGATCAGACCGGACACCGCGCCGCCCGCGATCGCCTGACCGACCCCCAAGGCGGTGAAGAGCCGGACTGTGGGTTCCCTCCAGAGGAACTCCAGTCCCTCCCGGATGTCCGCTTTGAGGGAGATTCGCGGTTCCGGGGCCTGGTTCAGCGGCCTCAGGATCATTCGGACGAGCACGGCGGAAACAGCGAAACTGAGCGCGTCGAGAGCCATCGTCCCGGCCGGGCCGATGGCCGCGATGAGGACTCCGGCCGCGGACGGGGCCGCGATGTGCACGGCGGTGGAGGCGCTCCAGATCGCGCTGTTCGCCTTGATGAGGTTCTCGCAGCCGACGAGCGCGGGCACGGCGCCGAAGTTGGCCGCGTCGAACCACACGTTCACGCTCGCCACTCCCCCGGCGACGAGCAGCAGGTGCAGTGGCTTGAGTGCGTCGGCGGCCGCCGCCACGGGCACGCTCGCGAGGAGCCCGGCGCTGACGAGGTCCGTGACGACCATGACCGTGCGCCGGTGCATGCGATCCACGAGCGCGCCCGCGAGCAGCCCGAACACGAGGTACGGCGCGGCGGTCAGTGCCGCGAGTGCTGCCGTGTGCACGGCGCTGCCGGTGAGCGAGTACATGAGGACGGGCAGCGCGACGCCCGACACCGCGGACCCGGCGGTCGAGATCACCCTGGCGAGCCAGAGCTTCCCGAACTCGCGGTCGGCCCAGAGCGTCTGTTGATCAGGATTGCGGAACTCGGATCACATCCCCGGGGTGGATCACGTTGGGGTTCGTGATGATGTGCGGGTTCGCGCGGACCAACCGGGTGTAGAGGTTGCCGTTGCCGTAGAACTGCTGGGCGATCCCCCAGAGCGTGTCGCCGGCCTTGACCGTGTACTCCTGGTAGACGCGGTAGCCGGGCACGATCCGCGGCCCGTACACCACCGGCACGATGATCTTGTCGAGCTCGGCGCCGTCCTTGGGCGACACCCAGAACACCTCGACGTAGAGCCGGTCGAGCGCGAACGACGCACCGGACACGTCGACGCTCACCTGGAACTGGCCGTGGCCACCCGTGCCGTCGCCGGCCATGAACCCGCCGGTGACCTCGTCGTGCCCTTCGTGGATGCGGTAGTTGAACTGCGCCTCGAACGCTCGGCCCGCGGTGCCGCCGATCAGGACGTGGCTGCCGACGAGGCCGAGCGAGCGCGGTTGCTGAACATCGATGGACATGTAGTCCCCCTTCCACCCCTGTATGTCGTGGGGCGGAACGGGGGCGTTGCCCCGGGTCACCCCGGTGGCGCAACGTCCAAGTGGTGGAGGACGGAGTCGAACCGCCTTTGCCGGAGCTCCCGTTTTACAGACGGGCGGGGCTCCACAGCCCCATCTCCACCATTGTGCAAATGCATTTTCTACCGCTCTGAGCTGCGGTGATGTGACTATCTTGAGGGTTCTGACGGGTTTGGCTCAACCGATTATTCGAAACGTGTTCCGGGGTGCGGGCGATATCCGGGACGTGAAGGTGGTGGGGCGGAGTCGCGAGCTCGCGATGGCGCGGTCGTGGCTGGCGGCGGAGAGCGGCGGGCTGGTGCTGTGCGGCGGTGAGCCCGGCATCGGCAAGACGAGGCTCGCCCAGGAGCTGGCCGGGCATGCGCTCGCGCTGGGTCGTGAGGTCGTGTGGGGGCACTGCGTCGAAACGTCTGGCGCGCCGGCGTTCTGGCCGTGGCGGCAGGTCCTGAAGGCGGTCGGCGCTGACCCCGACGTGGTGCTGGCACACGACGCCGAGGTGCCGCAGGACAGATTCCGGGTGTTCGACGCGGTCGCTTCCGCGCTGGACCGTCCCGGCCTGGTGATCGTGCTCGAGGACGTGCACTGGGCCGACCAGGCGTCGTTGCTCGTGCTCTCCCACCTCGCCACCCAGTTGCGGCCGGTGCTGATCTTCGCGACGTTCCGCGACCCGTGCCCGGCGGTCGCTGATCTCATGCGCTCGGCGGTGCTGCGCATCGACCTGCACGGCCTGTCCCACGACGAGGTCGCCGAGCTGGTCGGCCTTGAGCGTGCTGCCGCGGTCATGTCGTTGACCAGCGGAAACCCCTTGTTCGTCACGGAGATCGCACGTGCGGTGGACGACGGGACTTGGCGCCCGGACCAGCCGCCGCGCAGCGTCCGGGACATCGTGACCGGGCGTCTCGCGCGGCTGTCGTCCGATGCGCGGGAGCTGGTGCGCACAGCCGCGTTGATCGGTCGCGACTTCGACGTTGACCTCGCCGCCAGCGCTTCCGGGCTGCCGATCTCCGCGTTGGACGAGGCCACGCCGTTGATCGACGCGACCGGGCACCGGTTCACGCACGCGCTGACCCGCGATGCCGTCGAGGCCTCGCTCACCACCGCCGAACGCCGGGCGATCCACCGCCGGATCGCGTCGGCGATGACCGACAGCACGCGCTATGCCGACGTTGCCCGGCACTGGAGTGCTTGCGGGGAAGCAGAACTGGCGCGTGCGTGGACGATCCGCGCGGCCGAGGACGCGGTGCGGCGGCTGGCCTACGAGGAAGGCGTGCGGCTCTACCGGGCTGCGGCGTCCATTCAGGACAGCTGCGAGGTGCAGGTTGCCTTGGGCCGCGCGGCTTACTTCTCGGGTGATCTCGCGGGATGTGTCGAAGCCGCTCAGCGCGCCGCCGAGCTGGCCTCGACGCCGGAACAGCTCGCCGAGGCCGCGCTGGTGCTCGAAGCCGCACCGGGCGCCGGGGTGAACGCGGTCGCGACCCCGTTGTGCGACAACGCACTCCGGCAGCCGGTCAGTCCCGCGACCCGCGCGCGGCTGCTCGCCCAGCGCAGCCATCTCGCGTTCTACCGCGGCGAACAGCACCGCCTCGACTCGGTGAGCAGCGAAGCCCTGGTGCTGGCGCGGCAGAGCGGCGACGACCGCGCGCTCGCCGAAGCCCTGCACGCCCGGCAGGAGGCGTGCCCCGGCCCGTCCGGTCGTGCGGAACGGCTCGGGCTCGCCACCGAGATGATCGACCTCGCGCACCGCACGAGGAGTCCCCGCGGTGCCATGTGGGGCTCGATGTGGCGGATCCACGCGTTGATCGAGAGCGGCTCACTCGCTGCCGCACAGGAAGAACTGCCCGCTTTGAAGCTCGCTTGCGACCGGGTCGGCGGCGCGGTTCCGTTGTGGCACCTGGAGATCGTGACGGCCTGCCTGGCTCAGGCGCAGGGACGGTTCGATGAGGCGCGTTCGGTCGGCCGGCACGCCTACGACCGCATGCGGGTGATCGAACGCGAACCGGCTTCCGGCGCGTACTTCGCGTTGCAGTGCGGTCTGGCGTGTCATCTGAGCCCGACCGAGGACGGTTTGGAGCTGGCCCGCCACTTCCACGACCCGCCGCCGCGGTTCCGGCTGATGTCGAAGCTGACGCGGGCGTTCCTGTTGCTGCGCGCGGGTTTCCGCGACGAGGCACTGGAGTGGTACCGCCGCAGCGGCCCGATCGCCGACTGGGACCTGCCCGCGTTCTTCGTGGTGCCGGGCCTGGTCGACGCCGTGCTCGTCACATCAGGGCTGGGCCTGCTCGACGACCTCGCCGAGATCCTGCCGCGCCTGGAGGCGTTCCGCGGCGAGCACGCGGCCGGCAACGGCGTCGCGTACATGGGGCCTGCGTCGCTGGCCTTGGGCCGCGGGCGCCTGGCTTTGGGTGAGTACGAGGACGCTGTCGTGGACCTGACCGCCGCCAAGGACGAGGCGTCTCAGGCGGGCGCGGCTGCGTTCGCGGCCGAGGCTCGCTGGCATCTCGCGGCCGCGTTGCGCGCGTTGGGCCGTGACGCCGACACCGTGCAACGCGCCGCCGACCGCGCCATCCGCACGTTGGGCATGACCGCGTTCACCGTGGCCGAGCTGAGCAGCCGCGAGCACGAGGTGGCCCGGCTGGTCACCGACGGCCTGACCAACCGCCAGATCGCCACGCGGCTGGTGATCTCCGAACGCACCGCGCAGAACCACGTCCAGCACATCCTGACCAAGCTCGGCTTCAGCACCCGCACCCAGATCGCGGCGTGGATGAGTACCCGTCCGAGTACTCCGGCGGATGGCTGACCAGCTCGTTCTTCCTAGGTTTGGAGCCACACCGCACCGAGGAGGAACACCATGTGGCTCACCATCGCGACCCCGCCCACCCAGTCCCTGGACAAGCTCGACCAGATGATGGGCGCACTCGTCCCGGACGGCCTGCGCGCCCGCTACGCCTGCCAGGCCGACGGCAAGTTCCAGATCATCGCCGTGTGGGAGACGAAGGACCACGCCGACCGCTTCTTCCGCGAGACCCTCGGCCCCGTGCTGGCTCGTGTGCTGGGCCCGGAACCGGCCGGCGCCCCCGCGGTCACCGGCTACGAGGTGCTGCGGGAGTTCGTGCCCGTCAGTTGAGGACGGCGATCGACACGTTGAGGGCCGCCGCGAAGCTCACCCACGCCAGGTAGGGCGCGAGGAGCAGCGCGGCGGCCCTGCTGCGCCACCAGAACACGACCACCACCGCGACGATCGCGAGCCACAGCAGCACGATCTCGGCGAACGCGACCCCGTACCAGCCGAGCCCGAAGAACAACGGCGTCCACGCCGCGTTCAGCACCAGCTGCACCCCGAACACGGTCAGCTCGGCCCGCGACGCGCCGTTCCGCCACGCCAGCCACCCGGACGCCGCGATCATCGCGTACAGCACCGTCCACACAAGACCGAACAGCCACGCGGGAGGTGCCCAGCCCGGACGGCGCAGCGCGAGGTACTCGTCGCCGGCCGAGATCGAGAACAGCGATCCGACCACGGCGGTCACGACGACAGCCACGATGAACACGAACAGCACCCGGACGGGGTGGTGCCGCAGCGGCAACGTCGTCATGAGGAACTCCCGAATGGCAGAGCGCGGATGATGGCGAGCACCGTCGCGCGACTCGGGGCCGCGCGTTCGGCGTCGTCGAGCAGGGAGATCTCGTCCGCCAGCACTGCCTGACGGATCTGGTCGGCGACGCCGGGAAGCTCCCACCGCAACGCCTCGACCAGCCTGCCCCTCAAGGCACGCCCCGCCGGGTCGTCGGACGGCAGCACCTTCCAGTGCGCGCGCAGGACGCGCTCGGCCACCTCCTCGCCCCCGACCGCCCACAGCAGGCGGATCATCCGGTCGGCGAGGCCCATGCCCCGAAGTCTAGATTCGATTCAAAATCGTTTCAACCGCAGCGGCGAGCGTGCCCACGCGCTGGACGTCTCCTGAAAGCGGCACGTCCTCCCAACCTGGGCCCGCCACCAGCACGTGAGTCCCGGCCAGCTCCGCCAACGGCACCTGATCCGCGTGCACCCGATCGTGTGCCCACACGAACACCACCTCCGGCGCCAGCCGCTTCACGGCACTGACCAGCGCGGTGGCAGGCACCCGAGCGCCGAGGTTCCGCGACGCTTGGCCCCGCTCGGCAAGGGCAGCAGCGAGCACGTCCAACGGCAGACTGTGCTGCTCCTCCGGCGCACACGCCAGCAGCACCGACGGCACCCCGGCCGCCGCCCCCGACACCCTCATCGCGTCGGAGATGCTGAGGCTCGCGACGTGCTCGACCTCGACCCCGGAGGCCGTCGCCGACACCCGTTCACCCAGCTCGACCAGGAACGGCATCAGCACCGCGTCCCACGTGTGCACGACGCCGTGGCGAGCGATCAGCCCCACGGCCACCCGGCGCATTCGTGCCGCGTCGAGCTCGTCGGCCGCAGCCCAGAAGTCGGGGTCACCGGACGACGTCAGCGAGGCGGCGGCCGACGCGGGCGCGACACCCGACGCGGTGAGCTCGACCATGCGCTTGAGGCGCACGACGTCGTCATCGTTGTACCGCCGGTGCTTGCCCTCGTGGCGCGTGCTGGGCCCTAGGCCGTAGCGGCGGTCCCAGGTGCGCAGGGTTGTCGGCGAGATGCCGAGCATCCGCGCGACCGCTCCGGCACTCCACTCCACCGCTCACCTCCGCTGCAACGATTTTGAATCGTAATGCGACGGCGCGGGTAACGTGCGGATCGACCCGAACGAGCTTCAGATATGACAGAGCGGGAGGACGGCAGCCCTCACCCCGGTGACGGCTCCGTGTATGAAGAACCCGAAGGAATCGACTACGCCGAGTCCGACGTCGTTGCCTGCGACGAGACCTGAGCCGAACACCTCGGACCGTCCTGATCAGACGGTCCGAGGTGGATGAACCCTACTTCTTGCCGGTGAACAGCGCCTTCACCTGGTTGCCGCGCCTGCGCAGCCCCCACTTCGTCACCCGGATCAGCGCCTCGCGGACGATGTTGCCGCTCATCTTCGACTCGCCGAACTCGCGCTCCAGGAACGTGATCGGCACCTCGCGCACCCGGAAACCGAGCTCCAGCGTCCGCCACAGCAGGTCGATCTGGAAGCAGTAGCCGGCGGAGGCGACCGAGACGAGGTTCAGCTTGCGCAGGGTGTCCGCGCGGAACGCCCGGTAGCCGCCCGTCATGTCCCTGATCGACGCGCCCAGGGCGAGTCGCGAGTAGAGCGAGCCGCCGAGCGAGAGGAACTTGCGCTTCGCCGGCCAGTTCACGACCTCGCCGCCGGGCACCCAGCGCGAGCCGAGCACGAGGTCCGCGGAAGGCAGCGCGTCCAGCAGGCGGTGCAGCTGCTCCGGCGCGTGCGAGCCGTCGGCGTCCATCTCGCAGATGACGCCGTAGTCGCGGTCGAGCGCCCACTGGAAGCCCGCGACGTACGCGGCGCCCAGGCCGGCCTTCTCGGTGCGGTGCATCACGTGGACGCGGTCGTCGGCGGCGGCCATCTCGTCGGCCAGCTGGCCGGTGCCATCGGGGCTGCCGTCGTCGACCACCAGCACGTGCACGTCGGGCAGTGCCGTGTGCAGTCTCTTGACGATCTTTCCGATGTTGTCCCGCTCGTTGTAGGTCGGGATCACCACCAGCACCTGCCCGAGTTCCTGGTCAGGCTGCTGCGCCATTCGAGTCCTTCCGTCGTCGTGTGAAGCCCAGCGCCAACGCCACAAGGCCCGCAGCGGTCAGCACCCACTCGGGCCAGGCTCCTAGCCAAGTCGCCAGCGTAGTCTGTGACCTGAGCGGCAGTGTCGCGACCAGGGCATCGGGCACGAACAGGCCAGTCTTTTGAGTGACGGAACCGTCGGGCTGGACGATCGCACTGACCCCTGAGGTGGCCGCCACGACCACCGCCCGGCCGTGCTCCACGGCACGTACCCGTGACATGGAAAGCTGCTGGTAGGTCATCTCCGTGTAGCCGAACGTGGCGTTGTTCGTCGGGATCGCGATGATCGTCGCGCCGGCCTTCACGGAGTCGCGGACGACTGAGTCGAACGCCACTTCGTAACATGTGTCAAGTGCGACCTTCGCGGGCCCCATGACGAAACCGTCCGGGTCCGAACCGGGCTGGAACACACCGGCACGGTCCACGGTGGACGAGAACAGCCGGAAGAACGAGCGCATCGGCATCGTCTCGCCGAACGGCTGCAGCTTCCGCTTGGTGTAGGTGTCGGTCGGCCCCTTCTCCGGGTCCCACAGCACCACCTGGTTGCGCGGCAGCCCGTCGCCGCGATCGACCACCACGGCACCCACCGCGATCGGCGCCTTGATCGCCTTCGCGGCCGCGTCGATCACCGCGGCGGCGTCGACGTTGCGGAACGGGTCGATGTCCGACGAGTTCTCCGGCCAGATCACGACGTCCGGCTGCTTCACCTTGCCCGCTGCCACATCGGCGGCGAGCTCCATGGTCTTTCGAGCGTGGTTGTCGAGCACCGCGCGACGCTGCGAGTTGAAGTCGAGCCCGGCGCGCGGCACGTTGCCCTGGATCGCCGCGACCGTCACCGTCCCGGCCGAGGCGTCCACCCCGACCGGCACCGCGAACCCCGCGAGCAACGGCACCACGACCAGCGGCGCCCCGAGCTTCCAGTTCTTGAGCACCCAGAACAGCCCGAACCCGGTCAGCGCCACCGCGAACGACACCAGCGGCGCCCCGCCGAGCGACGCCAGCGGCAGGAACCACCCCTCCGGCTGCCCGAACGCGATCTTGCCCCAGGTGAAGCCACCGAACGGGAACACCCCGCGCAACGCCTCGTCCGCCACCCACAGGCACGCCGCCCACAACGGCCAGCCCGGCACGCGGGAGATCGCCGCCATCGCCGTGGTGCCGATCGAGATCATCAGCGCGCACGCCAAAGCCAGCGGCAGCCACGCGATCAGACCGACGAACTCACCCGTCCACCGCAGCAGCGGCACCATGAACCCGAGCCCGAACAGCACGCCGTACCCGAACCCGGCCCGTGCTCTGCGCTCGTAAATCGTCCAGGCCAGCAGCGCGAACCCGACCGGAGCCAGGAACCACAGCGGACGCGGCGGGAAGCTGAGGTAGATCAGCACACCGCCACCGACGGCGAGTGCCATGCGCAACAGCACCGGAGGGCTCAACCGGCGCCTGCGGACGGGCATTTCCGGCGATTCCGGCGCGATGGGGGGTGCGACCACCCGATCAGCCTACGAGGCCAGGGAGTACACAGGAGATATGGCCTCCGGCTTTCCCGTTGCACGCGGGATCCGACCCGCGAAGAGGGGACGGCCTGGACCCAATACGATCATCGTTGTGCGAGCCAGGTATCGCTATCGGATCGAGCCGACCGACGCGCAGCGGGCCATGCTGGCACGCACGTTCGGGTGTGTCCGTGTCGTGTTCAACGACGCGATCCGGTACCGAGACGAAGCATTCCGAGCCGGCGAGAAGCCATCACCGACGGATGTGCAGCGGCGCGTGATCACCGAAGCGAAGAACAGCCACGACAGGTCCTGGCTGACCGAGGTCGCGTCGGTCGCGCTGGTGCAGTCCGTGCGGGACGCACACCGCGCTTACACGAACTTCTTCGACTCGATGAAGGGCAAGCGCCGGGGACGCAAGATCGGCAGGCCGAGATTCAAGTCCCGCAAGGCCACACGGCAGTCGTTCCGCCTCACGCGCAACGGCTTCAGCATCAGGCCCGACGGTCGGCTGTACATAGCCAAAGTGGGAGACATACGGGTTCGGTGGTCGCGCGATCTGCCCTCAGTCCCCAGCTCGGTGACGATCATTCGGGAACCAGATGGCCACTTCTACGCCAGCTTCGTGGTCGAGATCGAGCAAACCCCACTGCCGCTGACAGAACAGGAAGCAGGTATCGACCTCGGCATTGCCGTTCTTGCGACCGTGGTGAATACCAACGCACAGCACACCGAAATCCCGAACCCAAGACATATTTCAGGCAAACAACGCAAGCTGACCCGCCTGGAACGACAAAAAGCCCGCTGCGCCAAGGGCAGCGCCAACCGTGCGAAGTCCTGCCGCAGGATTGCGAGACAGCACGGCAGGGTGGCTCGTTGCAGGCGCGACCTTCACCACAAACTGGCCTTCCGCCTGATCCGCGAGAACCAAGCGGTCTACGTGGAAGATCTGAACATAGCGGGAATGCTGGGCAATCATCGGATGGCGCGAGCAATCTCGGACGCCGGGTGGGCGCAGTTCGTCCGATTGCTGGAAGAGAAAGCGGAGAAGTACGGCCGGACGGTGCACAAAGTGTCGCGATGGCGACCGAGTTCGAAGATGTGCTCCGGTTGTGGGCAAATCACGGACACGATGACGCTGCACGTCAGGACATGGACCTGCCCCATGTGCAAGTCAAGGCATCACCGAGACCGCAACGCGGCTCAAAACATCCTCGCCGCCGGACGGGCGGAGAGGCGAAACGCCTGTGGAGCCTCGGTAAGTCCTCCCTTAAGGAAGGCGGTGGGCGATGAATCAGGAAGCACCCCGGGAGCGGTATGACCGCACGGGAAACCCTGGTCCTCGGGCCAAGGCGCACGTCAACTATGTCGATCTCGTGGTGCAACGCTTGTCGACGGACGGACACCGCGAGGCAATCGTCGGCGGCGACACCCGGCTGACCCGCTCACAGGCCCGCGACCTGCTGTTTCGACTCGCCGACGGACTCGTCCAACGCGGCATCAAACCTGGCGACGGTGTGGGTGTGTACGTCGGCAACACCCCCGAGGCGGTCCTGCTGAACCTGGCGGTCCACCTCCTAGGCGGCCGGCTGGTCTACATCCCTCCGGAGCCCGGCCCAGCAGAGCTCAAGGCGCTCGTCGAACGCGCCGAGGTCGCGGGCGTCGTGGTCGACCCGGAGTTCGGCACTCAGATCGACGGCTGGCACCTCCAGGACCTCCCGGGCGAGCCGGAAGAACGCACCCCCGCGCCCGAGTTCTCGACCGTCTCCTACACCGGCGGCACGACCGGGCTGCCGAAGCTCGCGGTGCACCGGCCCAACCGCGACATCGCTTCGGATCCGCGCGCGTCCATGCCTCCGATGAACTTGCTGTGCAACACCCTCATCACCCACGGCAGTGGCGCCTCCACGGCGAAGGCCGCACTGCTCAGCGGGTCGAAGCTCGTGCTGGGCCCGTCGAAGTTCGACGCGGACACGTTCATCAGGCTGGCTCGCGACGAGCAGGTCACCATGACCGTCTTCGTGCCGCCGATGATGTACGAGGTCCTCGACCACCCCGACTGCCCGGGCCCGCAGTTCAGCGTGATGGTCGGGGGGTCGGCTCTCGCCCCGCGACGGCTGCGGCAGGCGATCGAGAGGTGGGGCCCGGTCGTCAACCAGGGCTACGGCCTGACCGAGGCGCTGGGCATCACGATGATGCCCGCCACCGAGATCGACCTCGACCGGCCGGACACCTTGCGCACGGTCGGCAAACCGCACCCGCTCATGGAGGTCGAGACCCGCGACGGCGACGTGTGGGTGCGCGGACCGTTCGTGATGGAGGGCTATTGGGGCGAACCTCCGTTGAGCGAAACGGCCGACGGCTGGTTCAACACCGGCGACATGGGCTACTTCGACGACGACGGCCACCTCTACCTGAACGACCGCAGCAAGGACGTGATCGTCACCGGCCGGACGTCGGACAACGTCTACTCACGGTTGCTTGACGACTTCCTCGTCACGCTTCCCGGTATCCGGCAGGCGGCGGCGGTCGCGCAGCCGGACGAGGCGCTCGGCGAAGCGGTGCACCTGTTCCTGGTCACCGACGGCTCGGATGTCGATGTCGACAGAATCCGTGATTCGGTCGTCGCCGAACTGGGTGAGCTTTACCAGCCCAGAGGGGTCACGATCGTTGACCGATTGCCCCTCACCAACGTGGGAAAGGTCGACAAGCGCAAGCTTCGTGCCCTGTTTCGGTAAGGTTCGGAGTAAATCAGGAGGTGACGGATGCCCCGTCCAAGCGTGGAAGCCGAACGCAAGGCGCAGATCCTCGCGTCCACCTGCAAGGTGATCGCGGCAGAGGGTTTCCGCCACCTCCGGGTGTCCGACGTGGCGAAGGACGCCGGCGTGTCCGGCGGAACGGTCCACTACTACTTCGAGACCAAGCGCGAGCTGACCGACGCCGCGTTCGAGCACTGCTTCGAACTGTCGGTGACGCGCCGCCGCTGGATCCTCGAGTCGGACGAGCCGCCGCTGTCCCGGTTGCGCATGGTCGTCGAGTCGTACCTGCCCGAGGGCGCGGAGACCGTCGAGGCGTGGAAGGTCTGGGCCGAACTGTGGGTCGAGGCGATCCGCAACCCCGAGCTGCAGGAGCTCAACGAGCGCTTCTACGGCGAGTGGCGCGACATCGTGGCGAGCATCTTCCGCGACGGCCAGGCGTCCGGTGACATCCACGCGCCCGGCGACCCGGTGGAGCTGGCGAACATGATGGTGAGCATGCTGGACGGCCTCGCGCTTCAGGTGCTGGCGGGCTCGAAGGCCATGACGGTCGACGCCATGCGCACCACCTGCCTGAGGTTCGTCGACCAGCTCTCCACGGCGTCCGTCGGATAGCTCAGCCCGCCGACGGCGAGGCACAGGGTCAGCAGCAGCGCGACCGGCGTGCGCGTGAAACCGAGGAACAGCAACCCCTTCGGCACCGGCACGGTCTCCGCGAACCGCTGCGCCTCGCTCAGCAGCAGCCCGGCGAACATCAGGAACACCACCACGAGCGGCAACGTGCGTCCCATCGCACCGACCGCGACGAGTGAACCGCTGGTGATGACGACGATCGCCGCCGTGAACCACCAGTGATGCGGCGAGTGCCAGGGCCCCTTGGCACTGCGGGCCATCAGCCAGTTGCCGAACAGCACCGCGACCGCGGTCAGCACCAGCACCCGCATCGCCGTCGGCACGCCCTGCCCGTCCGGCTCGTAAGCCATGGGTACGTAAGCGATCCCGAGCGCGACGAGCGGCAGCACGGCGAAGGTTCGCGCGACCCGCATGGCCGCGACCCGGTGTTCCTGGTTCGGCCTGTTCGCCGCCTTGACCCGCGCCTCGTTCGCCTCACCGAGCTTGCTGCGCGCGGCTTCGGCGTCCCCTTGCTCCCAGACGACCCACACCAACCCGAGGAACACCACGACGCCGAGCACCACCGCGTACCCGGTCAGTTGCCGCGGCCCGTAGACCCAGCCGACAGCCCCGACCAGAACGCACAAACCCAGCCGTATCAACGATCCCAGCTCCGGCCGGGCACTGCGCCACGTCTTCTGCGGCCACGACGTCAGCACCAGCCGCCGCGTCACGAACCACACACTGGCCCCGAGCGCCACGGCCGCGATCCACATAGCGAGCCCGACCCCGGGCTGCCGCAATGACCTCGTGTCGCCGAACAACAGCAGCGCCACCACGACAGCTGTGACCGCCGCCGGAACCCTGAGGCGCCCCAACGCCCACAGGTGCGCCCGCACCCACCGGTCGCGGTTGCGCCACGCCGACTCACCGGCCACCAGCCCCAGCAACCCGAGCGCGCCGTAGCCGACGGGATTGCCACCGAGGTGCGCTATGGCGAGCACGCCGATCGGCACCGCCCGCGGAATGGGACTCTCCGCGAGAGTGACGCTGCGCAACGGCGACGGTTGCGCATTCAGTTCCTTTGTCCGAAGCCACTGCCAAGCGCGCCACAGCAGTGGGACGTACACCGCGATGAAGACCGCGTCGACGAGGAGTGCAATGCTCATCTCGGCCTCCCAAGGTTCGGGACAACCGTGGAGTCGCAGGTCACAGCCTCGGGGTTACCTGCTTTAGCTCGTCCGGGTGAAATCAGGGTTCATCCCCGATGCAACAGGTGGACTAGTTGCCGCATTGTGGGTATATGACCACGACAGTTGCATTGAGCAGGCCCAGGACCAACCGGATGATCGCGGGTGTGTGCGCGGGGCTCGCCCAGCGCTGGGGCATGAAGGCGGGCACAGTGCGCCTTCTGTTCCTGCTGTCCTGCCTTCTGCCGGGACCGCAGTTCGTCGTCTACCTCGTGCTGTGGGTGATCATGCCCGACCGCGGCTACTGATTCACTGGCCGGGTGCCAGAAAAACTGACCGTCGACCTGCACCCGATCTACCGCAGCGACCGCGACATCGCCGCCGCGGTGCGCACCGTGCTCTTCCGGGCCGCCGGGGAGAAGGTGCCGCTGGTGGAGATCATCGTGGGCAAGGGTTCGGGGAAGCTGCGGGGCCGGGTGCTCGCGATGCTGAAGCAGCCTCACGTGAAGAAGCTGTACCGGCGCGTCGAGGTGGCGCCGGGCAACGACGGAATGGTGCTCGTGCACCTGAAGTAGGTCAGGCGCCGACCAGCCGCAGGAACGCCTCCCACGCTGCCGGGCTCACCGGCACGTGGGCGGCGGGCGCTTTGGAGTCCCGGATACCGATGCCGCGACCGATCTCGACGCAGTCCGAGCTGGTAGCGCTGTAGCTGCTCTTCCGCCACTCCGCCATCCGAGTCGCCTCCTCAGGACACGATGCTGGTGATCAACTCCCTCGATTCTTCCTTACCGAGGGCGACGCGGTCCATCATCTTCAGCGCGTCCTGGTAGAGGCTGACCGATGCCTTGTCGTCGAGGAACAACGCCGAGTTCAGCCCGCCTTCGAAGACGACCGGCTCGTACTTCTCGAACTTCAGCAGGGTGAAGTCACTGGTCAAAGCGCGACCCGCGGGAAGCACTCGCAAGGTGATGTACGGCCGCACCAACATGCGGAGCAGTTCGTGGAGTTGCGCCCTCAACACTGCGTCGCTACCCACCGGCGAGTGCAGCACCGGTTCGTACAGATAGAAAACGAACTTCTTGTGCCCCGCGACGATTCCTCGGCGTTCGGTCCGAGCCGCGACCCATTCCCAGATGTTCTCGTCCTCGACGAACGGCGAGTCCTCGGCCAAGGCGCGCGCGTACGGCTCGATCTGCAGCAGTCCGGAGATGAACAGCGAACTCCAGTGCACGATCTCCTTGGCGAGCCGTTCGTGCAGGATCAGCGTCCGGACGTGGGGCGGCAGCACTGACTCGTAGACCTGCAGCCACCCCTTCTCCCGCGACTCCAGGAACAGACCCTTCAGATACTGGAACTCGTCCGGCTTGACGCCACACACTCCGAGCAGGAAGGCGAACTCTTCGAGCGACGTGCCACCCTTGCCGTTGACGAGATCCGACAACTTGGCGTGCTCCCAGCCGAGCCGCCGGGCGAGCTCAGCCTCCTTCATGCCGGTTCGTGCGATCATCTCGCGGAGGCGCTCACCGAACTCTCGTCCCAGCACTGTGGACACTCGCTTTGGCATGGCTCGAAATTAGCGCCGTGACGCTTCCGTCCACTATCGTTTCGGGCCCAAAATGACCTGAAAGAAGCAGATGTAGAAGGGTTCTACGGATTCAGCCGATCGTCACCACCCGAGCCCAGTCGGGTGGCAGGCGTGGGCGGTAGTCGGGGTCGTACTCGCGCACCCGACGCTCCCGCTCGAACAACCCCACCACCGTCCGACAGGCGGGTTTCGCGTCGGGCCACGGCGTGTGGCCGTCGGTCAGAGCGACGACCACATCGGGGCGTGTGCGCAGCGCACGAGTGAAGCCCTCGCGCAGATCCGTGCCACCACCACCGATCAACGGGATCCCTTCCGCAGCACACAACGGCCCGGTGATGTGGGCGGCGGCATCGCAGGACATGACCGAGACGAGGTCACGCCGTCCACCCACCGCCCGGACGATCGCGGCGATCTCCAGAAGCGCGCTCCCGAGTTCGGTGTCGCTCACCGAACCGGACGTGTCGACGATTACGACGACCCGCGGCGGACGGCGGCGCAGGCTCGGGAGCACGACTCCGGGCACGCTGGCTGACCGGCGTGCGGGGCGGCCGTAGGTGTAGTCCTCCCCCACTCCGGGGCCGGACACCGCTGAACGCACGGCCGCGCCCAGCAGGTCGCGCCACGGCTGCGGCGGGTGGAACGCCTCCTCCGCCCACCGCTGCCAGCCGGCAGGAACTGAGCCCGGCGAAGCGTTGATGCCTTGTGCCACGCGGAATCTGACGGCGTCGCGCTCCTGGACGCTGAGCCCGTGCGCGCCATCGGGTCCCAGGTCCCATGCCCGGTCCAGGCCGTCCGCGCCGCTGCCGCAGTCGAGCCACGCGAACGCGTTGGTCAGCCGCCCGAGCCGGAACTGGCGCAGGTAGTCCTCCATCAGCTCCCCCGGAGACAACCGCAACGTCTCCGGCTGGACCGCGCCCTCGGCGCATTCCAGGCCGTCGCCGAACACGTCGTCGTTGATCTCGCAGTCCGCGGCGATGTTCATCCGCAACCGCTCTCCCGGCCCGGCCAGTTCGTTAGCGATCGCGTATCGGTCGCCGCGCCCGTGGTGGTCGCGGAGCAGGTGCGAGACCTCGTGCACCCACACGCCGGCCAGCTCCTCCAACGGCGTCCGGGAGACGAACGCCGGTGAGACGTAGCAGCGCCAGTGACGGTCCACGGCCATCGTCGGCACCTGCCGCGACTCCACTACGTGCAGGGCGAACAAAGCCGTTGCCAGGTAAGGACGGCACCGGACCGCGTACAACCGCGCGGCGAACAGCTTCTCGGTGTCCATCAGCGCGCACCCACGAGGTCGGCTCGGGCCGACAACGACACCGCCCCGGCCAGCTTCTCGATCTCCGCCGGAACCTGCCAGTCGTCCTGCCGCAGCGATGCCAACGTGGCCGCGGGCACGACCACCAGGTCAGGTGCCCCGGTTTCCAGTGCCAGCACCAAAAGCGCCCACGCCGCGTTCCAGCGGGACTCCTCCGGACGCTTGCGCACCGCCGCGACCACACCGTCGAGCACCACCTGACGCAGATCGCCGCGCTCGGGCAGAACCGCAGACGCCGGATCTGCCAACAACGTCTCGGGGTCGGGCAGGTCCATCCGGTCCAGGCTCGCGAGGAGCTCCAGACCGGGGCCGTCCCCCACCGCGCCCCGCACCAGCGTCGACAGCACCTCGCGAGAAGTGCTTGCGGCGGTGGCGAAAGCGATCAGCCGCAACGCCATCTCCCAGCTGCGAGGCGATGGCCACGCTCCGCCACGGCGTGCTTCGTTCTTCGGGAGCTGATGCACGAGGTTCGGCCGCACCGCGAGAAGTTCGCACACGGCCCGCCGAGCGAAGGCGACCGACTCGGTCAGTCGCGAGGAATCCAGCTGTGGCAACGATGCCTGAGGCCACGTGCCACCCAGGCCTCGCACCACGACGTCGTGGTCGTACGTCCACTGCAGATGGACGAACCTGTTGGCCAGCGGCGGACTCAGCTCCCAGCCGTCGGCGGCGGACGATCGCGGGTTCGCGGCGGCCACGATCCGGATGCCAGGAGGAAGCTTCAACGCGCCGACCCGGCGTTCGAGCACAACCCGCAACAACGCGGCCTGGACTGCAGGAGGGGCAGTGGACAACTCGTCCAGGAACAGGAGCCCGTGGCCATCACGGACCAGCCGCACCGCCCAGTCCGGCGGCGCCATCGGCACGCCCTGAGTGGCGGGATCGTCGCCCACCACGGGCAGGCCGGAGAAGTCGGACGGCTCGTGCACGCTGGCGATCACCGTCGTCAACGGGAGTCCGAGCTCGTCGGCGAGCTGGGTGAGGGCCGCGGTCTTGCCGATTCCCGGCTCGCCCCACAGCAGTACGGGCAGGTCGGCCGAGACCGCGAGCATCAACGCCTCCAGCTGGAGGTCGGTGCGTGGCTCGGTGGTCGTGTCGTTCAGGAGTGCGAGCAGAGCAGCAGCAGTCATGATCACCTTCGAGGTCAGCAGAAAGCGGCGAGACCGGCGCGGTAGAGGCCGTGCAGCACCTTGCGGCGCGCGGCCGTCTCCAGTTCGTCGCGCAGTTCGCCGTCGCGCAGGAGCGCGTCGGGTCCGAGGAGGTCTTCGACCACGGCGAGAGCACCGGCGGTGTCGCCGTGGTCCAGGCGGGCGCGCACGTCCACGAGGCTGGCCGGATGCCGGTGTGCCGCGTCGATCGCTTGCAGGCACGGCACACCGTTGCCTCCCAACGCGACCAGCAGCTCTTCGCGGCGGATCTCATCAGGCGAGTGGTCCAACGGCACGAGCACGCCGTCCACGACGCCGATGCGGTGCGTGGAGCCACGGCACTGGACGAGACGTGAATCCCTTGGCGTGCCAGGACTTCGTGCCACAGCGGACGTGCCGAGAAGCGCGGACGCGACCAGCGGGTGCAACCGATCGGCGTCGATCAGCCCGGCGCGCAACAGTTCCACGTCGGGAGGCACCCAGATCGAGGCGTCGGGCAGCTGGAACGGCTTGCCCGGAGCGTCCGGGTTCAGCACGATTCGACGCCGGTGACCCAGCCGCACGACGACGGGTCTGTCCGCACCGCCCAGCAACGCGGCCTCGCCCTGCCACCGCTCGGGCGGGTCGCCGCACGACCGTTCTCGCAGCTCAGAGGCCCTACGTGCGTCCCAGAGGTGGCGGTGCTGGTCGAGGCGGAAACGCCGATCGGGCCGAGGCGAGTCCAGCAACGCGAGGCTGATCCGTTGGCCGGCGCTCGCCCACGCCGGCGGCGTCCGCGCGACCAGGTGCAGCTCGCCGTAACGAGCCAGGGAAACGGTGAGCCCCGGCCGCAGCAGACCGTCGGGACTGATTCGAGGAAAGTGCCATCGCAGCAGGTCAGGAGCCAGGTGACGCAGATCAGCGCGGATGGTGGACGCGACGTGGCTGCCGTGAACACGGCTCACAGCACGAAGGTTCAGATCCACGTCGACCCGCGCGGCAGCACAGGCAGCCGACCAGTCACCCGCAAGGCGGCGGGCGGTCGCGGACTCGATCATCGATGCCGGCACGGCGAACTCGCGCACGTGCGACCAGAAAGCGAGGCGGGAGTCGTTCGCGGTCAAGTGCATCAGCACTCACCTTGAGCGAACGAAACCCCCGATCTGTTCGAGGTGGTGATCATCGCCGCAACCGTAGCAGGGCGCGCAAGGGACTTTCACCGGTCCGAGTCCACCGGGATGCCCTCAAGCTCCTCCGTGACGCTCGTGAACGCCTCCGGCTGCACCCGCAACACCCCGCTGAACGGATGCGTCATGCCAAGGCACAACGCACACACGAACGCGAGCACCGCAGCGGTGACGGACATCTGCACGACGTGCCGCGCCCGAGCCGTGAACCCGATGAGCAACGGGAACACGATCATGCCGATGGCACCGACGATGGTGCCGATGAGCATGAACTTCCCGGTGTTGTCGAGCCCGCCGGCCTGGTCCAGCCGGTCACGCCGCAGGTCCGTGATCTCCCGGATCCGCTCCAGCACCCGCTCCCGCGCGCTCTTCACCTGGTCCGGAGTGGACGGCAGCGTCAGCACCTCGGTGTGCAGCGAGTTCAACGTCGACGTGGTGCTGTCGTCGGCCGAACCGTCGGCCAGCGCGGGCCATTCCTTGTCCGCCACCAGTTTCGGGTACTCGACCAGCAGCGAGCGGATGCGATCACGTTGCGGTTGCGGCATCACACCGGTCTGCCAGTACGCATCTGCGATGGCGGCGGCCTCACGGGCCGCGTTGTCCTCGGCAGCGCCGTTCTCCTCCCACACGATCACCATGTAGAACGCCAGCGCCACGATGAACAGGCCGGAGACCACCGCGCCCAGGAATCCGCGGGAGTCGGCGTCGCGGTCGTCTGCCTGTTCGTGTGCGCGGGAGCGGCCGAACAGGAGACAGGCGGCGATGGTCACGACCACCGACGCGACGACGATGACGAGCGCGGTCCACATGGCCTCCATCTCCCCACACCCCACCGCCGTTTGACCACCAACACCACGCTTCTCGGCGGTCTTCCCCGCCCATCAAGAGCAATGCGGCGTTGATCAAGCACACAGCAAGTCCACATCGGATGACACACGCAGAAGCCGTTGACACGAATAGGAGAACCGAACCACGAGCGTCCTCGACGGAGAGTGAGCACGCCGTGATCAACCGCCGGTGACAACGACCGGAATGCGTGCCAACCTGTGCGCCGAAGCCGACCGGGAAGGCGTCGCATGCGCGTACCGATCCTCATCGCCGTCGTCCTGCTGGTTCCGCTGCTCACCCCCGGCCCACCGGTGGCCGCCGCCGAGGTGTGGCACACCCAGTTCAACGACGCGGTGCGCGGAGACGTCGCGGTCGTCGGCAACAGCGTCGTCACCTGTCCGACGCCCGAACAGGCGGGGCCAAACCCCAAGTACCCACCGCAGTCCTGTGTGGACGCGATGAACCGCAAGGGTCACGGCCCGTCCGCGCAGAACAACGGCCATCGCATGTCGTGGACCGACAACGACAACGACGCCAGAACGTTCAACTCGTCCAGCGCACAGCTCACTCTCCCATCCGGGGCGAGCATCGCCTACGCCAAGCTCGGCTGGGCGGGCACCGCGACCTGCCACGGCTCCACGGAACTGCCACCGGGCAGCCCACGCGACCCGGTCCTGCTCAACGGCACGAGCATTACCCCAGGCCAGTTCGTCATCGACTCCCCCGACGACCTCGCGAACACCGACAACGCCTTCTACAGCGCCGAAGCCGACGTCACGAAAACGATCAGGCCCGGCACTGTCACGGTCGGCAACGTCTGGACGCCCCAAGGGTTCGACTGCTTCGGCGGCTGGTCCCTGACCGTCGTGTGGAAGTCCGAAACAGCAGCACAGCGCCACATCTCGGTGCACGGCGGGCACATCCGCCTCCCCACCAAACGCCCGGTCCTGAGCACCCCGATCGCCCCGACGCACGCAGCGGGCGGCGCGACCCGCCTGAGCTTCACGGCCTACGAGGGCGACTGGGCCACCGACGGCGACCAGCTGCTGGTCAACGACTCCTCGGTCGCGGGCCGCAACGCATTCCTCTCGCAGGCCCAAGGCGCTCCCGCCCTCAACAACATGAGCGTCGACGCCCGCACGGTCACCCTGACCGAAGACCTGCCCAAACCGGGCACGAAGAGCGCCGACCTGACGTTCCGCAGAGCCGAGGACGCCTTCCTCGTCCAAAGTGTCGCGTGGTCGTTCCCACTGCCCGAACTGGCGCTCAACGTCACGCCGGAACAACCAGCCGCTCATCCCAAGGACAACGTCACGCAAACCGCGACCGTCACCAACACCGGCGACGCTCCCGCGGCGGACGTGACGGTGTGCGGGCAGAAAATCGGCACAATTGCCCCACACGCCAAATCCACCCGCACGTGCACGTCGCAAGCTCAAGAAGACGACTACCAGACCACTGTCACCGCAAACGGCAGCAGCCTCGCCGGCGACCCGCTAACCGCGCAGAAGTCGGCAAAGGTCGACGTACTGCATCCGGCATTGCGCGCAACCACGACAACCGAACCAATGACCGCATTGCCGGGACAGATGGTCAAATTCTCAACAACTGTCACGAACACCGGCGACACCCCGTTGTTCGACCTCAACGCGCGCACGGCCACCAACGGCTGCAACCCCATGCAAGGTCAGCTCGACCCCGGCGCCACCACCACCGTCGACTGCACGGCGAAAGCAGGCGATGAGACGGGCACGCTCACGTCCACCGTCAGCGCCACCGACAAGATCGGCAAGAAGGTCGACGCCAGCGCATCGGTGCAGGTCAGGGTGATCTACCCGAGGCTGACGATCACCGCGCTGTGGTCGAAGGACAGGGCAGAGGACGGCGAGCTCGTCACGGTCACGGTGACCGTCGGCAACCCGTCGGACTTCCCGATCAAGGACGTGAAAGTCGAAGGCGAGCCCGCCGCGTGCCACCGCACGTTCCCGGAACTGCAGCCGAACCAACGCCTCACCTACACCTGCCAGGTCGCCGCGCCGGTTAATTCTCGGTTGACGGTGTCGGGCGCCGGAGCGGGTGCGGCCATCAGTGAAAGTGCCGTCGTGCGGATCGAATCGCTAAACGCGCCACTGCCTCCCGAGCCGCGACAGCCACAGCCGCAACCTGACGAACCGGCACCTCCACGGCCGGTCGCGCACGTTCAGCAGCTGTCGAAACCGGCCGTCGGTGGTGTGGCCGCGGTAATCGGCGTGATCGGCATGGTGATCGTCGCGAGCGCGTTTTCCGGCCTGGGAAAGCGGTAAAAGTCTGAAAACGTTTGCAATTCCAGAGTGAACACATCCGTGTTCCTGCGGCCCGCAATGCGGTAGAAGAGGCTCATGGAGATCACCGCCTTCCTGGACCGCAAGCTGGCCCGCCGGTTCCGGACCTACGACTCCGACGGCGACGGGTTCATCGGGCGGGACGACTTCACACAGGCGGGCGAGCGCACCACCAAGGCGTTCGGGCTGCCCGACGACGACCCGAAGGCGGTCCGGTTCCACGCCATGCTGGCCGGGCTGTGGGACCAGCTCCACTCGGTGACGGATCAGGACCACAACGGGCGGATCAGCCTGGAGGAGTACAAGAAGGCGTTCGCGAACGGGCTGCTGGAGACGCCGGAGTCGTTCGACGAGGGGTACGCGCCGTTCCTGGACGCGATCATGGCGATCGCGGACGAGGACGGCGACGGCAAGCTCACGATCGAGGAGCACATCGCGTGGACCGGCGCGCTGATGAACCTCTCGGAGGCCGACGCGCGCGGGATCCACGACCTGCTGTCGGACGAGGACGGGTTGCTGTCCACCAGGGCACTGCTGGAGGCGATCCGCGAGTTCTACTTCTCGGAGGATCCCGCGGAGGCCGGCAACTGGCTGCTCGGCTCGCTGGACTGACGTGCTGCTGAAGACGCTGCAGGAGTACGCGGCGCGCGCCCAGCCGGCGGCGCACGTCGAAGAAGCGGGTGGCTGGTGGCTGCGGCACTCCCCCGGCGACGCCTGGTGGGTGAGCGCGGTGTTACCCCACGATCGCGAGGACCGGGTCGAACGCGCCGAAGAGTTCTGCGCGGAGCACGGGTCCGGGGCGCGGTTCCAGATCACGCCGGGCGTGTGCGCGGACGACCTCGACGTGCGGCTCGACGGCCGCGGCTACGAGCGCGGTCACGACATGTCGTTGCAGATCGCCTCGACCGCGGAGGTCATCAGGCACGCCCGCGCGGACGCCGGAGAGGTGAGCACGCGGCCGACCGACGAGTGGCTGGCGGCGTGGCAGGCGGTGACCACACGCGATGTGAGCGCCGAACGCGACCTGCTCAGCCGGGTGGAGCACCCGAGCGCCTACGCGTACACCGAGGTGGACGGGCAGGTCGTGGCGGTGGGACGCGCGGTGGCCGAGCAGGGTTGGGCGGGCGTGTTCGGAATGGCGACGTTGCCGCACGCACGGGGTCAGGGCGCCGCACGGTCCGTGCTTGCCGCCTTAGCTTCATGGGCGGCCGCGCGCGAGGCCAACCACCTCTACCTGCAGATGGAGAAGGCGAACACCGCGGCGTTCCGGCTGTACGAACGCACTGGGTTCCGCGAGGTCTGCACCTATCACTACCGGATCCGCGCGTAACCAATCACGAATCGAGAAGCACGGGCCGCGTCGCGGAGTTAGGTTCTGCGGCATGACGCATGAGGCCGACACCCACGATCTGATCCGCGTGCAGGGCGCGCGCGTGAACAACCTGAAAGACGTCGACGTCGAGATCCCGAAGCGCCGCCTGACGGTGTTCACCGGCGTCTCCGGCTCCGGCAAGAGCTCGCTGGTGTTCGGCACGATCGCCGCCGAGTCACAGCGGCTGATCAACGAGACCTACAGCGCGTTCATCCAGGGCTTCATGCCGACGCTGCCGCGGCCCGAGGTGTACCTGCTGGAGGGCATCACCACGGCGATCCTGGTCGACCAGCAGCGGATGGGCGCCGACCCGCGCTCGACGGTCGGCACCGCGACTGACGTGAACGCGATGCTGCGGATCCTGTTCAGCAGACTCGGCGCGCCGCACATCGGCGGCCCGCAGGCGTTCTCGTTCAACGTCGCCTCGATCTCCGGCGCGGGTGCCGTGGTGATCGAGAAGGCCGGGCAGAAGGTCAAGGAGCGGCGCGAGTTCTCCATCACCGGCGGCATGTGCCCGAAGTGCGAGGGCCGCGGGCAGGTCTCGGACATCGACATGACCGAGGTGTACGACGAGTCGAAGTCGATCCTCGAGGGCGCGATCAAGGTGCCCGGCTACAACGTCGACAACCAGTGGACCGTGCAGACGTTCGCGCAGTCCGGTTTCCTCGACCCGGCCAAGCCGATCCGCAAGTACACCAAGAAGGAACTGTTCGACTTCCTGTACAAGGACCCGGTCAAGATCAAGGTCAACGGCATCAACCTGACCTACGAAGGCCTGATCCCCAAGCTGCAGAAGTCGATGCTGTCGAAGGACCGCGAGGCGCTGCAGCCGCACATCCGCGCGTTCGTGGACCGCGCGGCGACGTTCGGGACGTGTCCTGAGTGCGGCGGCACGCGGCTCACCGAGGCCGCCAGGTCGTCCAAGATCAAGGGTGTGTCGATCGCGGACCTGTGCGACATGCAGATCAGCGATCTCGCCGACTGGATGCGCGGCCTGAAGGACAAGTCCGTCGCGCCGCTGGTCGACAAGCTCGTGCACACGCTGGACTCGTTCGTCGAGATCGGTCTCGGTTACCTGTCGCTGAACCGTCCTGCCGGGACGTTGTCCGGTGGTGAGGCGCAGCGGGTGAAGATGATCCGGCACCTCGGCTCGGCGCTGACCGACGTGACGTACGTGTTCGACGAGCCCACGATCGGGCTGCACCCGCACGACATCGAGCGCATGAACAACCTGCTGCTCCGCTTGCGGGACAAGGGGAACACCGTGCTCGTGGTCGAGCACAAGCCGGAGACGATCGCGATCGCGGACCACATCGTCGACCTCGGGCCCGGCGCCGGGCGCAACGGCGGCACGATCTGCTTCGAGGGATCGCTGGCCGGGTTGCGCAAGAGCGACACGGTGACCGGACGACACCTGGACGACCGCGCCAAGCTGAAGTCGGACGTGCGCTCGAAGACCGGTGTCCTGGAGATTCGCGGCGCTTCCAAGAACAACCTGCGCGACGTCGACGTCGACATCCCGCTGGGCGTGCTGACCGTGGTCACGGGTGTGGCGGGCTCGGGCAAGTCGTCGCTGATCCACCAGTCGATGCCGAAGGACTCCGGCGCGATCGTCGTCGACCAGACGCCGATCAAGGGCTCGCGGCGGTCCAACCCCGCGACCTACACCGGGCTGCTGGAGCCGATTCGCAAGGCGTTCGCCAAGGCCAACGGCGTGAAGCCCGCCCTGTTCAGCGCGAACTCCGAGGGTGCGTGCCCGAACTGCAACGGCGCCGGCGTGGTGTTCACCGACCTCGGCATCATGGCCACGATCGAGTCGCCGTGCGACGTGTGTGAGGGCAAGCGGTTCGACCAGGCGGTGCTGGAGTTCAAGTTCGGCGGCAAGGACATCTCCGAGGTGCTGGAGATGCCGGTGTCCGAGGCGGTCGAGTTCTTCGGCTCCGGTGACGCGAAAACCCCTGCGGCGCACGCGATTCTGGCGCGGCTGGCCGACGTCGGTCTGGGCTATCTCTCGTTGGGGCAGCCGCTGACCACGCTGTCCGGCGGTGAGCGGCAGCGGTTGAAGCTCGCCACGCACATGGCGGACAAGGGCGGCGTCTACGTCCTCGACGAGCCGACCACGGGTCTGCACCTGGCGGACGTCGAGCAGCTGCTCGGGTTGCTGGACCGGCTGGTCGACTCGGGCAAGTCCGTGATCGTGATCGAGCACCACCAGGCCGTGATGGCGCACGCCGACTGGATCATCGACCTCGGTCCCGGCGCCGGGCACGACGGCGGCAAGATCGTGTTCGAGGGCACGCCGGCCGACCTGGTGGCCGACCGGTCGACGTTGACCGGCGAGCACCTGGCGGACTACGTGGGCGCCCCGGCTCGTCGGAAGAAGCGCTGATCGGGTACCAAGTACGGCATGGAGATCACGGCGTTCCTGGATCGCAGGCTCACCCGCAGGTTCGAGACCTACGACAGCGACCAGGACGGGTACATCCAGCGCTCGGACTTCGAGCAGGCCGGATCGCGGACCATCGCGGCGTTCGGCCTGCGCGAGGAGGACCTGCGGGCGAAGCGGCTGCACGAGCACCTGCTGGGCGTCTGGGACCACCTCTCCGCCGTGACGGACACGAACGACGACGGCCGGATCAGCCTCGCCGAGTACAAGCAGGCGTTCGCGCTGAGGCTGATCGGTCGGCCGGAGTCGTTCGACGACAGCTACCTGCCGTTCCTGGACTCGTTGATGGCCGTCGCCGACTCGGACGGCGACGGCCACCTCGGCGTGGACGAGTACGTGCGGTGGAGCGGGGCGCTGGTGAACCTGCCCGCGTCCCACGCCCGTACCGCCCACGCGAGGATCGACCGCGACGGTGACGGCCTGGTCAGCCACGACGAGCTGCTGGCCGCCATCCGCGGTTTCTACTTCTCCGAGGACCCGAACGGGCCGGGCGCCTGGTTGTTCGGTCCCCTGGACTGAAACGAGAAGTCGCCGCGCACCCGTGCGTCCACTTTGGTCGGCAGGGTGATCCGGCCTGCGTCGACCAGGCGTTTCAGCACCGGTCGGCTCAGGCCGAACCCTCGGGTGAGCAGCTTTTCGAGGCGGATCGGCACCGGTAGTTCGAACCGGACGAACACCTCCAGTTCCGCGGCGTTGTCGATGTCGTAGAACGGCAGGTCCGTCTCCAGCTCCCACGTGCCGGTCCAGTCGAGCTTTCGCTGGGCGTGGACCAGTTCGCGCACGATCGCCGCGTCGTTGTCCTCGAACCGCACGAGTCGTGCGTGGTTGAGCGCGGAGACGTGAACCCGTTCGTGCACAGGGATTTTCGACGTGCGGTCGCACCGCTCGCAGCCGATCAGCAGCCAGACGTCGAGCTGCTTCCCGTTGGCGTTGACGCGAACCTTGCCCGTCGCGTGATGGCGGGTGTGCCCGCAGTCCACGCAGGTCTTGACGATGGCGGGCAGTCCGAGCTCGCGGACGACCCAGAGCGACTTGTTTTCGGCATGGCGAAGAGAACTCATGTGATTCGGTGATTCCCCAGGAGTCAGTGGCGTGCGGAAGAAACCCGGACCCTCTGCACGGGTGCGGGTTGGCTGCTCACTGGGTCAGGACCACATGGGCGTCACGATGGCCGACCGGGCCGCCGCCGCGCAACGCATTTTCCCCGTATAGAACGCGGTGAACCCCGTCACCGCTCGCGCCGTACTACCTACCTAGAGCCCAGTCGGAAAGCGACGATCGGGGAGTTCACGTGATTGTTGAAGATCGTGTCAGTGTCCTCAGCGCGGTGGCTGTCGTCCGGGCGGACGGTGAGTATCGCCTGGTGGCGAACCGCCCGATTCGGTCAGGCGAGCTGCTGTTCACCATCGAGGGCGAGCTGACCACGGCCCCCGACCAGGTACACCGTGCAGGTCGGCCGCGAGACACACGTCGACGTACCGCGCGAATACGACTTCGAGGCAATCCTCGACCGTTTCTACTGGCGCTTCATGAACCACAGCTGCGATCCGACCGTTTTCGTCCGGCAGCATGCGGTGATGGCCCTCAAACCAGTCGATATCGGACAGGACATCACCTTCAATTACAACACCACGGAATTCGACATGGCGGAGCCGTTCGCCTGCAGGTGCGGCAGCGGCCGGTGCACCGGCCGCGTCCAGGGCTTCCGGCACCTGCCCGGTGAGGAGCGCCGGCGGCTGAAGCCGTGGCTGGCGGCCCACCTGGCGACGGCCGCGCGGTGACCGCCACCGTCCGGTCCCCCGCTGTCTCGCTCGTCGACTTCTTCGACAGTGCGGCTCAGCAATGGCCGGACGCCGTCGCCGTGGACGTCCCTCCTGCCGATGGCCGTCCACAGCGCAGCTCGGTCACGTATTCGGAGCTGCTGCACAAGTCGAGTGCCGTGGCTCGTGCACTGGACATGATGGTCGGGCCCGGGCACGTCGTCTCGATCATGCTGCCCCGCACGTCCGTCGCTTTGTACGTGTCGCAGCTGGCGGTTCTGCGGGCCAGGTCCGCACATGTGTGCCTGGATCCCGGGTTCCCGGACGACCAGGTCGAGTTCATCCTGGCCGACTCCGGTGCTCCGGTGCTGATCACCGACGCGGACGGCGCCGAGCGGGTGGCCAGGATCGGCTACGACGGCGCCGTGGTGCGGATCGACGGTCCGACCGCGGCGGTACCCGTCGACGACGCCCCGGCCGCACCAGAGGGTCTGGCCTACCTGATCTACACCTCTGGCACCACCGGCAAGCCGAAAGGCGTGATGGTCGGGCACGGCGGCATCGCCAACCTGATCAGCTCCGACCTGATGGAGTTCGGCCTCGGGCCCGGTGACCGGATCGCGCAGGGCTCCTCAGCCGCGTACGACTCGTCGATCGAGGAGACGTGGATGGCGCTGGCGTCCGGCGCGACCGTGGTGGTGATGGACGACGAGACGGTGCGGCTCGGCCCGGACGTGGTGGCGTGGCTGCGTGACGAGCGGGTCACCGTGTTCTGCCCGCCGCCGACGTTGTTGCGCGCGGCGGCGTGTGTCGATCCGCAGACCGAACTGCCCGACCTGCGGCTGCTGTACGTGGGCGGTGAGGCGTTGCCTGACGACGTTGCCGAGCTGTGGTCACGCGGGCGGCGGATGGTCAACGGCTACGGCCCGACCGAGTGCACCGTCACCTGCCTGCGCCACGACATCGTTGCGGGGCAACCGATCGCCATCGGCAGACCGGTGCCGGGCGCGCAGGCGTGGGTGCTCGACGACCAGCTCAAGCCCGTTTCTCCGGGGGAGCAGGGCGAACTGTGCATGTCCGGCAGCGGGCTCGCGATCGGCTATCTCAACCAGCCGGAGCTGACCGCGTCGAAGTTCCCCGACCACCCGCTGGCGGGCCGGATCTACCGGACCGGCGACCTCGTGCACGCCGAGCCGGACGGGACTTTGTTCTACCACGGGCGAATCGACTCGCAGGTCAAGGTGCGCGGGTACCGGATCGAGCTGGAGGCGATCGAGACGTGCCTGGCGCGCTGTGACGGCGTGCGCGAGGCGGCCTGCCGCGTCCAGGGTGAAGGTGCGGCCCAGGCGATCGCGGCCCATCTCGTCGTGGAGGATCCTTCGCGCCCGCCTCAGGTGGAGGCTCTTCGCAGCCGGCTGCGGGCGGAGCTTCCGTCCTACATGGTGCCCGCGCTGTTCGGCCTGATCGACGATCTGCCGCGCAGTGCGGGCGGCAAACTGCGCCGTGCCGACCTGCCGGCGCTCACGCTGCCCCGTTCTCGTGCTGCCGCAACGAAGATGGATCCCGTCGAGACCGTGATCGCACTCGCGGTCGGTGAGGTCTTCAGCCTGCCCGGAGTGGCTCTGCAGGACGACTTCTTCGACGACCTCGGTGGCACGTCGTTGCAGGCGGCGATTCTCATCTCCAAGCTCCGCGCGAACGCCGTCACCGCGGCCATCACCGTCCGGGACGTCTACGAGGCGCGCACCGTCACCGGGTTGGCGCGGCGGGTGAATCCTCTGGCGGCACAGCAGTCCGCGCCCACGCCCGAGGTGGCTTCTTCCCGGGACGCGGCCGCGGTGACGTTGGAGCAGTCCTGGTGGTTGTTGCTGGAAGTGCTGCTGCTCGCACCGCTGGCTTACCTGGTCGCGTTCCGGTTGCTGCCGTGGCTCGCCGGGCTGGTCAGCCTGCCGGGCCTGGTGCTGATGCTGCCTTTGGTTCTCGTGCTGCTGCGCCTCGGCTGGATGCCGCTCTCCGTCGCGATCGCCGTGCGGGTGAAGAAGGTCGTGATCGGCCGCTACCAGCCCGGGCAGGTGTCGGCGTGGGGTGATCTACGCGTGCGCATGTGGATCGTGCAGCACGTCGTGCGGTTGGTTCCGTGGCGGAGCATTGCCGGGACGGAGTTCCAGTGCATGGCGTTGCGTGCGCTCGGTGCCCGGATCGGGCAGCGCGTGCACATCCACCGCGGGGTCAACCTGACGCAGGGCGGCTGGGATCTGCTCGACATCGGCGACGACGTGACGCTCGGCCAGGACGCGCACCTCGGGCTCGTTCAGTTCGAGCACGGACAGGTCGTCGTCGGGCCGGTCAGGGTCGGTTCCGGTGCCACGATGGACACCCGAGCGAGTCTCGGCCCCGGTTCCCGGATGGGGCGCGACTCCTGGCTCACCGCGCTGTCGTCGCTGCCCGCCGGATCGTGCATTCCGGACAGCGAGATGTGGGACGGCGTGCCCGCCCGCCTGGTGGGTCCGGCGCCGCGACCGCCGTTGCCTGCGCAAGGAGGGAGCTTCTTCGCGCCGGTGCTGCACGGCGTCGCGATGATGATGTCTCGAGCGCTGCTCGCGTGGGTTCTGGCCCTTCCCGCCACGGTCCTGATGCTCGGAGTGGTCTTGTTCTACGGGCTCACGTTCGACTCGCTGCTGGTCGTGCTCACGAACCCGTTGTCCTACCTGCCTTTCCTCGGTGTGGTCGCGGTATTGGCCTGTCTGTCGCTGATGGGCACGGTCGCTTTGGAGGCTGTGGCAGCGCGGGCGCTCGGAGCCGTGACGGAGAAGGTCATCAGCCGGTGGAGCCCCGAGTACATCCGGATCTGGTTGAAGAGCGGGCTGGTCGACTCGGCCGGGAAGTGGCTGTCCGGCGGGCTGTACTGGCCTACCTGGCTGCGCTGGGCCGGCATGGACGTGGGGCGCGGCTGCGAGATCAGCACGATCATCGACGTCGTTCCTGAGCTCATCCACATCGGACCGGACACGTTCTTCGCCGACGGCATCTACCTGGGCGGCCCTCGAATCCACCAGGGCGCGGTGACGCTGTCAGAAGTCCACCTCGGCTCCGGGACGTTCCTGGGCAACCACGCGGTCATCGCGGGCGGGCAACGGCTGCCCGACGACATCCTCATCGGGATCAGCACGGTGGCCGACGACAGGGTCGTGCGGCCGGGCAGCTCGTGGTTCGGGCATCTGGCTTTCGAGCTGCCGCAACGGGAAATCGTGCAGGTCGACCGTTCGTTGACGCACGAGCCGTCGCTGGTGCGGCGGATCAACCGGCTGTTCTGGGAGTGGCTGCGGTTCACGTTGCCCGTGGCCCCGCTGGCCGTGATGACCGCCTGGTTCTGGGGAATCTCTCTGGCCTCGGCCTTGCCGTCGGTGATCTTCCTGACGGTCGGCGTCGCGGCGGTCACGTTGGGCGCGGCGCTGCTGCCGTGCCTGATCGTGCTGGCGATGAAGTGGGCGTTGCTGGGCAAGGTTCGACCCGGCATCCACCCGCTGTGGTCGTGCTGGTGCAGCCGGTGGGACTTCCTCTACGTCGCCTGGGGTGTCATCGCGAGCGGGGTGCTCTCTGCGTTGGAAGGCACGCTCTTGCTGGCGGTCTACCTGCGCCGCACGGGCATGAAGATCGGCCGGAACGTCCTGCTGGGCGACGGTTTCGCGCAGGTCGTCGACCCGGACATGCTCCAGTTCGACGACGGTGCCACGGTGAACGCGATGTTCCAGGCGCACACCTTCGAGGACCGCGTGCTGAAGATCGACCGGGTCGTGGTGGGCGCGCAGTCGACGTTGGCCCACGGCACGGTTCCGTTGTACGGCGCTGTGGTCGGTGAGGGCGCCTACGCCGCGGCCCACAGCGTCGTGATGAAGCACGAACACCTGCTGCCGCACACGCGCTACGAAGGCGCCCCGACCCGTGCCTCTTCGTGAGTCAGAACCGCTGCTCGATCTCCTTGATCGCGGCCGCCGCGAGCTCCGCCGCTGCCGTGCGCGGGTTCGGAGCGTCGACGATCTTCGCGACGAGCTTGCGCATGTTCGTGCCGATCTTCGCGAACGCCGACTCCGCGGTGGCCTCGACGTCGCCGAACAGCGTCCACCACCACCAGGAGTTCGTAGCGGAGTTCGCGACGACGTCCGGGATGACCAGCGCGTCGATGATCTCCTCGGCTTCCTTCGTCACCGGCATGTTCGCGGCTTCGACGATCAGCTTGGCCTTGACGCTGTGCGCGTTGTCCTTGTGGATCGCGTAGCTCGTGGCGGCCGGGACCAGCACGTCCGCCTCGACGTCGAGCCACTTGTCGCGGTCGAGCTGGACATCTCCTTCGCGCAACTTGCTGCGGTCGATGCCGCCGTGCGCGTCTCGGGTGAGGAGAAGGGTTTCCACATCAAGACCATCAGGGTTGGCTACTACCCCGTGGACATCCGCGAGTCCGACGATCTTGACGCCCGCCTTGGCGAGGTAGCGTGCCGTGGCGCCGCCCATGGAGCCGAAGCCCTGGATCATCGCCGTGGGGTTGTGGAGGTTCAGTCGTTCGATACCGGCGAGTGCGGCCTCGGCGACGCCGTAGCCGCCGACGAGCTCGTCCAGGCTGACGCCGTCGACGTCGACCGCGAAGGCGTCCGCAAGGCGTCGGCGGGCCTTCTCCTCGTCGTCCAGCAGCGGGTAGACGGCCTGGATCGACGACTGCAGGCCGATCTTCTCGATCGCGGTGTCGATCGTGGACTGCCGGAGCCCGAGGTCCTCCCCCATCGTCCAGAACCGTTCGATGTAGGGCGACATGGCGAACAGGTAGGCCGTGAGAACCTCTTCGGCCCTGGGGTCGTAGGGGTCGAAGTCGATGCCGCCCTTGGCGCCGCCCAGCGGCACGTAGCGCGCCTCGGGGTCGTAGTTGAGGGCTTCCTTGGCGGTCATCCCCTCGGCCAGTCCGCGCACCTCGTCGAGGGTGCAGCCGTGGCGCATGCGCAGACCACCGCTGCTGACGCCTCGGACAAGTCGATCAATGACGAGGTAGCCGCGCGCGCCGGTTGCCGGGTCGGTCCACGTGACCTGGAGATAACTCATCGAACACACCTCTTGACTTCAACGTATGACCGCGGTCACATGGTCCGTCCCGAATAACTGACTGACGACTCAGTTAACCATCTGGAGGGCCCGTGAGCGAGGTACAGCCTCTCAGCGGCAACTGGCTCAGCGAACGAACGCACCTGCGCAAGTCACTCCGCCGGGTGGACGTGACGTTCTACCTGCTCTGCACCCTCGTCGGCCTGGACACGATCGGCAGCGTCGCCGCCAACGGGCCCCAGGGCCTCGTCTGGATGGTGATCCTGGCGGTGGTGTTCTTCCTGCCGTACGGGTTCCTGACCACCGAGCTGGGCACGGCGTTCCCCGTCGAGGGCGGGCCCTACGTGTGGACCAAGCTGGCGTTCGGCCGGATGGCGGCCGGCGTGAACCAGGTGCTCTACTGGCTGTCCAATCCACTGTGGATGGGCGGCACGCTGGCGATCATCGCGGTGACGACGTTCGAGAAGTTCTTCGTCGATCTGGGCATGGTCGGCAAGCACGTCGCGGGGCTGGCGTTCATCTGGATCGGAGTTCTTGCTGTCGCCGCGTCATTGCGGATCGGCAAATGGGTGCCGATCGCCGGCGCGTTCGCGCGCATCGTGCTGCTGGGCTTCTTCACGCTGTCGGTCGTGGTCTACGCGGTGAAGAACGGCGTGCAACCGTTGTCCGGCGGCGATTTCGTGCCGACGTGGGCCGGTTTCGTCGCTCTGGTGCCCGTGCTGATCTTCAACTACGTCGGGTTCGAGCTGCCCTCGACCGCGACGGAGGAGATGACCGATCCGCAGAAGACCGTGCCGTTCGCGATCCTGCGGGCGGGCATCGCGTCGTTCCTGCTGTACGGCGGGCCGATTCTCGGGATTCTGCTGGTGGTTCCCGCCTCTCAGATCCAGGGGCTGGGCGGGTTCATCGACGCCGCCAAGCAGGTCATGACAGTGTACGGCGGGTCGGTTGCTCCCGATGGCACCGTGACTTTGACGGGCGCGGGCGCGGTTCTGGGCACTGTGTGCGCCGCCGGGTTGATCATCGGCGTGCTCACGTCCGGCGTCTCGTGGGCGATCGGCGCGCACCGGGCGCAGGCGGTGGCGTGCGCTGATGGCGCCGGACCTGCTTATCTGGGGCGGCTTTCGGCTCGCTATGGCACGCCGTTGCGGGTGAACGTCCTTTCCGGACTGCTGGCGTCCGTCGTGCTGGTGACGGCGTTGAACCTGACGGGCGGCAACTCCGAGAAGTACTTCACCGCCGGGCTCGCGCTGGTGATCTCGACGACGTTCATCAGCTACCTGCTGACGTTCCCGTCGATGCTGGTGCTGCGGCGTCGGTTGCCTGATGCTCCTCGGCCGTTCCGCGCGCCTTTCGCTGTGCTGACAACGGTTCTGACGACCGGGCTGGTCGCTTTCACCGTGGTCGTGCTGATCTGGCCGTTGGAGCTGCCGTCGGCGTTCGAGGGTGAGCGGACCGCCTACACGTTGTCGCAGGTCGTTCCGTTGCTGATCGTCGTCGGCATCGGGTTCCTGTTCTACGCGCTGGGTGCCCCTACGCGGGCGTTGGACCGGGAGCTTGAGGGAGATTTCATTTCTTCGCCTTCATGAGGAACTCCGCGTTGCTCCCGGTCTTGCGCAGGCTGTCGAGAAGCACGTCGATCTCGCGGTCTGCCATGGCCCGGCGCATCGCGTCCGTGATGGCCAGTTCCTGTTCGGAGACCAGCAGTTCCGCCTTGCGGGTGCTGGACTGGTGGAGGTCGATCGCGGGGTAGACCCTCTTCTGGGCTGCCTTGCGGTCGAGCTTCAGCTCGGCGTTTCCGGTGCTCTTCAGCTCCTCGAAGATCACCGTGTCGGCCAGCGAGCCGGTCTCGACCAGCGCCGTGGCGAAGATCGTGAGTGAGCCGCCTTCCTCGATGTTGCGGGCAGCGCCGAGGAACTGCTTGGGCGGCGTGAGCGCACCGGAGTCGATGCCACCGCTGAGGATGCGGCCGCCGTTGGGCGCCGCGAGGTTGTAGGCGCGGCCGAGGCGCGTGAGGGAGTCGAGCAGGATCACGACGTCCTGGCCGTCCTCGACGAGGCGCTTGGCCCGTTCCACGGCCAGCTCAGCCACTCGGACGTGCTCTTTGGGGTGTTCGTCGAACGTCGAGGTGAACATCTCGCCGGGGATCGTGGCGCGCATGTCCGTGACCTCTTCCGGCCGTTCGCCGACCAGGGTGACGATCAGGTGGACTTCGGGGTTGTTCTTCGCGATCGCCTGCGCGATCTGCTGCAGCACGATCGTCTTGCCGGCCTTGGGAGGCGCCACGATGAGCGCCCGCTGCCCCTTGCCAACGGGCATGACCAGATCGATCGTCCTGCTGGTCAGCTCGAACGGGTCGTGCTCGAGCCGCAGCCTTTCGTTCGGGTAGAGCGGCGTCAGGGTCTCGAACCTGGGCCTTTTGTGCGGCTTGCGCCCGTTGACGGTGTCGACGCTGACCAGCTTGTTGTCCTCCGTTTCGCCGGAGATCTGGTCACCTCGCCTCAGGTCGTGTTGCTTGACGAGGTTTTGCGGTACGACTGGACCGTCGACGAGGAAGGCCTTGTTGTTTCGGATGTCGAGTACACCGATGTGCATGGTGACTGTCCTTTCGGGAGGGTTTGGCTGTGTTGGTGGTGGGGATCGATTTCGGCACCCTGTCGGCGCGGGCCGTGGTGGTCCGCGTCTCGGACGGGGCCGAGCTGGGCAGCGCTTCGGTCGAGTACGCCCACGGCGTGCTGGAACCCGAGCCGCAGTGGGCACTTCAGGTGCCTTCCGACTACCTGGATGCCTTGCGAGCCGTGCCTTTGGCGTTGCGCGAGGCCGGCGCGTCCCCCTCGGACGTGATCGGCATCGGCACCGACTTCACCGCCAGCACCGTGCTTCCGGTGCTGGAGGACGGCACTCCACTTCAGTCCTCGTCCCCGCACGCCCTGGCGAAACTCTGGCGCCACCACGCGGCTTCTTCGCAGGCCGCGCGCTTCAACGCCGTTTTCGCTTCGGAGCCGTGGATGGAGATGTACGGAGGACTGACCTCAGCGGAGTGGGAGTTCCCCAAAGCGCTGCAGGTGCTCGAAGAGGCACCTGATGTCTACGCCCAGATGAGATTCTGGGTGGAAGCCGCGGACTGGATCGTCTGGCAGCTGACCGGAACCTATGTGCGCAACGCGTGCACCGCCGGTTACAAGGGACTGTACCAGTCCGGCTACCCGTCGCCACAGCTTTTGGCTTCGCTGCACCCGGATTTCGGTTCCTTCGCAGCTCAGAAGCTCGACACGCCGATCGTGCCGTTGGGCACACGGGTAGGCGGCCTGTCCGCTCGCGGCGCGTCCTTGACCGGTTTGCTGCCAGGCACGCCCGTCGCGTGCGGGGTGATCGACGCGCACGCCACCGTTGCTGCTGCTGGAGCTGCCTCGCCCGGCCAGTTGGTGGCCGTGATGGGCACCTCGACCTGCCACATGATGGTGGGTTCTTCGCTGCGTCCCGTACCGGGCATGTGCGGCGTCGTGGACGGCGGCATCGTGCCTGGCCACTGGGGCTACGAGGCGGGCCAGAGCGGCGCAGGTTCGATCCTCGCCTGGTACGTGGAACACCAGGTGCCCGGTTCTTATTCCGCTGCCGCTGCTGCCGAGGGAATCTCCGTCCACACCCTGCTGTCCCGTCTCGGCGATGGCCTTGCGGTCGGCTCGCACGGCCTAGTGGCTTTGGACTGGCACGATGGCAACCGCTCGGTGCTGGTGGACCACGCCTTGTCCGGTGTGGTGGTGGGCCAGACCCTCGCCACTCGCGCGGAAGATGTGTACCGCGCCCTGATGGAAGCCACCGCGTTCGGCACCCGCACGATCGTCACGGCGTTCCGTTCCGCAGGCCTGCCAGTCGAGTCGTTCGTCGCTGCCGGCGGCCTGACCCAGAACCCGGTGCTCATGCAGATCTACGCCGACGTCCTGGGCATGCCGGTCTCGCTGATCGGCTCCTCGGAAGGCGCCGCCCTGGGCGCCGCGATCCACGGCGCGGTCGCCTGCGGTGCCTACTCTTCTCTGGGTGAGGCCTCCGCCGCGATGGGATCAGTGCGGCGCGACGTCTACATCCCAGATCCTGCAAGGGTTTCCTTGTACACCCGCCTGTACGCCGAATACGTGACGCTGCACGACTACTTCGGCCGCGGCGGCAACTCCGTGATGCACCGCCTGCGGGTCAAGCCAGCTCCCTGAGCACCGCCTGCGCCAGCTCCTGCGGACTCCGCCCGTCCCGGGAGTAGTCCCTGGTCTCGCGGCGCCCCCAGCCCTTGCGCAAGATCACCTGGAAGCGCTCCGGATCCTCCGCGTGCGCACCGGCCCAAGAGATCTTCGGTGCCCCGATCATCACCAGGCGCGCGGCCGCGAGAACCGGCGTCTCCCACTCTCGCCCCTCGGCGACGCGCGCGATCTCGCGGTCGTACGCCTCAGCGTCGAACACCGCGTCCCTCGGCATCGGAACCTCGTACGACCACGTCCACCGCACCGTGCCCGCCTCGCGCACGATCGTGACATCCGTGCGCCCACACCCGTCAATGCCGCAGTCACAGGTGGCGATGACGAACGTGTGCGGCTTCTCCGTAGCCACAAAAGCCTTGTCCTGCACCAGAACCTCGACCGGATCCCGGCCCATGCCCGCACCCACCGACGTCCTCTCGACGTCGTTGACGTGCACGAGCACCTGGAGCCCGAGCATCTCCGCGGGCGCGATCTCCAGCCGGAGAGTGTCGTTCATGCCGCCATGATGACCGGCTTGCCGCTCCGGCGCCCGCAGTTTTCAGCTGCACCGCTTCCACGCCAGCCGGAACGTCGTGCTGACGCTGGAATCCGTCGAGTCCATCGTCATGAAGCTGGTGTCCCGTCCCTTACCGGTCACCTTCAGCTCAGCCTCGATGGTCAACGGCTTCTTGTCCTTGCACGGCCCGTGAGCCACCCCGTCCGGAACGTCGGTCACCTGCCAGTTGTCACTCATCGGCCCCTGATAGGTACGAGTGCTGTGCCGCGTAGGGAACCCCGGGAAGTGGTAACTGTTGCGCTCAGTGCCCTTCGCGCCCTCGGTGAGGTTCGCGAACCCGCGATAGTCCGTCGCGGCGATCCCGTACGCATACCCGGCCGTGTGGTTGAGCTTGAGCTCGATCGTGCAGCTCTTCTTGGCCTCAGATCCCTTTGCCTGCACCAAGAAGTCGCTGTACGTCACCGTGAACGCCTCGTTGTCCTCGGACATCGCCACGTTCGTCGTCCCCTGCGGACATCCCGAACCTGCCACGCTCACCACCTCGACGGTGACCGGTCCAGGTGGGACAACTGCCACAGCCACCAACGCCATCGCCGCCGCCAGCATCGAGGCCTCCTCACATCGTTGTGGGAGAACCTATCGAGCCCCGCAATCCCGCAAACGGCGCTCAGGCACCCGCCAAGTCGCCTACGACGTGGAGGACCGTTGGGCGGTCCGCGGTGAACGCCTTGCGCAGCGCCGCGGCGAACTTGTCCTCGTCGTCGAGGGTCAGGCCGTGGCAGTTGAGGCCCTTGGCGACGCGCGCGAAGTCGATGCCCGGGAGGTTCACGCCGTGGACGGGTTCGCTGCGGTCCGCCATCTCGCGGCGAATCTCGCCGTACCCGCCGTTGTCGCAGATGATCACGGGGAGCGCGAGGCGTTCCTGGGCCGCGGTGGCCAGTTCGGGGAGGGTGAACATCACGCCACCGTCGCCGTGCAGCGCTACTACCTGGCGGTCTGGGGCTCCCATTTTGGCGCCGATGGCCGCGGGGAGACCGTAGCCCAGGGTGCCGAAGCCGGTGGGGTACAGGAAACTGGCTGGGGCTTCCAGCGGGAGGTTGGACAAAGTGCCGTAGTAGCAGGCCATTGCGCTGTCCGCGGCGATGATGGCGCCGGGGGCCAGGACTTCCTGCATGGCTTCGACGAGCGGAAGCCAAGGGGCGCCTTGGGTTCTGGCGTGTTTGCGGAAGAGCTTCTGCCAGCGTTCGGCGCGTTTCACCGCGTCCGGGCTAGCTTTTCCCTTGCCCAGGCGTTGGTTCAACGCCATCACAGTCGCGTGGGCGTCGCCTACCAGGCGGTAGTCCGGGAGGGCGTTGGTGATCATCTGGGCCGGGTCGACGTCGATGCGGATCAGGTCGCCGGGGAACTTCAGCGGGCCGTTCCAGAGGTCGGTGGAGGCCAGTTCGGTGCCGATGGCGAGGACTACGTCGCATTCGGCGATGAACTCGGCTACGGCTTTGTGGTGCAGGCCCGCGCCTATGGAGAGGTGGTGGCGTTCGGAGACGGTGCCTTTGCCGTTGGCGGTGGCGACCACTGGGGCGCCCAGGCGTTCGGCGAGGGCGGTGATCTCTTCGGCCGCACCGCGAGCGCCGCCGCCGATGATCAAACCTGGGCACAAAGCGGCGTTGAGGCGGCCTGCTGCTGCGGCGATCGTTACTGCGTCGGCCGGTGGGTGGGCGACGATGACCGGGGCCACTTCGCTGACTTTTTCGACGGCGTCGATGAGGTCTAGCGGGATCTCCAGGTGGGCTGGGCGGGGGCGGCCGGAGGTCATGTGCGCGAAGGCTTGTGCCACGGCCAGCGGGATTTCGGCGACGCTGTGGACGCGGTTCGAGTAGCCGATTACGGCTTCGAGGGCGGCGCTCAGGTGGCGGGCTTCGTGGAGGGTGCCGTTGCCTCGGCCTGGGTGGCGCAGGGGCATGCCTGGGGAGATCAGCAGGACCGGCACGGAGTCCGAGTAGGCCTGGGTCACGGCGGTCATGGCGTTGAGCACGGCCGGGCCGCTCGTGGTGAGGCAGATTCCCGGTTTGCCGGTGACTCGGGCGTAGCCGTCGGCGGCGAAACCGGCGCCCTGCTCGTGGCGGGGCGTGACGTGTTTGACGTCGTGGTCGGCCAGGGCTCGGTAGATGCCCAGGTTGTGGGTGCCGGGGATGCCGAACACCAGCTCGGTGCCGTGCGCGACGAGTGCGCGCACCAGGGCGTCACCCCCGCTGATGCGAGGAACGGTCATGCTCATGCCACGCGTTGTCCGCTCGTGTCGTTCAACCTGTCCCCCGAAGGGATGATCAGCGCGTCGACGGCCAGCACGCCGTCAGGCCCCACGCGCACGGGGTTCAGCTCGATCTCGGCCAGGTCCGGTCTGGCCACGAGCGTCTCCGAGATCTGGGCGATCACCTGGGCCAACGCCGCCACGTCCACCGCCGGGGCGCCGCGCCAGCCTGACAGGAGCGGAGCGGAGACGAGGCGTGCCAGCATTTCCCTTGCTGTGGCGGGAGTCACGGGCGCGAGCTCGATCGCGGTGTCCTTGAACAACTCTGCGTGAACGCCGCCCGCGCCGACGAGGATCACTGGGCCGAACGAGTGATCGCGTTTGGCGCCGATGATCAGCTCGATGGCGTCGGAGCGGGTGTCCATCTCCTCCAGGACGTAGGTGCCCGGGCCGAGTCTGGACTCCATCTCCTCGAATGCCGCAGCAGGGTCGGTGAGGTTGATCCGAACGCCGCCGTGCTCGCTCTTGTGGGCCAGCCAGTCGGCTTTGAGGGCGTACGGGCCTCGCAACGTCGTGGCCCTGGCCTCGGCGGCGCACGTCACCGGATGCGCCTCGGGGAACTTCACGAAGTGAAGCAGCTCGCGGGCGGCGAGGTAGCCGGGCTGGTACCGCACCGCGCTCGTTGCTTGCGGCTCAACGCTTTGGATGCTCGTCCCCAACCGGGTCGCGTGCCCGAGGGCAGCCACCGCGCGCTCGATCGTGTGCTGCACCGGCACTCCACCAGCGCGCAACGCCCGCACCGCCGCAGAGTCAGCGCACATGCTGTGCACGGAGATCAGAACGCCGGTTTCCCTTGCCAGGGAACAGATAGCAGCAGCAACCGACACCTCGCGCGACTCGAGCGACGGCGTGTCCGCCCCGTAGCTGCCGAAGTACCCGGACAACACGACGGTGTCGACCTCTCCCCCGCGTGCCAGAGCCGAGACCGCGCGGGTGTAGTTCTCCATGTCCTGCTCCCCCGCCCCGGCGAGGTCGAGAGGATTCCGCCCGGAAGACAGAGCGGGCACCGAAAGCCCTGCCGCCACAGCGAGATCCGCCGCGATCGCACCCTGCCCACCCGAGTCGGAGATGATCCCGACCCGACGCCCGCGCGGCGCCCCCGACTTCAAGACGGAGGCCAGGTCCACCAGAGCGGCAGGCGTCAGAACCCGCACCGCACCGGCCCGTCGGCAAGCCGCGTCCACAACGTCCATTGAGGACGTAAGCGCACCGGTGTGCGACAGAGCAGCTTCCTGTGCGGCAGAAGAGGAACCGACCGTCAGCAGAACAACGGGCTTCCCCGCGGCGCGCAACGCGGACATCGCCGCCACGATCCCCGGCCCGAAGCTCTCCAGGTACACCCCGACAACCGTGGTCATGTCGTGGGAAACCAAGTCCAGCAACGCCTCGGCAGCCGTCACGTCAGCCTGGTTGCCGACCGACACGAACCGCGACACCCCCAGACCCGAAGCCGCGAGCCCGGCGATCTCCAACCCGATCTGCCCGCTCTGCGACACCACTCCCAAAGAACCGGGCTGGAACTGCCCCCACGCGAGGTGCAACGACGTCGCCGCGTCGAACACCCCCAGACAGTTCGGCCCGAGCAACCGGGCCCCGGCCTCACGAATCCGCCCTATCACCCGCTCGTCGATACCCGACGTGATGCCGACAAACCCGCGCACCCCAACGGCCAGAGCCTCGTCCACCACAGCAGGAACGTGCGCGGCCGGCACCGCCAGCACGACGAGTTCAGGCGCCTCAGCCAGTTCCGACAACGACCGCACGGTCGGATGCGACAGAACCGAGCCACCACTGCGGTTCACGAGGTGCACAGCACGACGAGCAATGCCGCTCAACGCACCGCGCGCCAGCCAGTGCCCCCACTTGGCGGGGTCGTCGCTGGCACCTACGACCGCGACGGACGCGGGGTCGGAGAAGATCATCTCGCACCCAGGCCGCGGGAGATGATCAGACGCTGGATGTCCGACGTGCCTTCCTCGATCTCCTCGAGCTTGGCGTCCCGCATCCACCGCTCGACCGGGTACTCGCGCGAGTAGCCGTAGCCGCCCAGCGTCTGCACCGCCGCGTGCGTGCACCACATGGCGTTCTCGGAGCCGACGAGCTTGGCCATCGCGGACTCCTGCGCCACGGCCACACCCTCGTCGTACAGGGAAGCAGCGCGCACGGTCAGCAGGTGCGAGGTGTCGACGCGCGTGGCCATGTCCGCGAGCCGGAACGCCACCGCCTGGTGCTGGATGATCGGCACGCCGAACTGCTGCCGTTCCCGCGCGTAGGAAGAAGCGAAGTCCAGCGCCGCCCGAGCCAGACCCGTGGTGGCGGCGCCGATCAGGATGCGCGACGCGTCGAACGTCCGCATCAGGCTGGCGAACCCCTGACCTTCGTCGCCGAGCCGGTTCTCGACGGGCACCCGCACGTCGTCGAGGAACACCTCGGCGTTGACGATCGCGCGCTGCCCCATCTTCTGGAACGGCGCCCCGACCTTCAGCCCCTCCGAGGAACGCGGCACCACGAACGCCGTGACACCACGCGACCGCAACGACGGATCCACGGTAGCGAAGATCACGAACGTCGAGGCGTAGGGAGCGTTGGAGATCCAGGTCTTCTGTCCGTTGAGGACGTACGAGTCCCCGTCCCGCCGCGCCGACGTCTGGATGCTCGCCGCGTCCGACCCGCTGCCGGGCTCGGTGACGGCGACGGCGGTCAGCGGCGGCAGCGAGGTCCCGAGTGGACTGAGGAAGCGTTCCTGCTGCTCAGGCGTGCCGAGGTGCTCGATCGGCGCGCTGAAGAAGCCGTTGGACGTGATCAGGTTGCCGATGCCGATGTCACCGTGGCACAGCTCCTGCTGGACGAGCACCTGGGTGAGCAGGTCGGTGACGCCACCGCCGCCGAACTTCTCCGGGATCATGAACGACGTCAGCCCGAGCTGCGACGCCTTCTCCCACACGTCGAGCGGCGACTCGGTGTCGGCCTCGTCGACGGCGCGGCCCCGCGGACGGATCTCCCTCGCGGCGAAGTCACGGGCCAGCTCGACGAACTGCTCCTGCTCGGCCGTGAGCCGCAGGCCGTCTCTGACGGTCCGCCCCATCTCGCACTCCTAAATTGACTGACGAATCAGTTATTCACGATCCATCGGGCAGCCTAGCCGTGTCAAGCCTCTTCAGAAGGTGCGCGAACGGGTGATGACCGGGGTCGGTTCAGGTGGTCTCGATACCGGCCACGAACAGTCCCGGTGTCTCCGCGGCGGGACGCTCCCACCGGGTGGCGTAGTGGTCGAGGAAGATCTGCCCGACGAGCTCGCCGCGCGTGCGCACCCCGGTCTTGTCGAAAATGGACTTGAGGTGGTCCTGCACGGTGTACGGCGACATCGACAGCGCCTTGGAGATCTCCTTGGTGGGGCGCCCCTGGATGCACTGCATCGCCACGAGCGACTCGCGGTCGGTCAGCCCGTACGCCAAAGCGACCACGGGTGCGACGTCCTGCGGAGTGGCCGGATGGATGATCACCGCGGTCCGCCCGTCGGTGCCCAGACGGGTGCCGTACAACAACAACCACGTCCCGGAGCGCGTGCGAACGCGGGCGCGCGCGGCCAGTTCGAGCGGATCGGTACCGATGGGAATCCCCCTGGCGCGGGCGGCGATCGACTGCACGATCTTCGACTCGCTCGGGTGGTCCGGCGGCGGATCCTCCACGAGCTCGCCGATCCAGCGTTCCGCCGCGGCCGAGGTCGACTCCGGCTCTCCGGAAGCGTCGAACACCACGACACCCGGCCCCCAGTCCACCCGAGGGCCGGACAACGAGGCGGCGATCGTGCGACGCAGTCCGGCGCCGATGGACGGGGCCAGCGCGGACAACGCCGCCACGTCGGCCTCGGTGAAGCACGGCCGGTCCGCGTGCCGCAGGAAGGCCGCCGCTCCCCAGTAGACGCCGTCGACCACCAGCGAGACGCGCAGCTCGTCGCCGATGCCGTACGACTCGCGCGATCGGTGCCGGGCGGAGCGGCTCAGGTCGCCGTGCGTGTCGATGCTGCTCGCCCCGGCGATGCGGCCGCTGTTGGCGAGGAACGACCACTTGTTGACGTCGTCGACGACGTACTCGTAGTGCGCGAGCCAGGAGCCGGAACAGGCGATGTCGCGGTTGACGCTGCCGGTGAACAGGATCGTGCCGGGATCGACCGTGTGCCAGCAGTAGGCGTCGAACGGGAGGGCCGGCCGGAGCGTCTCCGAGACGCCCGCGGTGAAGTCGACCCAGGTCAACCGGGCCGCGTCGATGCGCGCGATCTCCGCCCGCACTCGGGGTACCAGCGCCACGCGTCGGAGACTACGCCGCGCCCGGCCACGCGCCACCCCCAGAAATCTGGCTCCCACCAGCGACGATCACCCAGCGTTCTGGGATGGTGGACGCCTCAAGAGCGGTCGCAGGCTCACAGCATGACGACTTCCGACATCGCCCCGGACCGAATCTTCCAGCTCGCCCAGGGGTTCATGGCCAGCAAGCACCTCTTCGCCGCCAACGAACTGGGCCTGTTCGAGGCCCTCGGCGAGGGCCCGGCCGATCTGGCCGGTCTCGCGGCTCGCACCGGCCTACCTCAACGCACGGCACGCATCAGCGCCGACGCCATGGTCGCGCTCGGCCTACTCGAAAAACATGGCGAGCAGTACGCGAACTCACCGGTGGCCGCGACGTTCCTGTCGGGCGCCACACCCGCCGACTTCAGACCGCTGCTGCGGTTCTGGGACAAGATCAGCTACCCGGCGTGGACCGATCTGGCCGGAGCTCTCGGACGCGGCAAACCCGCGCACGACATCACCGAGATCGACGACGAGCTCGTGCCCGTCGTGTCGGCCGGCATCGACGCCGCCACGGCCGGTGCGTGCCGCGCACTCCCTCACGTGGCCGCGTTGCCGCAGCAGAGCCGGGTGCTGGACATCGGAGGCGGAACGGGGTCGTGGTCCGTCGCCCTCGCGGACGCCGATCCCTCGCTCACCGCGACGGTGTTCGAGCTGCCGGGGGTGGCCGCCTTCGCCACGACACGGCTGCGCGACCACTCCCGGATCCAGGTGCACGTGGGAGATCTGCTGACCGACGATCTCCCGCAGGGCCACGACGTCTTCCTGATGGCCAACCTCATCCACTACTTCACGCCGGACACGAACCGCACGATCCTCCGCAAGATCCGAGCCGCCGCCGAACCCGGAGCACGCCTGCTGATCGCGGACTTCTGGACGGATCCGACGCACACAGCTCCGTTGCCCGCGGCCCTCATGGCCGGCGAGTTCGCGATCCACGTCAACGACGGTGACGTGTACAGCGTGGACGAAGGTTCCGCGTGGCTCGCTGAGTGCGGCTGGGCCTTCACCGGGCATCTCCCGCTGGCCGGCCCGATCAGCCTGGTGACCGCGGACGCGGTGTAGCTCAGAACCGCGCCAACGCCGCCCGCACGATGTCGAGAGCCTCATGCGGCGTGAGGCCCAGTTCCGCGGACATCGCCGCGTACTGGGCCGCCGCCGCACGCACTCGCTCTCTGTTGTTGTCACCGTTCGCGCTCACCACGGTGCCCGCGCGGCCCCGCGTCTCGACGAGGCCGGCCTCCTCCAGTTCGCGGTAGGCGCGGGCCACGGTGTTGACCGCCAGACCCAGGTCTTTCGCCAACGCGCGCACCGTAGGCAGCTTGGCGCCCACCGGCAGCTCTCGGTTCGAGATGGCGTGGGCGTAATGCACCCGCACCTGCTCGTACGGAGGTGTGTCCCCGTGGTGGTCGATCTTCACTGCACTCCGCCCCTCAACCCGCTTGTCACTACCTCTGTGTTGACCAACGGGTCAAAGCGGCGGAGGTTGCGGTCAATTCAGCGAATATGTGTCTGGTCCGCGCCCATCTGCAGGTACAGCTTCTTCCAGCCTTCGTCGGCTTCCGAAGCGCCTTTGCCGTCGCAGTAGGGCTTTGTGCCGTTCGAGGTGTAGTAGCGGAGGATGGATAACGAAACCACGGTGTCCCAATTACCTTCGTCGAAGTACTCCTCCCCCGGCGTCTGCTCCTGGTGCTTCATGCAGGAGATGTCGGACTGCTGTTCGTCGTCGAACTGAGCGGTGGCCGAACCGGACGTCGAACACGCTGCCAGTGCGAACAAGGCGGCCACGAACACGATGAGCTTCTTCATGATCCTTCTTCCTGAGAACTAACCGGCCAGCGCACGCGTGGCCAGACCGACTCCGACGAGCATCACCAGCGCCGCGGTGCCCAGCGGCGTGAAGTCCGCGTACTTGCGGAAACGGGCCAGGCGGTGGCTGAAGCGGTCTCGCAACGACACCAGCAGCAGCCCCGCGGCGGTCAGCGTCGCCGCCATTCCCAGCCCGTAGGCGAGCACCAGGATCACCCCGAACCACGTGCGGCCCAGCGCGATCGCTCCGAGCAGCACGACCAGCGCGGACGGGGACGGCACCAGGCCGCCCGCCACGCCCATTCCGACGAGCCCCGCCCGGCGGTGCCCATGACCATGTCCGTGTCCGTGGCCATGGCCGTGCCCATGACCGTGACCGTGTCCATGCCCATGGCCGTGGTCGTGCCGCTTACGACCACGGTTGCGCACCGCCGAGCGGAGCAGCACCCCTCCGATCACCGCGACCAGCAGACCGCTCGCCACGCCGAGCCAGCGGAGCACTGACTCACCGGCGATCGCGCTGGACACGCTGAGCAGCAGCCCCAGCACCAAAACCCCCGCTGTGTGGGTGATGGTCACCGTGGCCCCCACGAGGAGTGCGTCGCGGCGGGTACCCCTCGAACCCGCCAGATAGGCGGCCATCACGGTCTTGCCGTGGCCGGGCAGCAACGCGTGCGAAGCGCCCAGCACCAGAGACAGCAGGACCGCGCCTATCCCGACCACCGGGGTGAGATCACCCACCAGTCCGACGGCCGCCTTTGTGGCTTCTCCCAACGCACCGGGCGGGGTGACGACAGTTCCCTCGCCTGGTTGAGCGACAAATCGGACCGCCCGGACGTCCAGCGGCGACGACAACAGGTCGTCCGGGTAGTTCCGCAGTTCGTTCGTCACCGACTCGGACGGAGCGCCCGACACCGACACGTCGACACCGACGACGGTGATCTCGCGCCAGCCCGGCTTGTCCTTCAGGTACGAGTCGCTGAACGTGACCTCCACCTCGCCGCGCACCGGCAGCAACGCGGTGTACTCGCACGTCAGCCGCATCGTCGGCAGCCCGGCCTCACCGGGCGGCCGCACGACGTCCGCGTCCCGCACCTCGAACTTCAGCTCCTGCTCGTCCGCCATGGCGTTCAACGACTTCGCGCGTTCCGTGCAGCGCTTGCGGGCGTCGACGAAGTCCCGGTCCTGCAGGGTCGGGATCTCCGCACTGTCCACAACGGACCGCAGCTCGACGCGGTCGGGGAACACCCGCAGCCCGTCGTAGTGGTTCACGCTCAGGTTGCTCAACGGGTGGGCCTGCGCCACCCCGCCCATCAGCAGCAGGCCGAACAGCCCGAACACCGTCAGCAGGAACACCCTCATCGCAGACTCCCCAGAATCGCCTCGCGGTGCCGCAGAACCTCAGGGTCACGCCAGCCCAGCGCCACAGCCTTGTCGGAGTACTGCAGGGCTTCCGCCGACCGTTTGTTGACGTGCAGGGCCCACGAGAGAGCGTCCGCGGTGAAGACGCTCTGCCGCTTCGCCCACTCCTTCTCGGCGAACCGCAACGCCTCCGCGGGATCACCGTGGTCAGCCGCGATCAACGCGGCCGTCAGGTCGTCGCCACCCAGCGCCCGCAACTGCTGCAACGCGAGGTCGAACTGCGCTCGCGCTTCAGCGGGCTTGCCGGCCTTGTCCAACGCCTTGCCGTACTTCACGAGGTAGTCCGGCGACGGAGCCTTCGCCACGAGCCCGCGATAGACCTCCAGCGCCTCCTCGTTGGTCCGCCCCTTCAGCTCGTCGAGCTGGAAGCGGCAGAAGTCGCGTTCGGCCTCGGACGACGCCGACTCCAGCGCCCGGTTCAACGCCTCCCGTGCCTCGTCCACCCGGCCGTGCAGCTCGAAGTGGTACGCGGCGCGGGTGAACGACGCGACACCCGGCCGCAGGTCCAGCATGCGTTGCAGGGCAACAGAAGCACCGGCGTCGTCACCGAGCTGCGTCAGCGCGTCGACGAGCACTCCCTGCGCGGAAGCGTTGTCCGGCAACGCGGTCACCGCACGCTGTCCCCAGTCGCGGGCAGCGGCGAAGTCGTGCTTGGCGTTCGCCAGTGCACCACGACCGATGAACGCGTCACCGTTGCCTTCCGGCTTGAGCCGCAACGACTCGGTCAGAGCACGTTCGGCACGGGAGTAGTGCTGGGGATCGAAGGTGACGCGGGCCAGTTCGACGTGCGTCGCACCGAGCTGGGCCCACGCGGCAGCGTCCTGCGGGGTCCTGCGGAGCTTGGCCTGCAACGACTCGGCGTTGTGCTGCAAAGAAGAACTCGCGGACTGCTGGGCGGCGGGTGTTGCCGCCTGCGGGGAGGCACAGGCGGCAACGGCGAGCAAAGCTGCCAGCAGCGGAAGTGATTTCCACATGTCAGGCACCCTTGCCTAGTTGGAGTTGACCGCCCTGTTGCGAGGCAGTCCGACGTACGGGAACTTGTCCCCGAAGCGAACGTCGTTCTTGTCCACCCGGTCACCCTTGGCGAGAGCCGGCACGAGCTTGCCGGTCAGCGCCGCACCCACCACGGCCTGGATCTCGATGTCCACGACGTCGTCGGTGAGCCTGCGTCCGTTCGGGAACCCTTGGAGGTCACCGGCGAGCACACCGAGCCGGTTGGGATCCTTCGCGACCGGAACGCCCATGTTGAGGCGCAACATCTCCGACGGCTGGAACTTCTTCGGGTCGACGTCGGCGTTGTTCAGCTGCGAGTTGAGGTCGGCCTTGATAGGCCCGCCCGCCTTCGTGGTGATGCCCGTCAGGAAGATCTCCACCAGGTCGGCCCGCGGCGTCTTCGGTGCCGGGATGCCGTAGATCTGCTGGATCAGCCGCGCGAGCTCCGGGTCGTTCACCCGGTCCAGCAACGCCTGCACCTTCGCGTCGTTGACGGGCTGCAGCGCGTTGAAGGCGTCCTTGATCGGCGCCGACGCCACGACCTCGTTCACCAGCGGGTTGCCCAGCCTCGAGACCTGGACGAAGTCGCCCTGCGGGGTCGCCTTGCCGGGTTCGAGCTTGAGCGTGCGCTTCTCGGTGTCGCTCCACACGCCGATCACCGGGTTGCGCTTCGGGTCGCCCTTGAGCGCCAGCATCGTCTTCGGCACCTGGATCGCGATGGTGTTGACGTTGTAGCCCATCAGCGTGTCCTGGTTGACCTCCTTCAGGTTCCCGCCGTAGAGCAGGTCGAACACCCTGAGGTCGAGGAAGAAGGAGTCCTCCGACGGTCCCACGTACACCTGGCCGCCACCGGGGAGCTTGGACGTCGCCTGGTCCCTGATCGTCCCGAAGTTCGGGAACGACGCGGGCCCGGTGTTCGACGGCGCCGCCCTTCCGTTGCGCACCAACGTGGTCGTCTTGTTGCCCTCGATCAGCTCGAGGTTGTAGTTCTGCCGGAACAACAGGTTTTCGTCGTTGATCGAGGTGACGGGCCCGTTGTTGTAGAGGAAGGTCGGCGACTTCCCACCGCGCCGGTCGTCGGTGGTGAACGTGAACCGGAAGGTCTTGTCCGGCAACGCGTCGCCGTCGGCGTCGATGTTGAGGTCGTACCGCGCGTCCGTGGCCCACGGGTAGAAGTTGGGACCACCGTTGGGTTCCTGCAGCCCGAACCAGTTCGCGATGAGCGTGACGGTGTCGGGTCTGTCGGGACTGGTGAAGGCGTAGACGTCGGTGTTGTCCACGGCCGGGTCGGCCGCGATGAGCGGTGCTTCGCGGTGGCTGGAGGCTTGCGCCGCCGGGATCGCCGCCGCTGCCGCGACCACGACGGCGGCGATCGCGCCGCGCCGTAATCGCTGTTTCTTGCTAGTTGGCATTGTCCTGCTCCCTTCCCACGGCCGGGGATTCGGAAGCAGGACGCCTGCCGGTTCGAGCGCGTTACTTTCTTGTTATTCGGCGGCTTTCGGAGCAACGACGGTGCCACGAGCACGCGTTACGACGATTGGCGCAGCCAGCACGTCGGCGGCACTGGGCCCGCGATCCGGCGCCGACCGGCACACCACGCGCGCCTCGAACTCGATTTCCCGCGAGCGCTTTCCTATGCGCACCAACGTCGCCGACGCCTCGACGACGTCACCCGCCTGGATCGGCGCCACGAACTCGACGGAGCTGTACCCCGCGAACAGCCCCTCGTCCGAGTCCGTGTGGATCAGCAGTTCGGTGGCCACGTCACCGAACATGCCGAGCCCGTAGGCGCCGTCCACCAGGTTGCCGCCGTAGTGAGCGTGCGAATGCGGCACGTAACGGCGGTGCGTCACCTGGAAACCCTCGACCAAAGCCCCGCTCACGCGGCGACCCCCTTCTTCTCCTGCATCGCGTGCACCAGATAGCTGGCGACCTCACCCGGCGTGGTGCCTCTGCTGAACACCCGGTCCACGCCCAGCTCTCCTGCCATCAACGGATCGAACCGCGGACCGCCTGCGACGAGCAGCGGCCGCTTGTCCCCCATCGCCTCGCGGAACGCCGCGGACATCTCCTGCGTGTTCAGGATGTGCGCGTCCCGTTGCGTGACGACCTGCGAGATCAGCACGGCGTCGGCCTTCTCACTGCGGGCACTGCGCACCAGTTCGGGTACTGAGACCTGCGCGCCGAGGTTCACGACCTTCAGCTCGCGGTAGTACTCCAGGCCCTTCTCGCCCGCGAAGCCCTTGATGTTGAGGATCGCGTCGATGCCGACCGTGTGCGCGTCCGTGCCGATGCAGCCACCGACGACAACCAGCTTGCGCCGCAACACCTTCTTGAGCGTGGTGTTCACTTCGGACGGTGTCAGCAGCGGGTACTCGCGCTCGACCACCTTGACCTCGTCGAGGTCCACGAGGTGCTTCACCGAACCGTAGACGACGAAGAACGTGAAGTCGTCGCCGATCGGGTGCGAGTGGACCACCATCGCGGGGTCCATGCCCATCTTGTTCGCGAGCTGCTGCGCGGCGCCGTCCGCCTTGGGGCCGAAGGGAATCGGCAGCGTGAACGACGTCTGGATCATGCCGTCGCCGGTCGTGTCGCCGTACGGCCGCACGTACCTCTTGGACTCGCTCACTGCGCTGCCTCCAGCATCTCGCTCGCCGGGTTGAAGTAGCCGTCCGCCTTCTCGACCACGCCGTCCGCGCCCTTGCCCTTGTCCGCCGGGCGCTTCATGAGACCGAACGTGCCGTCCGCGATGGCGTTCAGCAGGCCCTCGTCCACGATGCGTTCGAGCAGATCCACGGCCTCACCGAGAACCTGGTGCGCGCGCTTGACGATCAGCCCGTCCGGTGCGGGACGGAAGTCCTCGGCGAGGCTGCCGGCCGCGTTGAGCACGTACCGGACGTTCTGCAGCGCGAGGTCGCGGTCGGACAGGAACGGCGTCACGACGGCTTCCGTCATCATGCCGACGAGCAAAATGGACTGTCCAGTCAGGACACCCGCGAGGTTGAAGAACCCGTCCAGCAGGTAGCCGTTGAAGACGTCACCCGTCATGTGCTTGGTGGGCGGCATCCACTTCAGCGGCGCGTCCGGGAACAGTTCGCGGGCCAGGAGTGCGTGGGCGAGCTCCAGGCGGAACGAGTCGGGCACCTTCGGGTTGATCTCGAAGGCGTGGCCGAGGCCCAGCAGGTGGTCGGGCAGTCCCGCCTCGTGGGCGAAGTGCTCGTTGAGGAGCTGGCTGACCGTGACCGTGTGCGCGGCGTCGACGGCGTCCGCGGTGGTGAGGTAGTTGTCCTCGCCGGTGTTGATGATGATGCCCGCGCGGGCGTGGACCTGGCGGGAGAAGCGCTGGTCGACGAACGTGCGGATCGGGTTGATGTCGCGGAAGAGGATCCCGTACATCGAGTCGTTCAGCATCATGTCGAGCCGCTGAAGTCCTGCCAGCACAGCGATTTCCGGCATGCAGAGACCCGACGCGTAGTTGGTCAGCCGCACGTACCGGCCGACCTCCTTCGACACGTCGTCGAGCGCGGCCCGCATGATGCGGAAGTTCTCCTGGGTGGCGTACGTGCCCGCGAAACCATGGTGCGTGGCGCCTTCCGGCACGTAGTCCAGGAGGCTCTGACCGGTCGAGCGGATCACCGCGATGATGTCGGCGCCCGCGCGTGCCGCGTTCTGGGCCTGCACGACGTCTTCGTCGATGTCGCCGGTCGCGACGATCAGGTAGATCCACGGCCGTTGCGCGGGATCGCCGAGTTTGCTGACCAGCTTGTCGCGCTGGACCTTGTTGCGGTCGACCGTCTTGAGGCCCTTGGCGACGGCGGACGTGGCGGCTTTCTTCGCGGCCGTCAGGTCCTTGCCCGTGGGAATCTTGAACTGGATCTGGCCCGCCGCGGTGGCTTCCGCGAGCTCGGTCAGGGTGCCGAGGTTGTTTTGACGCAGTGCGTGGAAAGCCGGAAGCACCACTCCGTGCTCCAGCCCGCACTGCTCGCGGACCGTGTCGATCACGCGGTTGACCCACGGCACGTCACCGGCGCGGTGAGTGGAGTCCGCGCCGGTGATGCCGGCCAGGCGAAGTGTGGCGCGCTCGACAGCGACGGTGGTGTGCGCCTTCGCGAGGGACACCACCGGTTCGGCCGCCCGCGCCGCGAGTTCGCGCGCGGTGGCCACCACCTTGGGATCCAGGTCGAGCAACGCCATCGAGTCACTTCCTCTCGTAGATTGTCCGGCCGTTCAGGACGGTTCGCACGCAGTCCGGCGCCGGGCCGGTCAGATCAGGCAGCCCGGGAACACCCGAGCGTGGATCGGTCGACCAGCGCTGCACCCGCGAGTCGCTCGCGGCCACGACGAGGTCACCCGTCTCCCACACCGCGTAGGTAGCGGGCGCGCCGGGCTGGAGCGTGCCGGTCAGGCCGTCGTCCACGCCCGCCGCACGCCAGCCGCCGCGAGTGTGGGCGGTGAACGCTGCTCGTGGCGAAATGCCATGGCCCTCGGTCTTGTGGTGCACCGCCGCGCGCACGGCCGCCCACGGGTCGATGGCGGTCACCGGGGTGTCCGAGCCGAACGCGAGTACGACGCCTGCTGCGGCGAGCTTCGAAAAGGGGTTCAGCCCCACTCCGCGCTCGCTTCCGAGCCGTTGCGCGTACATCCCAGTGGGGCCGCCCCACTCGGCGTCGAAAAGAGGCTGAACCGAGGCGATGACGCCCCACCCAGCCAGTTTGCGGGCCTGCTCGGCGTCGACCATCTCGACGTGCTCGAGGCGGTGGCGTGCGGAGGCCAGTTCGGGCGTGCCGAGGGCCTTCTCCGCGATCTCGAAGCCGTCGATGATCGCGGCCATGCCGGCGTCGCCGATGACGTGGAAGCCCGCCTGGATGCCCTCTTCGGTGCACTTGATGAGGTGGTCGGCGATCTGCTGGCCGTCCAGGTAGAGCGCGCCGGACGTCTCCGCGTCGGCGTAAGGCTCGGTCAGCGCGGCGGTGCGGGAGCCCAGCGCGCCGTCGACGAAGTGGTCGCCCGCGAGGCCGCGAACAGCGACGGAAGGCTTCTCGTGCGCACCCCAGTAGGCGACGATCTCGGGGCCGTCGGTGTGCTGGAGAAGCTCGCGCAGGTCGTCCTCGCCGGAGATGTCCGGACCGGCGCACTCGTGCACTGACGCGATGCCCATCGACGCGGCGTGGGCGAGGAAGGTCTTCTGCGCCGCCTGTCGCTGTTCGGGCGTGATCGCTGCTTTGGCAACGCGACGCACGACGTGATGGGCGGCGCGAGAGAGCGGGCCGTCGTCGTCGAAACCGTCGGCCGTGCGCGCGTCGTCCGTGATGAGGTTCGACGACACCAACGCCGAGTGCACGTCAATGCGCGACAGGTAGACGGTCTTGCCCTGCGCGGCCTCGTCGATCTCCGCGCGCGTCGGCGGCCGGTTCTCCTGCCATCGCGTCTCGTCCCAGCCGTGCCCCCACACCATCGGGCCTTCGGCGTCGCGGACCAGTCGGAGGATTTCCTCGACGGACGACGTGCGGGTCAGGTCAAGGCCGGTCAACAGCAGACCGGCACTCGTCGCATGGACGTGGGCGTCGACGAACGCGGGCGCGACGAACGCCCCGTGCAGGTCGATGACCTCTGCCTCGGGGTGCAGCGCGCGGCCCACCGAGTCCTGGCCGATCCACACGATGACGCCGTCCGTGACGGCCATGGCCGTCGCATCCGGTGCGTAGATGCGGCCGCCGACCAAAAGTTGCGTACTCACGTCACGCAGTCTGCCGTTGCTCGAACAGCGCCCGCACACCCGGCTGGGTCCTGATCAGGTCCAACGCGAACGCCGCGTGACCAGGCACATACCCGTTGCCGACGATCATCTCCACGTCGGCGGCCAGACCTTCGGCACCGAGGGCCGCGGCGCTGAACGACGTCGCCATCGAGAAGAAGATCACGGTGCCGCCGTCGCCGGTCGCGAGGATGGCGCCGTGCTCGCACCCCGGCACGTCCACACACACGACAGTGACATCAACCGGCTTACCGACAGCCTCCGCCACCGCGACCGGGTTGCGTGCGTCCGCGATGACGACCTCGTCCGCGAGGCCCGCCTTACGCACCTGGTCCGCTTCCTTCTCGGTCGGGACGAGAGCGACCAGGCGCGACGCACCGGCCTGACGCGCGGCCGCAAGAGAGAGCGACCCCGACTTGCCTCCACCGCCGAGCACCAGCACAGACCCACCGGAGTGCTTGCGGACCACCCGATCGGTGAGCGCCGGCGCCCCACACACGTCCAGCACCGACAGCGCCAGCTCGTTGGGCATGTCATCAGGCAACACGGCCGCGATCGACCGCCCGAACAGCACCGCGGTCCCCCGGCACGGCACCTGCTCGTCCTCGCCGTCCCAGTCCTGCAGGCCGTCGTTGATCTTCAACGGCGTGAGCGTGAGGCTGACCAGCGTCGCGATCCGGTCGCCCGCCTTCAGCCCGAGCGGCGACTCAGGCCCGACTTCGAGGACCGTGCCGAGCAGCATGCCGCCCGAGCCGGTGACCGGGTTCTGCATCTTGCCGCGCTCGCCGACGATGTCCAGCACAGCCTGCCGCACTGCGTCGCCAGTGCCATGCTGCTCCCTGAGCTGCCGGAACGACGCCGCGTCCAGGTTGAGCCGCTCGACCGCGACGATCACCTCGTCGGCCGCGGGAACCGGTTCCGCGTCCAGCCGCCACGCCTGCTGCGGCAGCACGCCGGCGGGTTCGAGGACGCGGTGCAGTCCGTACGCGCTCACCTGAAAATCCTTCGGTCGACGACGCTGTCTCGACAATATCTTCACGTGAGACGTCAAGATACCGCAAGCATCACTTGACGATCCGGGTCACAACCCCGCGTCCGAGCCCGCTGTCGAACCGGGATCCAACCCTGATCGAGACCGGCTCACTCACCTCGAACAGCACGACGACCGTGCCCCTGGCGGTCCCGGACAGAACGCCGCCGACAGAGGAACTGCCCCGCCAAAAACCGAAGTCGATGTCCGCGACCTCTGGAGTCGCGCCTTCTCGTGCCATGAGGACCGCACGGAACTGCGTGCACGCAACGGGGCTTCTGCCGTTTTGCCAGGGCGATTCGACCAGGCGCTGGATGACGTCCGCCAGTTCGAGCACCTTCTCGCCCGAGTCCGCGGTCACCACGGATGCATCGGGAAAGTCCGGCCCCAGGTCGAGGGAGACAGGGAAATCGGCGAAAGCGGGCATCACCGCGCCGGTCGCACACTGCACTCCGACCGAGTGAGCCAGGCCGATCTGCGCCTGCAGTACCGGCGTCATCCCCGCGCCTTCATCGGAAACGGCGACCACGCAATCGATCCGATGTGGCGACGTGACCAGGTACTCGACCGGATCACCGGAGTCGACCACCTCGAACGGTTCCTTGCCGAACGCCGTCCGCAACTGCTCGGTCAGCGCGCCCCTGGAGTCTCCCAGCAGAACCACCGTGCGACCCCGCGCCTCCTCGCGCAACGCCACTGCCGAGGCGTCGCCCTGAGCCAACCGGATGGCGTCCTCCGCACACGCCCAAGCTTGGTGCCACCCACCGGTGGCGAGCCAGTTGCGCCCCAACTGCACCAGCAGTGGCGCGATCTCGGCCGGAACGAGCGGGCCAGCTTGGTCGACCAATGCGTCCAAATGCGGTCGTGCGCGCTCGAGTCCCCGTCGATCCTCAGGCAGTCGCACCATCGACGCGACTTCCTCGGCACCGAGGAAGTCCCGCACAAACCGCCCTACGAGGGGATTCAGCTCGAAGCCGGCCGGTACGCGCCTGACCAACGACCACCGGGTCAAGGCAGCCTCGTCCGCGACGTCCCGCAGGAGTGAGTCCGGGATCGGCGACTGACCGAGGAACGACAGCGCCTTCAACAGTCTGATCGCGAAGGGGTTCAGAGGGAGGAGGGCATCCCTCAACGTCCGGTCCACCGACAGGTCGCCGTGCCGCACGAAACCCACCCCGCGCTCGTCGAGCGAGGCCAAGTAGTCCCGCACCGACCCACCGTTCTCGCCCAACTGGCCCCTGGCGCAGGCCAGTGCCAGCGGGAGGTCGCCCAGTACCTCGGCGAGGTCATCCGCGTCCGGCACGTCCAGGTACCGCACGGACTCGGCACGGGGCAGCGGGCCGACCTCGACCACCGACTCGGCATCGCCCCAGTCCCGGTTGCGCGTCGTCACGAGGACCGTGCCCGAGCCGCTGCGAGGCAGTGACGCGTCCTCGGCGCTCTCGAATCCGTCGTAGATCAGCAGGTAGTTGTCGTCCTCCAGCTCGTCCAGCACGCGATCGGCCGACGAGCCCACGAACTTCGCCAGCGCCGCGATGTCGTCGTCCTGGGTATCAGCCCGGATGAGCCACACAAAGCTGTAGTCACCGTAGTAGTCGATGGCGTACCGGATCGCGAACGTCGTCTTACCGCTGCCCGGCGGGCCGGCGAGCACCGTGATCGGTGCCCGCACCTGTTCGGGCAGGCCGTCGCGCGGCACGAGGTCGTCCGGCACCGCGGGGAGGTTGGTGAAGGTGGTGCGATCTTCCTCGAGGTCCGCGGCGGTCACGAAGCCCAGCCGTGCCAGCAGTTCCCTCTGGGCCTCGCCAGCCGTCATGCCGACGACGTCGAGCACCTGCTTGTCCTCGAGGAACGCGGAGGGCGTGGCGTCCTCGACGCGCACCGCGAGGAACGGAATGCCCTTCGCCACCGCATCGGCCCACTCTCTCTCCACCGCTGCCGACTGAACGGAGTTCCACGACCACACCCCGACGACGTAGCCGACACGAGCGCCGAAGGGTCTTTCAGGAACACCGACCAGAGGACGTTCGCCGACACTCCGCAACGCTTCGGCCAGAGGCTTGGCCCACACCAGGTCCTCAGCCGCACAGCTCACCAGAATCGGGTGCCGCAGGCGCTCCTGCGCGGACTCCTCGGCTACCGCCACCGTGTCGACGATCGACAGGTAGGCCTCGATCGCCACGCCACGGAAGGTGTCCTGGACACCCACATCCAGGGTGAGCAGCCTCTCCAGCCCCGGATACAGCTCGGCATACCGCTCCATCAGCCCGCTCACCGCGGCGTCGGGCTTCACCTCCGGCTGCCGATAGGCCTGTTCCAGCCGGGCCAGGAGCGAGTGGTCGTTGACGGCGGCCCGGTACACCTGCCGGAACTGAGCCTGCATCACCACGAGCTTGGCCAGCACCGACGGCACCGGTTTCAAGTCCGCGGACAGGTCCTTCAAGAGCAGGAACGCCTGCACCGTGCGTTTGATGCGCCGCGGGTTGTACGGCGCGGTGCCGCGCAGGATCGGCAGGCAGGCCAGCACATCCGGGTCCGACGACATCTTGCGGATGTACGAGTCGACCTTGCCCGCGGCCGGAGGTGGCAGCGAGTACGGCAACTGCACGATCTTCTCGAAGAACGTCTCGCCGAGTTCGCCGACCGCCGACAGGTCCTTGTACTTCACCCGGATCGCGTGCTCGATCACCTCCCGGTCGACCGCGAGCAGGAACACGCAGCCGGGCTCGTCGAGGAACAGCTTGATCGTCTCGATGATCTGCAGGGTCTGTTCCGGCAGGCAGCGGTCCAGGTCGTCGATGATCACGACCAGGGGTTTGCGCGGGTACACGACCTTCAGCACGCCTTGGAACTCGGCGGTGAAGTCGTCGATCAGCGCGGTCTGCGACCGGTGCTCGCGACGCCGCCGGAACGCCCCCAGGTCGGCGCCCAGCCGCACGTCGAACAGCTTCAGCAGCGCTTCCGGCTTCGTGCCCAGCGCCGCCACGACCCCCACCAGCACCCTGACCAGCGGATCGGCGAGCAGGGGTTTGTTCGCGAACCAGCCGGTGATCGGGTTGCCGGCGACCGGGACGAGGCTGACCGCGACGAGAACCAGCGCGGTGAGCATCGCGATCTTGAAGGCGATCGCGAGAAGCTTGCGGAACAACTCGAAGAAGCCCGCGCGGAAGTCGATCGAGCGCAGCCAGATGCGCAGGCGCACGTCCGGGACGCGGTACCAGGGCACGGAGCGGCGGGCGTCGACGACGATCTTCTCGATGAGGGCGGCCCACAGGTTGTCGTCGCGGGCGTACTTCCAGGCGTTGAACCAGATCGGCCGCACGCCCTCTTCGGTGAGCTTCTTCTCGATCAACCGCAGGAACGTGGTCTTGCCGCTGCCCCACTCGCCGTAGACGCCGATGGTCCAGGGCGTGCCGGAGCGGTCGATCTCGGCGATGGTCCGCGCGAGCGGCTCCGTGAACCGGTCGAAGCCGAGTTCGTCGGTCGTGGCGGGCTTGTCGGACGACGCAGACACACTCTGTTGTCGCCCGGCTACCTGCTTTCGCTACCTCGTGCGGAGGTCGCGGCACCTGAGTCCGAACTTTTTTCTTCGAACCGTTGAACCGATCCCGAACAGCGTCCGTGTGGATGGCAGCACCCTCGCGGAGGAGGAACGGCGATGTTCAACGAGACCCGGATCGGCACCGCCACCGTCGTCGAGTTCATCAGGCCGGACGGCACGGTCGAGCCGATGAACGTCGACCTCCAGTACCGCTCGGACGATCCGCACGCCGTGACAATGCGGTTCCAGGCCCGGGACCAGGAGTCGACCTGGGTGTGCGGGCGCGAGCTGCTGTCGGACGGGCTGCTGTCGCCCGCGGGCATCGGGGACGTGCGGTTGCGGCCGGACCACGGGGACGTGCTCGTGCTGGAGCTCTTCACCGAGGACTCGCACGCGGTGTTCCACCTGTCGGCCGACGAGCTCGGCCGGTTCCTCGACTCCACCTACGCGGTCGTGCCGGCCGGGCGTGAGGCGCTCGACTTCGACCTGCTGCTGAAGGACCTGCTCGCCTAGCGGCGTTCCGGGACGTTCCGCGACGTTCCGGAACAGGCGTTTCTCCCCCTCGGCTCGGGCAAGGTTCCGCCCGGCTCCGGAGCACCGGGGCGTTAGGCGGAACGTAAGGGGAGATGATGCGGACCTTCCTCCGTCGGGGGTTCCCGGCACTCGCGGCGCTGTTCGGGGCGCTCGCGCTGGTTCTCGGCCTGTCCGGCACGGCGTCGGCGGCCTCGGCGTCGTTCTACGCGCCGAGCATCCCGTGGAGCACGTCGACGAGCCCGAGCCAGCCGTGGACGAACTCGACCAACATCTGCTTCGGCGGCGGCCACTGCGGTGGTTCCGGCAGCAACGTGACCGTGCGGACGCCCGCCGCGTACATCAACTCGGTGCACGTGAACGTCCACGACAACGTCAGCAACGTGCACAAGGGCACGGTCTACGTGTTCGTCGACGAGGTGCTGGTGGGGTCCGCCGACGTCCTCGCCGGCGGCAGCATCAGCGACTTCCCGGTCAACCGGGTCGGCTCGACGATCAAGGTGGCCGCGGCGCCGCACCCGTCGGCGTGGTCGGACGAGGTCGTGCTGCTGGGCATGCTGGTTCTCTAGGTTTCTTGCGGCTGCGGGCGGTCCTGGACCGTCCGCAGCTGTTCTTGTGCGCGTTCGGCTGCTTTGTGGTTCCCGATCGCCTGGTGCAGCGCGAGGGCTTTGTAGGTGACCGCGATCGCCTCGTCACGACGACCCAGTCCCGCGTAGCAGGCGCCGAGGCTCGCCAGCACGTCGCCGCGGGCCGCGTGGTCCTCGACGTCCGCGTACAGGTCGCGGGCGCGTTCCAGCACTTCCAGGGCATCGGCGAACCTTTCAGCGCGGTTGTGGGTTTCGCCGAGGTTCGCGAGTGCTCTGGCCTGGGTCTCGGCGTCGAAACGGCCTCGCGCGACGAGCACGAACCGTTGCGCGCCATACGTGACGACCAGCTCGTTCAGCGCGTTTCGGCTCGTCACGACGACGACGGACGACCCACTGCCCGGCAGCAACGGCAGCACCTGCTCCGCGTCACGCGCGTCGTCCAGCACGAGCAGGACGCGCCGCCGTGCGATCGTGGTGCGCCACAACGAGATTTGCTCGCCGGGCGCTGCCGGTGGCTGGACGCCCAGGGCACGCAGCAGAGACGCCGGTTCCGGGTGGTGAGCGCGCAGGTCGAGGTACAGCACGCCGTCGGGGAAGCGGCCGGCGTTCCGGTGGGCCCAGCGCACCACCAGCGCCGTCTTGCCGACGCCCGCCGGGCCGGTGACGACGGAGATCGGTTCCTCGCCCAGCTCCAGCTCGCCTTCGAATCCGTGCGGCACTGGTGGCAGCTGCATCGGGGTGAGCTCGGGCCGTTTCGTGACGCGGCGGGCTTCCTCGACGCGGTCGCGGGCGGTGGCGAGCTCGGCCTGTTCTTCATCGCTGGCCCCGAAAATGCCGATCAGGACGTCGAACCTGTCGGTCGGCGGCAACGTCACGCCGTTGAGGTACTCGGAGATGCGGCCGACGGCGTACCCCGACTTCGCCGCGATCTCGCGGACCGTGAGCTCCCTGTCGTTCTGCGATCTCGCGTGTCTTCGTCTGAGCGCCCGCAGCTGTGCCGCCAACTGCTCGGCCGTGGTCACGTCGTCCATCCGCTCTCCCTCGTCGGGGTCAGAGGCGCAACCCCAGGACGAGCTTGTCAGCCGAGTCGATCACGCGGAAGCCGAGGTGCTCCCAGAATCCGATGCCGTGCGTGTTCTGGTGCCGCACGTGCACATGAACGCCCTTCTCCAGACGTTCGAGCACGGTGCGCACGAGCTTTCCGCCGAACCCCTTGCCCTTCGCGCGCGGGAGGAGGTTCGCGTGCATGTGTGCCGGATAGTCCTTGACCAGCGTCGGATCGACCCTGACCGGGTGGTGGATGTGCTGCACGACGCGGTTCGGGTTGGGTCTGAGCGGATATCTCACCCGCAGGTCGGGCCACCAGTCACGTTCGCAGCGGTCCTCGAACGCCTCGCTGTCGGACGCCGCGATCGCGTAACCACACACGCCCTCGTCGTCCTCGACGACGAATGCGAGGTCAGGCTCGAACGCCACATACGGTCCGACGTAGGCGTGTCCGAGCAGACGAGGGTCATCGAACAGATGGCGCGCACCCAGGCCACCGTTGCCGGTGTCGAGGCAGATGTCGTAGAGCGCGTCCAGGTCAGCGGGCCGGTACGCGCGGATCACGTCAGCTCGCGCCGATCCGTGATGATCACCGGCTCCACGTCGACCACTTCACCGTCGACGACCTGACCGGGCCCGAAGCGCCGCTCGTGCTCGAACTTGAGCGCCGCCGCCTCGGCCTTGCGCGCGATCCGGCGGCTCACGATCTTGCGCGTGGGCGGGAACAGCAGGAACAACGCCGCCACGTCGCTGATGAACCCAGGCACCATGATCAACGCCCCGGCCGCCGCGATGAGCACGCCGTCGGCCATCTCCTGGTGCGGCTGCTGACGCTTCCACACGGCCTCGCTGAACGCGGCCATCGTCTGCGCCCCTTGCCTGCGCACGAGCTGAAGGCCGACCAGGGTGCCGACCAGCAGGAGCGCGATCATCCACAGCCCGCCGATGGCGTTGCCAACGGCGATCATGACCGCGATCTCGGCGAACATCCCGACGAGCACCAGCGCGAAGACAGGCATGCCTTTTGAACGCACAAGCCGCCCGGTTTGCTCCCGGCCCGCCCTCGACCAGCACTTGAGCTGAAATATTTACGGCGCGCTAGCGATATGACAGGATATCTTTACGCGACCTCGACGCTGAGGAGTACGGATGACTGCGCTGCACGACGCCCCCACGGCGTTGGAACGGCTGGACCGCCAGCCGTACACGTACGTGCGCCGTGAGCTGGTCGAACCCGACTGGCGGCGCTTCCCGGGCTGGTCCCACGTGACCGACGCCCAGTGGCGCGACGCCCAGTGGCAGCGCGTGAACTGCGTGAAGAACGTCAAGCAGCTCCGCAAGGTCACCGGCGACCTGCTGAGCGAGAAGTTCTACGACGACCTGGCCGCGGACATGGACGGTTTCGCGACCATGTCGATGCTGATCCCGCCGCAGATGCTCAACACCATGGCGGTAGACGCGGCCCCGGCCGACTTCACCGACGCCTTCCTGGCCGACCCGGTCCGCCGCTACATGCTCCCGGTGAAGTCCGACCGCGACGTGCGCTGGCCGTCCCACCCGCACTCCCAGCGCGACTCGCTGCACGAGGCCGAGATGTGGGTCGTCGAAGGCCTGACCCACCGCTACCCCACCAAGGTCCTGGCCGAAATGGTCTCGACCTGCCCCCAGTACTGCGGCCACTGCACCCGCATGGACCTGGTAGGCAACTCGACGCCCTTGATCGACAAGCACAAGCTGTCTTTGAAGCCCGTCGACCGCCAAGACCAGATGATCGAGTACCTGAAGAAGACCCCAGGCGTCCGCGACGTCGTCGTCTCAGGCGGCGACGTGGCCAACGTCCCGTGGCCGCAGCTCGAGTCGTTCCTGATGCGCCTGCTGGACATCGAAACGGTCCGCGACATCCGCCTGGCCACCAAGGCCCTGGCCGGTCTCCCCCAGCACTGGCTCCAGCCCCGCGTGGTCGAGGGCCTGGAGCGAGTGGCCCGCACAGCCTCCCGCCGCGGCGTGAACCTCGCCATCCACACACACGTCAACCACGCGCAGTCGGTGACACCTCTCGTCGCCGAGGCCGCGCGGACGGCGTTGGAGGTCGGCGTTCGGGACGTGCGCAACCAGGGCGTGCTGATGAAGGGCGTCAACGCGACGCCGGACGACCTGCTGGACCTTTGCTTTGCGCTGCAAGGGGAAGCGAACATCCTCCCCTACTACTTCTACATGTGCGACATGATCCCCAACGCCGAGCACTGGAGGGTGTCGGTGTGGGAGGCACAGGAGCTGCAGCACGCGATCATGGGCTACCTGCCTGGGTACGCGACGCCGCGCATTGTGTGCGACGTGCCGTACGTCGGTAAGCGGTGGGTGCACCAGCTCGAGGGGTATGACCGCGAGCTCGGAATTTCCTACTGGACCAAGAACTACCGCACCGGGATCGAGCTCGAAGACCCCGAGGCGTTGGACCGCCGGTACCCGTACTACGACCCGATCTCGACTTTGGGCGAGGCCGGCCAGAAGTGGTGGTCGGACCAGGCCTGACAGGTCGCGATGGGGCCGTTTCCGGGTCAACTTCCGGGGGCGGCCCCATCGACATGTTTTGCCTGTAGCGCTATGTCGACGTTCGCGGCAGCAGACCACGCAACGCCACCGCGAAGAGTCATCTCGCCTTCAGCAAGCCGGCGATGAGCTACCCAGGCATGTGGGCTCCTTGCGCGACCTCGTGATTCAGCTCGACCCGCTCACGGCACGAGGTGACCAATGCACGTTCCGCCGTTGTCGTCGCTGTTCGTCGCGTCTGCCATGCAGGTCGGCATTCTTCAGCCGTGCTCCAGTGAACACCGCCCCGCCTGTACGCAGCCTCAAGGTCAGAGCAAGCATGCCGCGACCTTGCGGCCACCCATGTGCCACGCCGTAGTTAAGCGGCTTCCAGGACGAAGAACATGAAGCTCAGGAAGGCCCCGGAGGGGAACCTCGCCATCTCGTCGGGAAAGAGTTCGTGGGCTTCCGGCGCCGGAGGCGGCTCGCTGATGACGGCGGTGCGGAAGCCTGCCGCGGTGAAGGCATCGGTCATCGCGTGCAGCGGCCGGTGCCAGTAGGTGAGCACGGCCTTCTGGCCGTTGAAGTCGTACTCCTCGGACCACTTGGTGGTCGCGAAGTAGTCCGTCTCGCGATGCACCATCTTGAGGAGGATGGGGTGGTTGACGACCACGATCAGCCGGCCACCGGGCTTCAGCACCCGCCGCAGCTCAGCCAGAGGTGCGGTCCAGTCCTCCAGGTAGTGCAGCACCAAAGCGGCGACGGTGTCGTCGAACGCGCCGTCGGGGTACGGCAGCGGGCCCGTTATGTCGGCGACCCGCAGGTCCACGTCGTCGCCGAGCCGCTGCCGGGCCAGCTCCACCATCTTGGCGCTGCGGTCGAAGCCGCTCACGACGGCTCCCCGATCACGTAGCGCCGCGGACACAGGACCAGCACCGCAGCCGGCGTCGAGAATTCGTCGACCGGCCACGTCGCCGGCCAGGTCCACGATCGCGGGCCGGACGTAGTAGGCGTTGAGGAGGCTGGTCTCGTTCTCGGCCGTGTACGCCTCGGCGAAGCCGTCGTAGTCGTTCTCCACGGCTGGAGCGGCGATGACGGCGGAGCTCTCGGGAATGGCAGGCATGTTTCCCATACTGCCCAGTGATCAATCAGGGTGCCAGGAGATCATCTCCCTCGCCAATCGCCCGCTTGGGCAGCGCGCTCCCATCAGCCCAGGTGAACGGCGATTCCAGGTCGCGACAGCCCCTATGCGCTCGTCGAAGCACAGGGACATGGCGCCTGCTGCGGGTCGGTACCAGTGTCATGCCTGACTGGAGCGGTCACGTTCGCACCGAGACCGAGATCTCGCCTGCGACGCCGCCTCGACCAGGTCCAGCGCCGCGGCGGTGGTCAAACGTCCGTTCTAGGGTGGGCGGATGAGGGTTCTGTCCATTCAGTCGGTCGTCGCCCATGGTCACGTCGGCAACTCCGCGGCCGTGTTCCCGCTGCAGCGTCTCGGGGTCGAGGTGGTCCCGATCCCCACGGTGAACTTCTCCAACCACACCGGGTACGGCGCATGGCGTGGCCCGCTCCTGCCGCCGTCGGACGTGGCCGAGATCCTGCTCGGGGTGGAGGAACGGGGAGTGTTCCCGCAGATCGACGCCGTGCTGTCCGGCTACCAGGGCGGCACGGGCATCGCCGACGTGATCATCGACGCGGTGCGCAGGGTGAAGGCCGCGAACCCGGCGGCGCTCTACGCGTGCGATCCGGTGATGGGCAACGCCAAGTCCGGCTGCTTCGTCGCGCCCGAGATCCCCGTGCTGCTGCGCGACCGAGTCGTGCCGGTGGCCGACATCATCACCCCGAACCAGTTCGAGCTGGGCTTCCTCACCGGCACCGAGCCCGCGAGCGTCGAGGAGACGCTGGCGTCGGCCGACCTCGCCCGCGCGATGGGGCCGTCGACCGTGCTGGTCACGAGCGTCGAGAGGCCCGACCGGGAGGAGGGCACGATCGAGATGCTCGTCGTGGACACCGCCGGGTCGTGGCTCGTGAGCACCCCGCAGCTGCCGTTCAAGGCGAACGGGTCCGGCGACGTCACAGCCGCGCTGTTCACCGCCCACTACGTGCAGACGAAGGACGCGCCGCTGGCTCTCGAACGCACCGCGTCGAGCGTCTTCGACCTGATCGACCTCACCTACCGCTCCGGCGAGCGCGAGCTGCGGCTGGTGCAGGCCCAGGAGTTCTACGCGACGCCGCGGATGCAGTTCAAGGCCGAGCAGGTGCGCTGAACCTGAGTCGCGCGCGAAAGAGTTGAGTGTGGAAGTCGGTGACGTCGCGACTTGGTTCGCCGCTGATCATCGCGGCGGTGTTCGCGATGATCAGCGGGAGCTCGGCGAAGACTCAGGCGCGAGCGGTGCTCGAGCAAGCGGCCGACCTCCTTGTCGGTGGTGCGCTTGACGCTCAAGAGCACCGCGGTACAGCACGAACTGGCTGTGTCGGCCTGACGTGACCGCGCGGCAGTCTGCTCAGCGGGGCTTGCGAGCCAGGTAGAGGACGTCCAGCGGATCGTCTGGCACGTCGGTGACGGCGAGTACCTCGAACCCGGTGTCGATGAGCATCTGGCGGGCGAGCTCCTCGCCCCAGCAGGTGCCCAGGCCTGCGCCGCCCAGTGCCAGCGACACGGTCATGCAGTGCAACGTGCTGATGGAGTACAGGTAGGGCGCGAGCGGGTTGCCGAGGTTGCGTTCCACGTGGCTGGACGCCTTGATGTCGAACATCACGAACGTGCCTCCAGGTCTGAGCGCCTGGTAGATGCTGCGCAGCACGCCGACAGGGTCGGCTTGGTCGTGGATCGCGTCGAAGGCGAAGATCGCGTCCAGCGGCGGCTCGGCGGGGATGTCGATCACGTCGTGCACCTCGAACCGGGCGTTCGTCAGGCCCGTGGCCTCGGCCTGGGCCTGGGCGATCGCGTCTGCCGCGATGTCGTAGCCGACGAACTCCGATGACGGGTACGCGGCGGCGAGCAGGTTGACCGCGTGGCCGGTGCCGCAACCGATGTCGGCGACCCGGATGCCGCGGGCCAGCTGCTGGGGCAGGTCGCCGGTGAGCGGCAGCACGCCGTCGAGCAGTGCCCCGTCGAAGAACCCGCGGCTGAGTGTGTCCATGACCTCGGTGAAGCGGGGCCGGAACGCCTCGTACGGCACGCCGCCGCCCGTGTGGAACGCCCGGATGACGCCGTCGAGGTGGGTGGCCAGGTGCCCGGTGACCAGGCTCAGCGGCGCGATGTTGGCCGACCCGTCGCCGGCCAGGCAGGCCGCGTGCTCCGGTGGCAGGGTGTAGGTGCGGGTTGCGGGGTCGTAGCGCAGGATGTCGCCGGTGGACATGGCGCCGAGCCACTCGCGCACGTAGCGCTCCTGCAGCCCGGCGCGTTCGGCCAGTTCGGCACTGGTCGCCGGGCCTGCGGCCGCCGCGTCGAACAGACCGGTCCGGGACCCGACGTCGATCATGAGGGTGAGCATCGAGTCGGTGTAGATGCTGAAGATCCGTGCCGCGAAACCTTCGACCGCGGCCTCGTCGATCAGTGATGTCGTCATGGCCCGACGCTACGACCGGGGCTCGCCCGCCCGGATCGGAGAAACGGTGCATCCGGCTACTGGCCGCCGTGGGCAGTTCTACCCATCGGTGAGGCCGTGCTGGTGGGCGTAGGTCGCGGCGGCGGTGCGCGAGGACAGCCCGAGCTTGGTGTAGATGTTGGACAGGTGCCGGGCAACTGTCTTCTCGCTGAGCACCAAGGCGGCGGCCACCTGCCGGTTCGTCCGGCCCTTCGCCACCAATGCCAGCACCTCGACCTCCCGCACGGTCAGACCGTCCGGCAAGGCGCGGGATCCGGCCGGGTCGAGACGCCGCAGTGCCGAGGTCGCGGCCGCGCGCTCACGCTCGCTGGCGTCGAGGTCGCCGACGGCGGCGTAGGCCCGCGCGAGCAGCAACCGGACCTGGGCCGCGTCGTACGGTGCGTCGAGCGCCAGCCAGTCCGCGCACGCACGGCGGAGCACGGCCAAGGCCTCCGCGGGCCTGACCTCGCTGAGCAGCACTGCACCGTGGGCATGTCCGGCCAAAGCCCGCAGGCCCGCGCTGCCGTACCGGTCGGCTGTGGCCAGCAGCTCGTCGGCGGCGTCCCGCGCGATGTCCCCAGCCCGCGCCGCCAAAGCCACCTCGACGGCAGCGAAACACAGCGGGGCGCGGGGCAGCGGGTCGTCGACCGCGGCCAGCGCGACCCGAACCGCGTGCAGCGCGATGTCCGTGCGGCCCTCCGCCAGCCGCAGCAGCGCCATGCCGGGCTGCGGATCGCGGCCGAGCTCGTGGGCCTGCACGAAGGCTCGCTCGGCACCGGCCAGGTCGCCGCGCAACCGACGGGCCTCGCCGACAACGTAGTGGGCCTCGGCGGCGCTGGAGACCGACAGCTCCCGCACGTCGGCACCGGCCTGCGCGGCCAGCGCCTCCGAACGGGCCCACTCACCGCGGATCTGCAGCAGCTGCGCGCGATGAACCCGGCAAATCCCGGTGAACAGCACGGCCGCGGCCTGCCGCGAGCACCACAACTCCAGCCCGTCGGTCCAGGTCCGCATGCGCCGCAGGTCCACCAGCTCGTGGCAGATCGCGATGACGTTGCAGTAGATGTTCCCTGCCCACTCCTCCGGCAGCTCGCCGGCCACTACCGCGGCCATCGCCTCATCCAGCAAAGCCAGGCCCTCCGCCACCCGGCCCCGGCCGATCAGCACACGGCCCTCGCTGGCAGTTGTGACGGCGACCAGCGCCGGATCGGCAAACCGCACGCCGAGTGGCCGGATCTCCCTGGCAGCGGCCAGCATCACCTCCGCGTCGCTGCCGCACTCCACCTCGAGGAAGTAGCGCAGGTAGGCGTGCTCGACGCAGTCCGTGTCGCCGTCGAGCAATCGCTTCGCCCGTCCCAACCACGCCGCGGCCAGCACGTCCTCAGCCCGCAGGAACAACAGGAAGGCCAGATCCATCGCGGTCTTCGCGGCCCGCCGCGGCTCGCCCGCGCGCTGGTAGGCGCGGTACGCCGACTCGCAGGTGGCCAGCGACTCCTGAATTCGGCCCACCCACCACGCGGCATCGCTCAGCGCGGCCAGATCGTCCGCGCTGAGATGAGCCCGCTTCGCCATCTCCGTCCCGTCTCCATCGGTGACCCCAGTCCGAAGATTATGCTCGTTTATCCAGCTCAGAGCATCTGTCGCCAACCCATGACGCATGTAGCGCGGACAAACTTCCGGAGGCGGCCGCTCGGACATGCGATCGCAGGTAACGCAGCTGCCGCAGGGCGGATAAAGGCCTCATGGATGTCTTGCCGTGGCTCCTGGCCGTACAACCGTCCACCTCGCCGGGTACCACGCCGGGTGTGCCGGCCGCATCGCCCTGGGTACCTGTTGCCACCCTCGTGGCGGCCGTCATCGCGGCGATCGTGGCCGGCGTTGCCGCGGTCCTCCAGCGGAAGTCGGGCCGGGAAGCCGCCCAGGCCGCACACCTCTCCGCGGCTGCTTCCCAGCGGGCGGCGAGCGCGGCCGAGGCGGCGGTGGAGTTGAACGACCGCGTCTCCACGGGAAACGCGACTCGGTCCGAGGCCGACTCGCTCGCCAAGCGCTACCAGGACGCCGCCAGCCAGCTCGGCCACGAGAAAGCGGTGGTGCGCATGGCCGGGGTGGTCGCGATGGCGCACCTGGCCGACGACTGGCCCCAGCAACGGCAGATGTGCGTCGACGTTCTCTGCGGCTACCTGCGGATGCCGCCGTCGGCGCTGACGGAAAGAGATGCCGAGGAACGTGCCGAGCGCGAGGTCAGGGCTACCGTCACCAGGCTCATCGCGGCGCACACCCGGCAGCACCATTGGCCAGGAGAAGACGCCGTGCCCAGCTGGTCGGCGTGCGAGTTCGACCTGTCCGGGGCAGTGATCCACGACCTGGACTGGGTCGGGCTCACGTTCGAGAAGCGCGTCCACCTCACCGGCGCGACCCTGACCGGGCACTGCCGGATCATCAACTGCCGATTCGAGTACCTCGGCATTCTCCTCGACAAGCTCGTGCTCGAAGGAAGCCTGGAGATGTACCGGATCGAGGCGCGCGAATGTGGCGTCTCGCTCGACCGAGCCGCGATCCGCCCGACCGGGGAACTCCGGATCTCCCTGCACGGAGATCCGGGTGCGAAATGGGAGATGTGCTACCCCGAAATCGACGGAACGGTGGACATCTACATCAGTCCTGACGCACACACCGACAGTCTCGTGCTGTGCGACGCCGAGGTGCGGAGCGGGAAAGCGCTGATCCACTGTGCCGAGCACGAACTCACTTCCGGGAACGCCAGGCCCTTCTTGAACTTCTCTGGATGGAAAGTCGGCAGCGAAGCGACGGTGCGAATTGACAGCCAGCTGATGGACGTCTGGTCTGCCGAATGGCAGCCGCGACAAATCGACGAGGGTGCCGATGTGGTGCTCGCTGCCAGAATCGCGGCGTCGGAGTAGTCAGGCGCGGTGGGTGGCGAACGCGGTTGTGATCGCGGCGGTCGCCGCCGCGATCAGGCCCGCGAACAGGAAGAGCACCCCGGTGAAGCCCCACCCGGCTACCGCCCCGACCAGCACCGGGCCGAGGCTCGCGCCGACGAACAGCAGGAACGCGTACAGCGCGACGGCAGCCCCCTTGGCCTGGCCGGCCTGGCCCGCGATGAACTCGATCAGCGCCGGCGACGTGGCGGCCACCGCGGCCACGAAGAACAGCAGGAACACGCCCAGCGCCACGACGTTCGTGCTCCACAGCGCCGCCGCCAGCACTGTCACGAGTGCCAGCACACCGCCGCCGATGACGCGCGCCGGCTGGGACAGTCGCACCAGCTTCGGGGTGAGCAGCGGCACGGCGACCACCGCGGGCAACGCGCTGGCCCGCAGGATCAGCAGTGCGGTGGGGTCACCGGCGACCGTGGCGGGGCCGGCGAGCGTGACGATCGTGTAGATGCCGACGAAGCTGCTCATCAGCACCATCGCGAGGACGTAGCCCACGAGCAGTCGCGGCCGGGCGAGCAGGCCCGCCATCGCGACGAACGCGGCACGCGGGTTCGGGGAGCCCGCGGAGGTCGAGGGGCGCAGTACGGCGCGCACCACCGGCACGCACGCGAGCATCGCCGCCGCGCTCAGCAGGAAGACCGCCCGCCAGCTCAGCGCGGAACTGATGACCTGCGCGGTGAGCTGCATCAGGACGGTGGCCGCGATGGAGCCGCCGGTGATCCACGTCAGCGCCACGGCACGACGTGACGGCTCGATCCTGTCGGTCACGTAGGCGAAGGCGGCGGGGACGAAGCACGCGGCCGTCGCGCCCTGCAGGACCCTGAGCACGCCTGTGACCAGGAGGTTGGGAGCCCAGGGCACCAGCGCTGTCGCCACTGCCGTCGCGATCAGGCCCGCGGTGATGACCGTGCGTGGGCCGTAGGAGTCCGTCGCCGGGCCCGCGACCAGGAAGCCCGCCGCGTAGGCGATGCCGAACGCGGAGGCGAGCCAGGCCAGTGAGCCGGCGGTGGTGCCGTACGAGACCGCCATCGACGGCAGCATCGCGATCACCGTGTACATCTGGCCGACCACCACGATCCCCAGCGGCGCGAGCAGCCACACGGTGGGAGCGAAGGGCGCCCAAGTCTGGTCCTGACGGGTTTCGGCAGCCGCAGCAGTCACCTCGCCAGGGTGCCCAACCAACTTGTTGGTTGTCAAATGCGACAGACCGCCTCACACACCCCGGAGAAACTAGCTACGATATGTCGCGTGAGTACGAGATTCCAGCTGACCACCCGCCAGAAACTGCTGGCAGCGGCCCGTGAGGAGTTCGCGGAGCACGGCATCGCGGGCGCTCGGGTCGAACGCATCGCCGCAATGGCGGGCGTCAACAAAGAACGCCTCTACAGCAATTTCGGCAACAAGGAAAAACTGTTCGAGGCGGTGGTCACGTCGGCGCTCGCGCAACACACCGAAGCGGTTGGTCTGCCCGGTGGTGACCTGATCGCGTACGTCGAACGGCTCTACGACTACCACCAGGACAACCCGCAGGTCCTGCGCCTGATGTTGTGGGAAGCGCTGCACTACAGCGACAGGCCGCTGCCCGACGAGGAGGTCAGGACCCGGCACTACGCCGAGAAGGTCGAGAACCTGGCCAAGACCATGGGCACGGAGTCCGGCACCCGTGCCGCGGTGACCATGCTCTTCCTCATCGGCCTCGCCGCGTGGCCCGCCGCCGTGCCTCAGCTCACCAGGACCGTCCTCCCCGACGCCGACGACCGGTCCGAGGTGCGGGCGCAGGTGATCGACCTGGCCCGCAGGATGCTGCAGAACGAGGGCTGAGCATCGCCCAGCCCTCGTTCGCCGCCTGATCAGCTCAGCAGTTGCCGCACCACGTCCGCGAGCACGTCGACGTGCCGGCGCTGCACCATCGTGTAGTGGTCGCCCGGCACGACCTGGTGCTCGAACTGGCCGTCGCACAGCGCCCGCCACTCCCCCACGACGCCGGGGTCGGTGCCGGACGCGGCCTGCACGAAGTGCACGACGCCGCCGAACCGGTCCGGCCGGTATGCGTACAGCGCACGGGCGTTCGCCTCGAACCGGGCGCACACCGCCTCGAAGTCCGCGAACGCGATGTCCTCCGGCAGGATCCCCGCCGAGCGCAGTGCCGGGAACAACTCCCCCGCCGAACCGAAGTCGCCACCTGCCCACGGCACGCCGGCGAGCCCGGCGAGGTCCCTGGCGAGCCACGACAGCAGCACCAGCTGGTCGATCACCGCGGCGGCGAGCCGTGACGGTGACTCGGCGATGTCGAGCGCGAGGACGAGGTCGACCTCGCATCCGGACGCCTCGAGCTCACGGGCGATCTCGATCGCGAGCATTCCTCCCATCGACCATCCGCCGACGCGATAGCGCGTACCCGGCACCTCCCGGCACACCGCCCGCGCGTACTCGGCGGCGAGGTCCGTCAGGCCGAGGGCGTGCCCGTCCGGCGACCGCAGACCGTAGACCGGCTGATCCGGCCCCAGCCGGCCCGCGAGGTCGGCGTAGGACAACACCTCGCCGCCGATGGGATGCGCGAGGATCAACGGCACGGCCGAGCCCTCGGTCCGGATCGGCACGACCACACCGGACGGTGCCGCGGCGGAGAGCCACCGAGCGAGCGCGCGGATCGTCGGCGCCGCGAACAGCGTCGACACCCGCATCTCCACGCCGGTCGCCTGCCGCACGAGCGACACCAGCCGCACCGCCTGCAGCGAGTCGCCGCCCAGGTCGAAGAAGTCGTCCGTCACGGACAGCTCGTCGGTCCCGAAGAACCCGCGCCACAGCCCGAGCAACACCTCCTCCTCGGCGTCCGCGGGCTTCTCCACCTCGGCGTCCGTCGAGGCCGGCAGCGCGCTCAACGCCGCGCGGTCGACCTTTCCGTTGGCGGTCAACGGGAACTCGTCGAGCACGGAGAGCACCGACGGCACCATGTAACCCGGCAGCGCGTCGGCCACGCCGGCCCGCACCGAGGCCGAGGTCGTTCCCGGCTCCACCAGCACGTGCGCCGCCAGCCTGCCCGCGCGCACGGTCGCGACGGCGGTGCGCACGCCGGGACAGCTCTCCAGAGCGGACTCGACGTCACCCAGCTCGATGCGATGACCACCGATCTTGACCTGGGTGTCCTCGCGGCCGAGGAACTCGATCTCCCCGCTGGGCAGCAACCGGCCCAGGTCACCGGTGCGGTACCACCGCCCGCCCGTCGCCGGATCGGTGACGAAACTGCTCGCCGTGCGTTCGGCGTCGCCGAGGTACCCGCGCGCCACACCCGCTCCGCCGATGTAGATGTCGCCGACCGCCCACACCGGTCGAGCGCACAACCGCTCGTCCCCGACGTACACGTGTTGGTTGCGCATCGACACGCCGTACGGAATCGAGGCCAGCTCCGCGTCCTCCGGCCGGATCCGGTGCCAGATCGACCAGATCGACGCTTCCGTGGCGCCTCCCAGACCCCACTGCGCGGCGTCCGGGAACAACCGCCGGATGTCGGCGGGCAGCGTGACCGGAATCCAGTCGCCGCTGAGCAGAACGGCCCGCAGCGGCACGTCCGCGGACTCGGCGTACTCGCAGAGCATGGCCATCAGGGCGGGAACGCTGTTCCACACCGTCACGCCGTGCTCGGTCATCTGCCGCAGCCAGGCGGCCGGCTCCCGTTCGTCGCCCGCGGCCGGCACGACCACGGCCCCGCCCACCGACAGCGGGCCGAACAGGTCGTACACCGAGAGGTCGAAGTTCAACGCGGACAACGCGAACACCCGGTCCGAGGAGATCAGCGACAGCTCTTCGTTCACGTCCCTGATCGTGTTGAGCGCCGCGGCGTGTTCGATCATCACGCCCTTCGGCACGCCGGTCGATCCGGACGTGTAGATCACGTACGCCAGATCGTCCGGCCCGACCGCCGGGTCCGGTACGAAGACGACTTCGGCCGGTCCGGGCTGGATTTCCCGTGCCCACAAGCCTTCCGGCCACTCGATTCGATGCCACGGCTGCGTCAGCACAGCGGTGATCCCTGCCGACTCCAGCACGCCGTGCATGCGCTTCGCCGGCCATCGGGCATCGACCGGAACGTAGGCGGCGCCGGCCCGCAGCACACCGAGGCACGCCACGACCTGCTCCCAGCCCTTGTCCATCACGACGCCGACCAGCGAACCGGGGCCGTGCCCGCGTTCCGCCAACTCGGCCGCCACGACCAGCGCCTCGGCCGCCAGCTCGGCATAGGTCAGCGTCCGCGCGCCGGAGATCACCGCCACGGCGTCCGGTGTCCGCGAGGCCTGCTCGAAGAATCCCGCGTGCAGCAGGGACTTCTCCGGGTCGCGGACCTCGGCGATCGGCGCTGCGGCGGGTTCGGGCGCGTGCCACGCGCCGGCCTCGCACAACGCCAGAACCGTGCGTTCGTACTCGGCGAGCATCGCGTCGATCATTCCCGCCGGGAAGACCTCTTCCACGACGTCCCAGTTCAACCGCAGCACACCGGCTTCCTCGACGGCCTGGTGGTCGAGCGTGACCTGGGGCGTCCGCACACCGCTGGCCACCGTCGTGCCGCTCTCCCCCATCCGCGCCAGCGCGCCGATCAGGCCCGCGGGACCGTTGTGCGCGGCCTGAACGCCGCCCAGCGTGGACGTGAACACCACCGGCATCCGGGCGCGTCCGGCGCCGCCGTCGAGACGGTTGAGCTCACGCGTCACGTCGACACCGGTGAACGCGGCGTGCTCCATGTCCTGGGCCAGCTGCCGTTGCACGACGCGGGCGCGTTCGGTGAAGGACAGCCCCGGATCGACCCGGACCTCCAGCAGCGAGGTCGACGAGAAGTTGCCGACGACCTGCGACAGGTCCTCGCCCTCGAAGCCCTGCCGGTTGGACACCAGGACGTTCACGGCGAAGTGCGGGCTCTTGGCCCACTTCGCCAGCACGTCGCAGTACGCGGTGCAGATCGCCGCGGACGGCGTCACGCCGAGCCCGGCTCCGAGCTGCTTGAGCTTCGTCCACAGTGGAGCGGCCAGGGTGATCGACCGGTGGCCGAACACCGGAGCCGCCGCTTCGCCCAGACGAACCGCGAGAGGCAGATCGGGTGCGGGCGGCAACGTCGTCAGGCGGTCCTGCCAGTAGGAGCGCGCCGCGACCATCCGGTCGGATGCGCGGAACTCGCGCAGCCGCGCCGTGTACTCCCGGAACGTCGCCTCCGGAACCTGCCGCACCGCGGCCGGATCGTGGTAGAGGTCGGCCCACTCGTTGAACAGGGCCGCGGCGCTGCTGCCGTCGGCGATCAGCACGTCGACGCCGAAGTGGAGCCGGGTCGTCCGATCGTCCAGCCGGGTCGCGGTGGCCCGGAAGAGCGGCCAGCGCGACCGGTCGAACTCGTGCGTTTCGAGGTCCGCGCGCAACCAGTCCAGCCGCGCCTCCTGATCCGCCCGGCCACGCAGGTCCTCGACCTCGATCGAGTAGTCCGGAACCTCGTCGAGCACCCGGAAGTGGCCTTCCTCGGAGAAGACCGCGCGCAGCATCTCGTGACGCCGCACCATCAACCGCAGCGCACGCTCCGCCGCAGCCAGGTCGAAGCCGGTGAGGTCCGCCTCGATGTGGATGTAGGTCGACACGTCACCGAGCTCGAACTCCGAGGAGCGACCCGCGACGTACGCCTCCTGCAACGGGGTGAGCGCGCACTTGCCGTCGTCGATCGGCAGAAGTGGTGCCACTGAACGGTTTTCCTCGACGGGTTCGCCGACGAGCTCGGCGACGTGCGTCGTCAACGCCTCGGGCGTCGGGTGGTCGAACACGGCGGTCGCGCCCACCCGGACACCGAGCCGCTTGCCGACCCTGCCGCGCAGTTCGGTCGAGGTGAGCGAGTCGAAGCCCATCTCGAAGAACGAGCGGCGCGCGTCCACCCGGCGCGGCTCGACGCCGAGCAGCCCGGCGACGCAACCGATCACCACGTCCCGCACCACCGCGCGCCGGTCCTGTGCCGTCGCGGCCACCGCCAACAACGACGCCGCGTCCTCGGTCACCGCCTCGACGACAGGAGCCCGGTGCTGTGGCGCGAGGCTCGTCAGGAGGAACGGCACGTCGGCGAGACCGGAGACGTCGAGCTCCGCCGCGACGACGAACGACGTGTCCGCGGCGAGCGCGGCGTCGAACATCGCGAGTCCCGCTGACACCGGGAACGGCACGATCCCGTTGCGCCGCAACCGTTGCAGGTCGGCATCGCCGAGGTGCCCGGTCATCCCGGACGCCTCCTCCCACAGCCCCCACGCGACCGACGTCGCCGGACGGCCCTGTTCCCGGCGCCAGGCCGCGAACTGGTCGAGGAACGTGTTGGCAGCCGCGTAGTTCGCCTGGCCCGGCCCACCGAGAACGCCGTAGACCGACGAGAACAGCACGAAGAAGGCGAGGTCGTCGTGCGCGGTCAACGCGTCGAGCAGCACCGCCGAGTCGGCCTTGCCGCGCAACACCTCGTGCAACTGGTCCTCGGTCATCGCCGCGATGGTCGAGTCGCGCAACACACCGGCGGCGTGCACCACGCCCACGATCGGTCCGTGCGAGCGGATCTCGGCGAGCGCCGCGGCCGCCTGTCCCGCGTCGGCGATGTCGGCCGCCACCACGAGCAACCGCTCTCCCAGCTCGTCGCGCAGTTCGGCGACCGCGCCGGACCTCTCGCCGCTGCGACTGATCAACGCGACCGAGGTCGCACCCAGCGACGTGACCAGGTGCCGGGCGAGCTCCCTGCCGATCGTGCCGGTGCCGCCGGTGATCACGACCGTGCCTTCCGGCAGCGCATCGGGTTCACCTGGGGGAGCGGCAGGGACGATCGCCGGCCGCAGCAGGCCACCGGAGCGGACCACCAGCTGCGGCTCGTCGCGCCGCAACGCCTCAGCGAGCCCGGCGCCGCAGCCGTCGACGACCCGGAACACGCCGGGATGTTCGGACTGCGCGGACCTGACGATGCCCCAGACCGGACTCGTGCCCAGGCTCAGCCCGGTGTCACCGGGAACGGCGACCGAACTCCGCGTGACGAGGACGAGCCTGCCGGGGCTCTCGTGGTTCAGCCACTCCTGCACCAGCCTCAGTGCCCGCGCCGACGCCGCGTGCGGCTCGTCGTCCGCGCACGGCACGACGACCTGCCACTCGTCCGGAGCGGCACCGGTGATCAGCGCGGCCTCGGCGAGCGTCGAGACCGAGACCTGCGCGAGCTGACGCACCTCCGCCGACAGCGGATCGTCGCCGGCACCGACCACGCACAGCCGTGCCGTCGTCTCCGCTGCCTCGGGCTCGGACCAGTCGAGCCAGTGCAACCTGGCCGACGGGCCACGCAGGCGGCGAACGACCACACGATCGATCGACAGCAGCACGGCACCGGTGGAGTCGAGCAGTGCCAGCGAGATCTCGTCCTCACCGGCGCGACGGGCGACCACCGTGCAGGCGTCACCCACTTCGTCCCGGCCCACCCGCACCCCGGCGAACAGGAACGGCACGACCAAGCCCTTGCGCACGTCACCGAAAAGCCCGCAGCCGAGCGCGGCGTGCAGTGCCGCGTCCACGAGCGCGGGATGCACGGTGAAACCACCGTGGTTCACCAGCGCGGCGTCGGACAGCCGGACGTCGGACGTGACGACGTCACCGCCGTCGTGGACACCGCGGACCGCCTGGAACGCCTCGCCGTAGCCATATCCCGCACCGGCCAGCGCGGTGTACATCTCGTCCGGTGCGACTGGACGACCGCCTGACGGTGCTGCGGTGGACACTCCACTCGAGACGGTGAGAACCGCTTCGCCGTGCTTCACCCAGTCACCGCCGGACGTCCGCGAGTGGATCGTCGCGGTGTGATCAGCAGTGACGGCCACCTGCACCTCGACCGGCGCACCGTCGAGTGGCACCACGAGCGGGTCGTTGAGCACGAACTCCTCGATCGCCGCGTACCCGGCGTGTGCGCCCGCGTGCAGCAGCATCTCCACGAACGCCGTGCCGGGCAGGAAGATCGCACCGTTCACCCGGTGGTCCATCAGCCACGGATGGCTGCGCAGCGACAGCTCCCCGGACAGCAGCATCGCGTCACCCGGCAGCGCGACCGCGGAGCCGAGCCACGGGTGCCGAGCCGGTGCGGACCTGCGGGCGACCGCGGCGGGCTGCTCCGCTGCCGAGAGCCAGAACCTCTGACGCTCGAACCGGTACGTGGGCAGGTCGACGCGACCGGCCGCGGGAAGCAGCCTCGCCCAGTCGATCTCGTGCCCCTGCACGTGAGCCTGGCCTGCCGCCGCCAGGAACTGGTCGGCACCACCACGATCACGGCGCAGCGTCGCGCAGACAGGAGCGTCGCGGCGCTGCGCGGCCAGCACCGCCTCGATCGCGCCCGTCACCACCGGGTGCGGGCTGATCTCCACGAACGCGTCGTACCCGCGTTCCGCCAGCACCGCCACCGTGTCCGCGAAACGAACCCGGCTGCGCAGGTTGCGGTACCAGTACCCGGCGTCCAGCTCGTCGCCGCGCACCGGAGCGGCGTCCACAGTGGAGTAGATCGGAACCGCGGCACGCACCGGCCGGACGTCCCGCAGCGCCGCCATGATCTCCGCACGCAACGGCTCGACGGCCGGGGAGTGGGAGGCGTAGCGCACCGGCACCCGGCGGGCGTACACGTCCTTGGCCTCGCACAGCGCCAGCAAGCGTGCCGCACCCTGCTCGTCGTTCCCGGCGAGCACGAGCGACCGCGGCGCGTTGACCGCGGCGACGACCAGATCCGCGGCCGCTTCGGAGATGAGAGCGGTCGCTTCGGACTCGGTCGCCGCGACGACCATCATGCCGCCCGCACCGCCGGACCGTTCGATCGCCCGGCTGCGGCCGGCGACGATCCGGGCGGCGTCGGCCAGGCTGAGCGCGCCCGCGACGTGGGCGGCGGCGACCTCGCCCTGGGAGTGGCCGATGACGGCGGCCGGCCGCACACCCGCGTCCTGCCACATCGCGGCCAGGGCGACCATCATCGTGAAGATCATCGGTTGGACGACGTCGGTCGCCTCGGTGTCCAGACCGTCCGCGAGCGCGTCGAGCAGCGAGAAGCCCAGGTGTGGCGCGAACGCCTCCGCGCACTCCCCGACCTTCGCGCGGAACACCGGCGTGGACGAGAACAGCTCGGTGGCCATGCCCGCCCACTGCGAACCCTGACCGGGGAAGACGAACACGGGCTGCCGCACCCGGCGCGCCTCACCCGTCACCGCGGCCCCGCCCGGCGTCCCGGCCACGAGATCGCCCAGACCGGTCAACAAGCTGTCGCGATCACCGCCCACCACGACGGCGCGATGAGCGAAGTGCTCGCGCTCGCACGCCAGCGACCGGGCGACGGCGGCCGGTGGATGGCTGAGCACCTCCGCCACCGCGGCGGCCGAGGCGGCGAGCGCCTCCGGCGTCTTCGCCGACAGCGTCAACGCGACCACACCGGCGGTCGCGGGCCTCTCCTCCTCCGGCTCGGTGACGCTTTCGAGGACGACGTGCGAGTTCGTGCCGCTCACCGCGAACGCGGAGACAGCGCACCGGCGAACACCGTCGCGCTCAGGCCACTCGCGCGCTTCCCGGAGCACGTCGACGGTCTCGGGCCAGGACACGTGCGAGTTGAGTTCCTCGACGTGCAACGACTTCGGCATCACACCCGCTCGCATGGCGAGCAGGCACTTGATGACACCACCGACGCCGGCCGCGGCCATGGAGTGACCGATGTTGGACTTCAACGACCCCAGCCACACCTGGTCCGAGCGGTCGCGACCGTAGGTGGAGATGATCGCGCCGGCCTCGACCGGATCACCGAGCTTCGTGCCGGTGCCGTGCGCCTCGACGAGGTCGATGTCCTGCGGGCGCAGGCCGGCGTCGGCCAGCGCCTGCTCGATGACCTTGGCCTGCGCCTTGCCACTGGGTGCGCTCAGCCCGTTGCTCGCGCCGTCCTGGTTGACCGCGGAGCCCCTGATCACGCCGAGAATCCGGCGGCCGAGCCGGCGGGCCTTCGCCAGCGGCTCCAGCACGAGCACGCCCGCGCCTTCGGCCCACGCCGTTCCGTTCGCGGTGTCGGAGAACGTGCGACATCGGCCGTCCGGCGACAGGGCGCGCTGCCGGGAGAAGTCCTGGAACATGCCGGGCCCCGCCTGCACGGTGCTGCCCGCCGCCAGCGCCAGTTCGGTTTCACCGCTGCGCAACGAGCGCACGGCCGTGTGAATGGCGACCAGCGAAGAAGAACAGGCCGTGTCGACGGTGATCGCCGGCCCTTCCAGGCCGAGCAGGTAGGAGATCCGCCCGGAAGCCACGCTCGGCGACGTACCCGTTGCCATGTAACCGGAAGTCTCGCCCTGCCAGCGGCCGAGCGGCATGCCGTACTCGTTCGGCATCAGGCCGACGAACACACCCGTGCGCATGCCCTTGAGCGACGACGGCACGATGCCCGCCCGCTCGATCGCCTCCCACGCGACCTCCAGCAGGATGCGCTGCTGCGGGTCCATGCCCAGCGCCTCGGCGGGCCTGATCCCGAAGAACGCGGCGTCGAACGTGTCGGCGTCGTACAGGAAGCCGCCCTGGCGCACGTAGGTCGTGCCGGGGCCACCGTCCGGGTGGTGCAGTGCCTCCAGGTCCCAGCCGCGGTTCTTCGGGAAGTCGCCGATGGCGTCGCGGCCCTCGGCGACGAGCTCCCACAGCAGTTCCGGTGTGTCGGCGCCGCCGGGATAGCGGCACGCCATGCCGATCACTGCGATTGCGTCGTCCACGTCAGGCACAGCTCTCCCCCATCCTGTCGTTCACGTGCGCGGTCAGCTCGTCGATCGTCGGACAGTCGAAGACGTCCGTGTCGGCCAGCGAGAGCCCGGTCGAGTTGTTGATCCGGTCCATCAGTTCCATCTGGGCCTGCGAGTCCACGCCCAGGTCGTGGAACGCCACGGCGGAAGCGTTGCCGGGCAACGGTTCCCCGAGCAGGTCTGCGAGTTCGCGTTCCACCAGCGAACGCACCAGCCACGAACGGTCCGGCGAGTCCTTCCACTCCGCCCGGAACTCCGGCGTCCCGGTCGTGGACACCTCCGCCGCGACCGTCACCTCCGGGAGGATCGGGAACTCCGCACGGTCGAAGGGATGTGCGGGCAGTGACGGCACCTTGCGGGCGGCGCCGAGCAGGCCGAGCACCGGGGCGGGGTCTCCGTCGGCCAGGTGCCTGCCGGCGGCGCTCAAGACCCTCACGTCGCCCGCCCAGCCCTGGGGAACCGCGAAGCTGTTGCCCGCCACCACCTTCGCGAGACCCGCGCGGAGTTCGTCCCAAGTGGACCCGACCACCACTGCCCGGTGGTCCCAGCGCGTGCGGTGCAGCAGCGTCCACGCCACGTCGGCCGGCGTGTGGCCGGCGGGGTCGTGGTCGAGCAGCCTGCGGGCGAGCTCGGCGAGTGCCTCAGGAGAACGCCCGGACAAGCACCACACGACCTCGCCGGCCTGCCCGCGCTGGTCGGCGGCAGGCGGCGGACCGAGCACGACGTGGGCGTTCGTGCCGCCCATGCCGAAGGAGCTGACGCCGACCACCTCGTGCTGGTGCAGCACGAGGTCTTCGCATCGGGTGACGACCTCGAGGTTCAGCTCGTCCAACGGCAGCGCGGACTTCACGAAGTTCAGGCTCCGCGGCACCACGCCGTCGCGGATCATCAGGCAGGCCTTGATCAACCCCGCCACACCGGCCGCCGACTCGAGGTGCCCGATGTTCGTCTTGACGGAACCGACCTTGACCTTCCGGGCCTGCCCGACCGCCGCACCGAGTGCCTTCGCCTCGACCGGATCGCCGACCGGGGTCCCCGTGCCGTGCAGCTCGACGTAGACGACGTCCGATGCGGACACACCGGCGGCCTTGTGCGCGGCCTCGATGACGTCCTGCTGCGACTCCGCCGAGGGAACACCCGGCAGGTCCGGTCCGCCGTCGTTGGCGGTGGCGCTGCCGCGGATCACCGCGTGCACCGCGTCGCCGTCGCGAAGCGCCGCCTCCAGCGGCTTGAGGACGACGAGCCCGCCGCCTTCGCCGCGCACGTACCCGTTGGCGCGTTCATCGAAGGTGTGGCAACGACCGTCGGGTGACAGCCCACCCCACAGCTCGATCTGCTCGGTGACCTCGCGCAGGAGGTTCAGGTTCACCCCACCGGCGATCGCCGCTTCGCACTCGCCGGCGCGAACAGCCGATAAGGCCCTGTGCACAGCAACGAGAGAAGAGGACTGACCGGTGTCCACGACCTCGCTAGGCCCACGCAGGCCGAAGAAGTAGGAGATCCTGTTGGCCAGCATCGTTCGACTCGTGCCCATGTGCCCGTAGCGGTCGAACGATCCGGAAGCGAGGTAGCGGTGGCGGAAGTCGTCCGCGCCCGCTCCGACGAACACGCCCCAGCGCGAGCCCCGCACGTCCGCGGTGCTGACGGCCGCGTCCTCCACGCACTCCCACGCCAGCTCCAGCAGCAACCGCTGCTGCGGGTCCATCCAGGTCGCTTCCCTGCGGGACAACCCGAAGAAACCCGAGTCGAAGGCGTCCAGTCCGTCGACGAACCCGCCGAACCCCGTCGCACCCTGCCACCGGTCCCGCGGCACCTCGGTCACGCTCGACCGGCCCGCGACGAGGTTGCGCAGGAACTGCGCGGGATCGGCCGCACCGGGCAGCCGGCAGGACATGCCGATCACGGCGATCGGGCTCATCGCGCCACCTCGGCGGGCCCTGGTCCGACCAGCAGGTGCCGCACGCCGCGGAACGTGGGGCTGGGCTTCCACTCCAGCTCCGCGCGCGAGGTCCTGATCTCCAGATCCGGGCAGCGTTCGATCAACGCCTCGAACGCGACCTCGGCCTCCACCTTGGCCAGGTGCTTGCCGATGCAGTTGTGCACACCGCCGCCGAACGCGATGTGATCACCGCCAGGCCTGTCGACGTCGAACGCGTCCGGGTCGCCGAACCGTTGTTCGTCCCGGTTCGCCGCGGCGAACGCGAGGAACACGATCGAGCCCGCGGGAATCAGGGTTCCGCCGACCTCGACGTCCTCGCTCACGTAGCGGTAGAGCGACAGGTTGAACGGCGACTGGTGGCGCAGCATCTCCTGCACCGCGCCGGGCACGAGCGCGGGATCCGTCCACAGCCGCTTCCTGAGTCCGGGTTCGGACTCGAGTGCGAGCAGGCCCGCCGCGATCAGGTTCGCGGTCGTCTCGTAGCCGGCGACGAGCAGGGCGTAGGCCTGCGAGACGCCTTCGCGCTCGGTGATGCCGGGGTGCCTGGCCAGCAAGGCCAGCACGTCCTCGTCCTCGGAACTCCTCTTGGCCGCCATGAGATCGCGCAGGTACGCCGCCATCAGCCCGGCGTCGCGCCGCAGGTCCTCCTTGGACGCCGCGCTCGTGATCGTCTGCGCCCACGACGCGAACGTGTGCCGATCCGCGACGGGTACGCCGAGCAGCCCGCAGATCACCTCGATCGAGAACGGCAACGCGAAGTCCTCGACCAGGTCGAACTCGGTGACCCCCGCCAACTCGTCCAGCACACGGTGGGCGACCGCACGCACGTCATCGCGCCGCGACGACGCCGCACGCGCGGTGAACGCGCCGTTGAGCGGCTTGCGCAGCCGGGTGTGGTTCGGCGGGTCGTTGTTCGCCATGTTGTCGTAGAGCACCGCGTCCTGACTTGCGTGCCCGAACACGGCCATCGCCTTGTCCAGCTCCTTGCGGAACCGCGGGTCACCCAGCGCGAGCTCGATGTCCTCGTACGACGTCAGCAGCCACGCTCGCAGACCTGGCGGCAGGTAGGCCATGCCGGTCTCGAGCACCACCTCGACGGGCTTGTTGCCCGCCTCGCGAATCGCGGCGTACGCCGGATACGGATTTCCGAAGAAGTCGCCGTCGAGCACCAACGGATGTGCGCTGCTGTGCGCAGAAAGAATCATGGTCCCCCGATCTTTCGAACAAGACAGCGAGGACTGAGAAGAAAAGCGAAATGCGCAATCCCATGTCCGCCCCCCGCCGACATGCACATATGAACAACTACCAGCCGCTCACAGCGGCACCCCAAACCCCAGCGAACACTACCACCCAGGTCCTGCCGCGCCGACAATGACGAACGTCACGACAGGACGGTCACACCAAATCACATAAAACGCTTTTACCTCACACCGCGGGCCCGAAGACCAGCGACACGTTGTGCCCGCCGAATCCGAACGAGTTGGCGAGCGCGCAGCCCCATTCGCCGCGCCGTTCCGAACCGGTCACGACGTCCAGATCGATCGCCGGGTCGAGTTGCTGGAGGTTGCGGGTGGGCGGCACCACGCCGTCGCGCAACGCCAAAACCGACACGATCGCCCCCAGCGCTCCCGACGCGCCGAGCAGGTGACCGGTCATCGACTTGGTGGCGGTCACCACGGGGTGCGTGCCGACGGCCTTCGCGATCGCCTGCGCCTCCGCGAGGTCGCCCTGCGGCGTCGACGTCGCGTGCGCGTGCACGTGCCCGATGTCCGACGGCTGCAGGCCACCATCGGCCATCGCCTTGTTGATCGCGCGCACCTGCCCGTCGGTGTCGGACGCGGTGATGTGCACGGCACTGGAACTGATGCCCGCGCCGAGCACCGCCCCGTGCGCCTTCGCACCGCGAGCCTTGGCGTGGTCCGCTCGTTCGAGCACGAGCACCGCCGCACCCTCGCCGAGCACGAACCCGCTTCGCGTGGCGTCGAACGGCCGACAGGCCTTCTCCGGCGTCTCGTTCTCCGTGGACAGCGCCCTCATCTGCGCGAAACTGGTGATCGGGAACGGGTGCACGCTCGCTTCGGCACCACCGACGACGACCACGTCGGCCCGCCCGGCCCGAATCAGGTCGAGCCCCACCGCGACAGCCTCCGCACCGGAAGCGCAGGCACTGACGGGCGTGTGGGCACCACCCCGCGCGTTGAGTTCCATGCTCACCCATGACGCCGGGCCGTTGGCCATCAGCATCGGCACCGTGTTCGGCGACACCTTCCGCGGCCCGGCGGTCTCGAGCACGTGGTTCTGCCCGAGCAGGGACAGCACGCCGCCGATACCGGTGCCGATCACCACCGCGACCCGTTCCGGGTCGACCTCGGGAGTACCCGCGTCCGCCCACGCCTGCTTGGCCGCGACGATCGCCATCTGCTCGCACCGGTCGAGCCTGCGCGCGTGCACTCTGGGCAGCGACGCGGCAGGGTCGGCCAGCACCGGCGCCGCGATCCGCACCGGCAGCGACTCCGGCCAGTCGTCGCCCGTGAGCGCGCCGATCCCGTTCTCGCCGGCGCGCATGGCCGACCACGTACCAGCCACGTCGACGCCCAACGGCGTCGTGGCCCCCAAGCCCGTGACCCACACACCCGCGTTAGACAGCATGCCCGGAACCATATCCAACCATCCGGTTGGTTGGCAACCTCAATAAAAGCTCAAGAGGAATTAACCGGAATCTTTTCCACTTCTTGCGCCCACTGTTTACGGCGTACAGGGAATCCAATCCCAGCCCAACGCATCGCGCGTAAATGTACCGCCTTCCACCTGAACACCAATTCACCGGAATTCGGCCCGTCACACCACCGACCGCACCGTGCCACCATCTACTCGGATCGTCGCGCCGCTCACGTAGTCCGCGTAGGAACTCGCGAGATAGGCCACCGCTCCGGCGATCTCCTCCGGCCTGCCGAACCGGCCGACGTCGTTGGGCACCAGCGACGTGACGGCGTTGCGCTCGATGTCCTCCCAGGTGTCGCCCCACCCGTTGGCCAAGGCCTGCGTCGACAGCCACTTCTCGACCGAGTCGACCATGATCGCGCCCGGCGACACGACGTTCGAGGTCACGCCGGTGTCCTTCAGGTCGCGCGCCAGGGAGACGGCGAGGGTGTGGCGGGCGGCCAGGGTCGCGCTGTAGTGGGGCTGGATCGCGATCGGCTGCGAGCCGAGGCCGCCGCCGATCTGGATCACCCTGCCCCAGCCGCGGGCGCGCATGCCGGGGGTGAGGCGCTGGATCATCCGCACCGCGGAGACCACGTTGGACTCGTAGATCTCGCGCCACTCCCCCGGTGTCGCGTCCTGCCAACCCGTGTGGGCGTACCCACCGGCGTTGTTGACCAGTACGTCGACCTCGCCGGCGACGGCGGCCACCGCGTCCGCGCCGGCGTCGGTGGCCAGGTCTCCGATCGCCACCGCGACGGCGCCGATGTCGGCCGCCACGGCTTGCGCTCGAACCTCGTCTCGGCCGTGCACGACGACGTCCGCGCCTTCCGCCGCCAGCAGTCGGGCGATCGCCTCACCGAGGCCCGAGCTCGATCCCGTGACCAGGGCGCGCTTGCCCTTCAGGTTCAGTTCCACCACGTTCTCCACAAGTCTACAGTCGTATACTTCGTTCGAAGTCTACACTCGTATACATGAGTTCCGCACACCGCCGAGACGCCGCCGCCACCCGCGCGGCGATCCTCCGCGCCGGCGTCGAGGCGTTCACCCGGTACGGCTTCGACGGGGTCGGGGTCCGCGAGATCGCCCAGGCGGCTGGGGTCAGCGCGATGCTGGTCAACCGCTACTTCGGGTCGAAAGAAGGACTGTTCGCCGAGGTCGCCGAGGTGTCGATGACCGACCGCACCGTGCTCGGCGACGACCCGGCAACCCTGGCGCGCGACATCGCGGCGGCACTCGTCCGACGAACCTCGCCCGCTGCGGACAACCTGTCGCCGTTCCTGCTCATGCTGCGATCGGCGGCCAACCCGCGCGCGGCCGAGATTCTGCGGGAGAACATCGAGCGCCACGTCGAGGCGCATGTGTACGAGGTCGCACCGGACACGCGCGGCACCGACCGCGCGGCCGTGGTGCTGGCCGTCATCGCCGGGTTCTGGTTGCTGCGCAAGGTGATCGGCAGCAGCGCATTGAACGGGACCGACGAGAAGACCCTCGAGACCACGCTGCGGCAGCTCTTCGAGACCCTGATTCCCTCGGCCACCACCGGTTAGTCACTTGATGCAGCAAAACGGCATCCGACTCGGGTTACTGCGCAGTGAGGGCGAACCCGCGCGCAGCGAACCGAGGAGAAGCCGCGTTGAAACGATCATGTCTGGCCATGGTGCTGATAGCGGCAACAGCGGCCGCACCCGCCGCAGCGGAACCGCAGGTACCACCCGGAGCAGGCACTGACGGACTGTCCGCCGAGGTCACGCTCGTCACCGGCGACAAGGTCACCGTCAACGGCGACGCGGTCCACGTCCAACGGGCTCCCGGCCGGGAGAACCTGCGGTTCCGCACCTATCGGGACGTGCACGGCCATCTGCACGTCGTGCCGCTCGACGTTCAGCCGCGGCTGAACTCCGGTGAGCTCGACGAGCGGCTGTTCGACGTCTCGCTGCTCGCCGGAGCGGCCCCTGACCAACCCCGCGGCGTGCGGCAGCAGGTGGCGGAGAGCTACGACTTGAAGCTCACGTTCCTCGATCACGACGGCAGACCCGCACCCAACTACCACTTCCGCTTCGTCGACAACGCCCGGCAGGAGGAGCACAGCGGCTACGACCCCTCCGGCACCGTCACCGTCCGCCTGCCGAAAGGCACGTTCTACTTCGAGGCGAACATCGACACACCGGGTGCCACCCCGACGACGAGGGGCAGGCTCACCAGCGCGGCCGAGCCCGCGTTCGCCGTCACCTCCGACACCGAGCTCGTGATCGACGCGCGCCAGGCCACCCAGCCCGCGATCTCGGTGGACCGCCAGGAGGCGGCGGAGGTCGTCTCGGAGGCGGGCCTGTCCTCGATCACGGACTGGGGCGGCGAGGTCGGCGCGCGCTTCCTGATCGACACGTTCGACGGCTTCTACGTCCGTCCTTCGACGACTTCGCGGCCGCAGTTCAGCTGGTACGCGCAGACCGTGCTCGCCAGGCCGGACGGCACCGGCCGCTTCTCCGGCAGCCCGTACCAGTACCACGCACGCGTCGTCGAGCACGGCGGCGTGCCGGCGAACGTGCGCCGAACCTTGCCGGACAACGAGTTCGCTGTGATCGACACCGTGACACACGCTCGTGTCCCGGGCTCACAGGTGAACCGCAACTACGGCGCGTCCGGGCCGGCGCCGTTCAAGCTGCGCGAGTACTACACGCCGGACGTGGAGTGGTGGCCCTCGACCGGCGAGTCGACCGCGGCGGGCAACGGCTACCAGACCGACGCGTCCGCCCGCGTCTACCGACGTGGCCAGACCGGCGTCGAACACCTCAACACGGCGGTGTTCGGCCCCGCGTTTCCCTTCGGCCCCGCCAACTACCGTCCTGCCGGGCGGCGTGGTGACCTGCTGCGGCTGCAGGTGCCGATGTTCAGCGACTCGTCCGGTCTGAGGATGGGAGACAGTCCGCACACCGGCCGGACCACCCTGTCCCGCGACGGCGAACTGCTCGGCGAAGCCGCCTCGGCGGGCGGTTACCTCTCGACCGAGGCGCCGGCCGCCAGCACGCGCTTTCAGCTGCACGCCGAGGGCGCACGGGACTCGGTGACCGCGCGGGTCATCGCGGACTGGACGTTCACCTCCGAGCACGTGCCCGGTGACGAGCTCGAGCTCGTCCCGCTGCTGGCCGTGCGGTTCGCGCCCGAGCTCGACGAGCACAACCGGGGACGTGCCGGCCGCGCGCTGACGTTCCCGATCACCGTTCAGCGCAACGGAACCGCCGGCAACGTCACGGATGTGCGCGCTCCGGCCGTGCAGGTGTCCTACGACGAAGGCGCGACCTGGCACGGGGTCAAGCCGCTCAGGATCGGCACCAGGTGGCTGGTCACGCTGTGGCATCCGGCGAACGCCAAGTCCGTGTCGCTCAAGGCGAACACCGGTGACGAGACGGGCGAGGTCGAGCAGACGATCATCCGTGCCTACTACCTGAAGTAGCCCACTACGCCGACCGTGTGTTCGCCGACTTGGCGAGGTGCTTCTGGAAGAAGTCGTGCCGGAACTGGTAGACGCCACCGACCTCGCGCAGCAGGCCGCGTTCGTAGGCGTCCACCAGGAACACCTGCAGCCGCAGCGGCATTCGGCCACCCAACAGGAGTTTCGTTGTGTGGTAAGAGGTTCCCGCGTGCCAGGTTCTCGCAGTGATCAAGATGGGGATCAGCAGCAGCTCAAGTGGAAAGTCCGGGTACTGCTCCAAGCCGAACGTGTAGCCGAAGTAGAACACCAGGACCGCTGCCTGCAGACCGAGCGCCCGGCTCGCGCTGTACCGGCGGTCAGCGGCCAGCGCGTCGGCGGTGGTGACGAGCGACGTGATCGGCAACCTGCCGTGCTTGGCTCGTAGCGCGTAAGCGAACCACCCCACCAGCACGGCCACGACGCCGATCATGAGGCTGAGCAAGGAGAAGCCGAAGAGTGTGAGTGGATCGGCGGGGAGGTACCAGCCGTCGGTCTCCTCGATGGTGAGGAAGTCGGTGCCGTAGAGCTGGACGACGCGAATCGTCAACCACGTCATGATCGGCAGGAACACGGCGAGCCCGGCGACCGCGCCCAGCCCGTAGGCGCGGTCGTCGATCACTGGCTCGGTGTGGCCCGGCGCGCGAGGCCCGATCGGCACGGCGGTTCCGGCGACCAGCGCGATCGCCGCGGCCAGCCAGTAGTGCTGCGGTCCGGCGATCTGGTCCACGAAGCCGTGCCGGTAGAGCTCTGGCCAGCCGTGATCGACCGCGAGCAGGCTCGCGAGCACGCCCAGCCAGACGACGGGAAAGCTCAGCCGCAGCACGAGCCGCCGGGGCAGGTCGAGCGAACGGTGCAGTCGCCACCACGCGATGTCCTGAACACCGAGCCGGTCCAGGTGACGGGCTAGGAACGTGAGCCATTCGGTGACCTTCGCCGCCGGATAGGCCGGAGAGTTCGTCGCCGCCAGATCAGGATGCGGAGCGACTGAGTAGGCGGCGGGGATGAGTGCGTCGAGCAAATGCGTGTGCACGGCGGCGATGTCGGGGAACGCGCACAACGCGCTGGGGTCGGTGTCGCGGCGGGCGTAGGTGAACCGGGCCAGCGAAGCCACGAAGGGTGAGGACAAAGCGGTCGCGAGCGGGCCGTCCGGGTTGGTCCGCAACGCGGTGAAGACCGGCGACCAGCGCTCTTCGTCGCCGGGCCGGTGGAGGTAGGAGATCGTGTCCTCCGGCTGGACGGGATGGAGCTCGACGACCAGCGCCGTGCGCAAACCCGCGCCGGCCGCCGTGAGCTCGTCCGTGCGCGAGGTGAGCACGACGGGGTTCCCGCCGTCGATGGCCGTGTTGATCTGCCGGACCGCGAGAGTGCGGTGCACTTCCGGAAGTTCGTCGAAGCCGTCGAGCACCGGCAGGATCCGGCCCGATGCGAGCAGCCGCCGCCATTGCGCCCAGCCGATCGCCGGGTAGTCACGGGTCAGCGCGCTCGCGGCCCACCGGTACAGCGGCTGCTCCGGGTCCCAGGACGACAGCGAGAGCACCACGGGAACCGGCCGGCCCTCCGTGGGCAGCCGCAAGGCCAAGTGCACCGCCATGACCGTCTTGCCGCTGCCGGGTGGGCCGATGATCACCAGTTGCGGGGCTGCCGCTGCGAGGAAGGTCGCCGGCAGGTCGTGGATGTCGCCGCGGGACTCCGGACGGGCGGTGTCGGACCACGCGACCGGCAACAGGTGCGACAGGCTGATGCCGCGCGACTGCAGTTCCGCCTTCCACTGGGCCCGCACCTCGTCGGCGAGCGCGGACAGATCCGGCTCGGGTGTGCCGCCGCGTTGAAACCACCACGTGCCGAACGCGAGGAGCACGCCCGCGACCAGACCCATCGCCGCCGCGACGGGCCACGGCACGAAGTTCACCAGTGCACCGAGCACAGTGGCCACGACGATGCCGGCCAGAACCGCCCGAGTGATCAACAGCGCTCCCCGTCTCCGCGAACGTCAACGGGCTATCGCGAGAACAGCGGCGGGCGTAACGCGGGCCCCGCCGACCACGACAGCAACATGCGATCTATCGAGGGAGACGCTGGGGTGCGGTGGTTGTCGTGGGTGGTGCCACCGCTGTTGGCCGTGTTGGTGGGACTCGTGACCAACAGGGCCTCCGAGAAGCTCCCGCCGTGGGTCGACACCTGGGCGTGGACCGCACTAGGTCTGCTGACCGCCCTCACGATGGTGCTGGAGTTCGTCCGGCAACGCACCGCGGACGGACGAACCGCCCAAGCGCGGGAACGGCAGGCGGCGGCAGCGCTGGCCGATGCCGTGACCAAGCAGTGGTCGCGTGAGCTGTCGGCGCTGCTCGCCGGCCGGGCGATGCCGCATCCCTGGTCGACCACGACGCGTCCGGTCCTGCCCCCGGCTATAGACATCGTTGGTGCGGCACCGGAACGGACGTGGAGCACCGCGCTGCGCCGGGTGTTCCGCCGTGCTGTCACCAAGTCGAACGCCGAACTGCCGGTGCTCGACGTGCTGCGGCGGGCACAGGCCCGTGGCGATCTCGACTTCCGCGGCGGCGTGGACGAGCTCGTCGCCTTGCTGCGGGAGTTGCCGCGACGGCAGCTGATCGTGCTCGGCGAGCCCGGTGCGGGCAAGAGCGTGCTGGCCGCGCGGATCACCTTGGCGTTGTGCGCCAACCGCTCGGAAGACGACGTGGTGCCGGTGCTGCTGCCCCTGTCGTCGTGGCAGGTCGGCGAGGAGTCGCCACGAGACTGGATCAAACGCCGGCTGCGGGCCGACTACGCCTCCGACGACGTCGAACAGCTCGTCGACGCGGATCGTGTGCTGGCCGTGGCCGACGGCCTCGACGAACTGCCTCCCGAACTGCACGCCGAGGCGGTCGCGGAGCTAGGCGCCAGCGGGCTGCCGCTCGTCGTGACCTCGCGCAGTGTGGAGTACGAGGACGCCGTGTCGCCGTCCGGCCGGGTTCCCGCGTCGGCTCTGGTGGTGGAGCTCGCCCCGCTCACGGAAGCGGACGCCACGACCTACCTGTCGGCCGGCCGGGTTGATCGAGATCCGCGCTGGGCCCCACTCCTCGCCCGACTGCGGAACCAGCCGGAGAGCGCTCTCGCCCAGGCGTTGCGCACGCCGCTGATGATCGACCTGGCCCGCGCCGCCGATCCGCGGACCCTGCTCGACCTCGACGACGAGGACCAGATCAAACAGCTCCTGCTCGACGGGCTGGTGCCCGCCTCCTACCCGGACGCTCGAAGAGAAACCGCCGCACAGCAGCTGAGTTTTCTGGCCGGGCACCTGCACCGCCAGAGGACCTACGAACTCGCCTGGTGGCAGCTGTACCGCGCGCTGCGCTTCCCCAAGTGGGCCACCGGGATCGGCGTCGGGCTGACCGCGGCGGTGCTCGCGACGCTCGCGGTGTGGCTCATGGTGTCGCCCACGGTGGCCGAGACGGGTGCGAAGGCAGCGCTCGGGCTCGCCGCTGGGGCTTTGGCCGGCGTCGTGGTGGGGTGGATGGCCGCGACGAACGCAGAGGGCGAACCGCGCCGCATCAACACCCAGGTGCGCGGCAGGAGAACACAGCTGGCCGTGCAGATCGGTGTGGGTGCTATGCGCGGCATCGGCGCGGGGTTGATCATCGGCCTCGTCGCCGAGCTCACCTACTCGTTGCGGTACGGCACGTCCGACCCGGTCCACCCTGGTTTGTTGATGGGCGTGGCATTCGGTGCGATCACCGGCATCGCGTACAGCCTGGTCGGGTGGTTGGAGATGACGGCGATCTCCCTGCGCACCGCGAGCCCCGCGGCGAGCCTGCGCGGCGACCGCACCACGAAACTCGTGCAGCTCGCGGTGCTGGCGGTGCCGTTCGGCCTGTCGACGGGCCTGGTGCTCGGGCTGGTGGCGGGCCCCGTGGTCGGGCTGCTCGACGGTGCGGGCGCCGCGCTGCTCGGGGTCGTCGTCGGATTGGCCCGCGGCCCGCATCTCTGGGTGCGGTTCGTGGTCGCCCGGTTCGTCCTGGCAGCACGGGGGCGTCTGCCGTGGCGGCTCATGGCGTTCCTCGCCGAAGCGCACGAACTGAACGTCCTGCGAGCGAACGGCGGTGCGTACCAGTTCCGCCACAGACTGCTCCAGGATCGGCTGTCCGGCAGCCCACTCGCGGCGGGCAGGTCCTCCGCGCCGGCACCGGCTCGGATCCCCCGGCGCGCCGGCAGGTTCGCGGCGCTGATCGTGGCCGTGCTCCTGGCCGGGACGGGACTGGGCGTCGGCCTTCCGATCGCGGGCGGGTTGCAGACGCGGTGCGGCTTGACCCCGTTCGATCAGGACGTCCGCTACCTCAGCGCCGGTTTCGACTACGAGTGCGTCGGCATCTCGGACGGCTCCTACGCGTTCGCCGGTGACCAATCCGGGATCTACGAGCTGATCCAACGCGAAAACGCGACGGTCACCTCAGCACAGCACGAGTACGTTCGCGTCGCACTCCTCGCCCCGCTGGAACCGGGCACGTTCGACCAGCCGCACATCAGGCACGCGTTGCAGGGCGTGTACCTCGCGCAGAAACAGGCCAACTCGGAGAACGCCGTCAAGGTGCAGGTGCTGCTGGCCAACGAGGGCCGCCGTCAGTCGAACTGGCGGCCCGTGGTCGAGCAGCTCCTCCCGATGACGCGGCAGCAGCACCCGCTCGTCGCAGTGGTGGGACTGGGCCTCAGCAGCTCGAACGCGGTCGCCGCGACCAGGATGCTGTCCCAGCAAGGCATCCCGATGGTCGCGGCGACCGCGAACGCACTGGCATCGAACAGCCTGTTCCGAATCACCCCGTCCAACACCGAGTACGCCGAGGCCCTGCGGCGGTCGTGGACGGGACCGGCGCCGGAGTTCCTGCTCACGACCGGCGAACCAGACCCGTACGTCCAGTCGCTGCGGGAGAGCTTTCTGTCGACCTGGGAGCTGCCCGAGGTGCGCGGCGGCGGGCGGATCTACCTCCCGTCATGCCCGTCTGCATTGCTGTACGCCGGGCGCGCGGTCGACGACCTGATTCGCTACCTCCGGGAGCAGTGCGGGCATCAGCCCCTGACCGTCGGCGTCGTGGCAGCCGGGATTCCCTCAGCAGAACCGTTGCCGCACCACACGTTCCGCTACGCGTTCCCCGCTGACCCCGCCGGGTGGACGGTGAATCAGGCCCCTGAGGGCTTCGGCCCGTTTCGCGCCGACTACTGCGGCCTGTTCCGCGAGCCACTGGACGACGGCTTCGCGCTGCTCTACCACGACGCGGCCGCAGCGGCGTTCGCCACGATCCGCCCGGAGGCGAGCACGGCCTCCGTCCTGGCCGGGTTGCGAACCGTCGAGGTGCGTGGCGCGACCGGCACGTTCAGGTTCGACGAGCGCGGAAACCCCGTCGGCAAGCCGATTCCGATCGTCACCAGACCGCCGCGAACCATGTGCCCGTAAGTGCACAGAACTGAGCATTCTCGGCCCCTGTCAGCCGAATCCGAGGAGTTTTCATCTATCCTCGCGGCGATCACGGTCCTGACACCGAGGAGCAGCTCCTTGCGTCTTCCGCTCCTGATCGTGTGCGTATGTGCCGCGGCCATCTGCGCAGGTGTCGGGCTGGGTGTGCTGATCAGCACGCGGTCTGACGGTACGGCTTCACCCAGCACGGCGCCGGGGAGCCGTGGAGCGGTCGACGTGCCCAGCATCGTTCCGACGGGAACGGTGGCTGGAGCTGTTGTCACGCCGACGGAACGCAGCACGCCGTCCTCCTCCGCGAGCCACAAGTCGCAGCCGACCACCACTTCGGTGACGACGACGGCGCCCGCCACGTCACAAACGACCACAACCACCAGCATGAGCTCCAGCTCGCGGCCGAGCAGCCCTGCTCCGCCGACGCGAACGAGCTCCGGCGGTTGCATCCTCATCTTGTGCTGGAACGGCTAGGAGAATGACCAGGCCGCGAGCGAGAACCGGTTGAGGCGAGCCGGATCACCAACGGCTTCGTACGACGAGATCAGTCCGTTGTGGACAGTCACGCGCAGGACGAGCTGCAGGCGACCCAGCGGCGCGATCACGATTCCGGGCTCTCCGTCGACCAGCGCCACCTCGGCGATCGCGATCCGGTGCGCGTTCGCCGCAGTTGCCTCCGCGACCGCCCGAGCGCCCCGGATCTCGGCGGCGACTCCGGGCGGCGTCGCGAACCGGTCGGCCCTGCGCACCACGTCCGGCGCCAGCAGGTCGAGCAACGCGGCCAGGTCGCCGTGGCGCGCGGCGGCGAGGAACGCCTCCACCACGGCGTGGTTGCGGGCGAGCTCGGTCCTGTCCCCCGGTGCCGCACCTCGGACCCGGCCGCGAGCGCGGCTGGCCAGTTTCTTGCTCGCCACCGGTGATCTGCCCACGACCGTCGCGATCTCCTCGAACGGGACGGCGAACACGTCGTGCAGCACGAAGGCGACGCGCTCGGCGGGCGTCAACCGGTCCAGCACGACCAGCAGGGCCAGGCCTACCGACTCGGCCAGCACGGCCTCCGCCTCCGGTTCGACGCCGCCGTGCCGTTCGACTGCAACACCTGGCGCCTCGTTGCGGGATCGCCTGGCGCGCAACAGGTCCAGGCTGATCCTGCCGACCACGGTGGTGAGCCAGCCGGCCAGGTTCTCGATCTCGCCGACATCGGCGCGGTCGGCCCGCAGCCAGGCGAGCTGCACGGCGTCGTCGGCCTCGTCGAGCGAGCCCAGCAGCCGGTAGGCCACCCCGCGCAGGTGCTCGCGGCACGCCTCGAAGCGCACCGCCAACGCCTCGGATCCGGTCATCGGTCACCTTTCCCGTTCGCCATCCGTCAAGAGGGTGCCGACCCACTTCGGATGAGCGCGACGAGCAGAGGAGAACCGGTTCGTGAGTCTACAGATGGCCTACATCATCGTCACGGTGTCAGCAGCCGTCGCCACCACCTTTGCGTCCATTGTGGACTTCATGCGCGCCGAATGGGTCATCGCCAACATGACCAAGTATGGCGTGCCGCGCGACTGGTTGTTCCTGCTCGGGGTCGCCAAAGCAGCTGGTGCCGTCGGCCTGGTCGCGGGATTCGTGGTGCCGCCCATCGGAATCGCGGCCGCGGCGGGTCTGACCGTCTACTTCGTCGGCGCGGTCATCACGGTCGTGCGCAGCCGGTGGTACTCGGACGTCAGCGCCCCGGCGGCGTTTCTCGCACTCGCCGCCGGGACGCTGGCATTGGGACTCGTCCAAGCCTGACTCAGCGCAGCGAACGGAAAGCCGCGCGGAGCTCGGCGGTGAACAGGCCGGGTTCCTCCCAGGCGGCGAAGTGTCCGCCCCGGACCGGCTGCTGGTAGTAGGAGAGCGTCGGGTACGACGACTGCACCCAGCTGCGCGGAGCCTGGAAGATCTCGCCGGGAAAGGCGCTGAACGCGACCGGGACCTTCACCGGTGCGGTGACCTGGCCCCCGGAGTGAAAGCTCTCCCAGTACGCGCGGGCGGCCGAGACACCCGTGCCGGTGAGCCAGTACAACGAGATGTTGTCCAGGACGTGCTCCCTGGTGAGGTTGCCCGCAGGCGCCTCGCCCAGGAAGGCTCGGGCGATCTTGTGATAGCTGTCCGTGTCGTGGTCGAGCATCCACGCCGCCAGGGCGACCGGGGAGTCCAGCAGCGCGTAGCCGATCGTCTCGGGCCGGGTGGACTGCTCGACCAGGTAGCCGTTGCCGGTGGTGCCGAACACTTTGAGCGCGGCGGCCGCGGCCTTCTCCTCATCGGTGTTCTTCGGCAGACCCGCGCTGTTGCGCAACGCCGGAACCAGCAGGTTCAGATGGATGCCGGCGAGCCCGGCAGGTGCCAGCCGACCGAGGTTGTCGGTGACGGCCGCGCCGACGTCGCCGCCCTGGGCGACGTAGCGGGTGTAGCCGAGGCGGCGCATCAGCTCGGCCCAGGCACGCGCGGTCCGGCCCGTCTCCCAGCCGAGCCCGGTCGGCTGGGCGGAGAAGCCGTAGCCCGGAATCGACGGCAGGACGACGTGAAACGCGTCGGCCGCCGTGCCGCCGTGCGCGGTCGGGTTCGTGAGCGGCCCGATGGTCTCGAGCAGCTCCACGATCGAGCCCGGCCAGCCGTGGGTCATGATCAGCGGCAGCGCATTCGAGTGCTTCGACCTGACGTGGACGAAGTGGATGTCGACACCGTCGATCTCGGTCTTGAACTGCGGGAACGCGTTGATCTTCTCCTCGAACCGGCGCCAGTCGTAGCGGGTGGTCCAGAAGCGGGCAAGCCCTTGCGCGGCCGCGAGTTGCACGCCCTGAGTACGGTCGGCGACGAGCTCCCGGGACGGCCAGCGCGTCGCGGCGACCCGGTCGCGCAGATCGGCCAGCTGCCGGCGAGGAACCGCGACCCGGAACGGACGGATCCCGTCCCGCGACGCGAACGCCGGGGCTTCGCCGAGCGCACTCGTCACCGCGACGCTGAGTCCGGCGGCGAGTCCGCCCTGCAGCAGCTGCCGTCGTGTAGGTCCAGACATGGATCTCCCCCTCCTAGCGCAGTTCTCGGAACGCGGCGCGGACCTCGGCTGCGAACAGCTCCGGCTCTTCCCAGGCGGCGAAGTGACCGCCCCGTTCGGCGACCCCGAAGTAGGTGAGCGTGGGGTACGACAGTTCGGCCCAGCTGCGCGGAGTCCGCCAGATCTCGCCGGGGAACGTGCTGAACCCGACCGGAACCCGCGGCGCCGGAAGTGGCGGTTGGCCCGCGGTGGGGGCGTCGGCTCCGTAGGCCTCCCAGTAGCTGCGGGAGGTGGACGCGCCGGTGCCGGTCAGCCAGTAGGCGGTGATGTTGTCGAGCAGGTGGTCGCGGGTGAGGTTGCCGGACGGCTTGCCGTCGACGAACGCACTGGCGATCTTGTAGTAGGCGTCGGTGTCGTGGTCGATCATCCAGGCGGCGAGCGCGGACGGGGAGTCCAGCAGCGCGTACCCGATGGTCTGCGGCCGGGTGGCCATCTCGACGAAGTAGCCGTTGCCGGTGGTCTGGAACTCCTTGATCGCGGCCAGCGCCGCGCGTTCCTCCTCGGTGCCGTTCGGCAACGACGACGGGTCGTTGAGCGCGGGCACGAGCAGGTTGGTGTGGATGCCCACCAAACCTTGCGGGCCCAGTCGCCCGATCGCGTCGGTGACGCCGGCCCCGACGTCGCCGCCCTGCGCCACGTAGCGGTCGTAGCCGAGCCGGCGCATCAGCCCCGCCCACGCCCGAGCGGTGCGCACGAGGTCCCAGCCGACCTCCTTCGGTTCCGCCGAGAAGCCGTACCCCGGCAGGGAGGGCAGCACGAGGTGGAACGCGTCCGCAGCGGTGCCGCCGTGCGCGGTCGGGTCGGTCAGCGGGCCGACGGAGTCGAGCATCTCGATGACCGACCCCGGCCAGCCGTGGGTCATGATCAACGGCAGCGCGTCCGCGTGCTTCGACCTGACGTGCACGAAGTGGATGTCCACGCCGTCGATCTCGGTCGTGAACTGCGGCAGCGCGTTGAGCCGCGACTGGACTCGCCGCAGGTCGTAGTCGTTCTCCCAGTAGCGGTGCAGCGCTCGCATCGTGGCCAGCTGCACGCCTTGCGAGCGGTCGCCGACCAGTTCTCTGGTCGGCCAGCGCGTCGCCGCCAGACGACGACGCAACTGGTCGAGCGCCTCCTGGCGGAAGCGGACGCTGAACGGTCGGATCACATGATCGGTCTGCTGCTCGAGCGTGGACATGTCGCACGCCTTTCACGAGGGAAATCCGGGACACCCTCAGCGTGCCGAGGTGCATCCGCCGATCGCCCCAGTGAGAACCCCTGGTCGAAGCATCACCAGGGTGTGATCACGGGCGGTCGAGACCGGTGAGCCGGACCACCGCCGCGAACCCGTCGTCGGTGCCGGGCCAGTGCGCGCGAACCGCGTCGAGTCCGGCTCGGCGCACGACGCCGCGCAGGACGGCGGTGACGATGATGGCGTCGTCGGCGTACCCGAGGACGGGGATGAAGTCGGGGATCAGGTCGATCGGGAGGGCGAGGTAGACCATCAGGAGGCCGAGCCGGATCCGGACTCCCCGCGGCAACGACCTGTCCGCGGCGAGCCTGCGCACCAGTCGCAGCACGTCGGGGAGCAGGCGGAGTGCTTCGCGCAGCAGGCCTCCGCGCGGGCGGACGACGAGCAACGCGACGATCAACGCCGCCCAGGCCAGCAGCAGCGCGGCGGCGAGGCCGATCAGCAGATCCCACCAGAACGAGCCGGTCACCGCTCGAATGCTACGTCCGCGACACGCTTGGCGAGCCGTTCGCGCACCTCATCGGCCTCGGGCATGCGCAACGACTCGTAGATCGGCAGCGCGGCCTCCCGGAGCCGGCGCGCCTCGGCAGGCTGCCCGGCACGCTCCTGGGCGGTGGCCAGATCGTCCAGTGAACGGGCCTCCTGCTCGCGATCTTCCATCTCTCGCGCGTGCACCAGTGCGTCTTGGTGGCACGCAACGGCTTCGTCGTAGCGGCCCGAGGCGACGGCGGCCCGGCCTCGTCCGTTGAGAGCGGCGCACTCCAGCAGGCGGTCCCCCAGTTTCACGGCGAGCGTCTCGGCCTGCTGGTGAAGGTCGGCCGCCTCGCGGTACCGGGACATGCACTCGTGCGCGATGCCCAGGTTGATGAGCACCTCGGCCTCTCCCACGGGATCGCCGATCTCGCGGAACACGGCGATCGCCTGCTCGTGGTGCTCCAGTGCGTCGGCGTGACGGCCCCAGCGCGAGCAGATGCGGCCCAGGTCCGTGTGCGCGATCGCCTCCGCCGCGCGATCACCGACGGCGTGCAGAATCGCCAAGGCCCGTTGGTGGTGTTCGTGGGCTTCCTCCAGCCGGCCGTAGCTCTGCAGGGCGCTGCCCAGGTCGTTGAGGATGCGGCCCTGGCCCACCCGCTGGCCGATCTCCGCGTAGATCGCGGCTGCCTGGCGGTAGCAGTCCATGGCTTCGTCGTGGCGGCCGAGACTGTGCTGCACCTGGCCGATGCTGGCCAGTTCGACCGCTTCCTGGCCCCGGTCGCCCGCTTCGCGGCTCAACGTCAGCGCGAGCGAGTAGGAGGCGAGGGCGTCGTGGTAGCGGCGGGCCCGGCCTTCGTTGTTGCCCAAGGCATGCAGCGTTCGGGCCTCGCCGGGGAGGTCGCCGAGCCGCCGGTACAGTCCCAACGCCCGGCGGTAGTGCTCGTCGGCCTCGCTGTAGGCACCGGCGCGCGCGTGCGAACGGCCCAGTTCCAGCAACGAGCGGGCTCTGCCGGCCGCGTCGCCCAGGTTCTCCGCTGCCGAGAGCGCGTTCTGGTGCACCGAGAACGCGTCGGCGTTGTGGTAGCCGACGTTCAGGTGCTGGTCGATCACCCGCGCGATCTTCACGGCGTACTCGGCGAGGTCACCCGCCGCGGTGCCGGTGATCGTGACGAGCGTGAGGCGTTCGGTGTCCAGCCACGTCTTCGCGGCGGACGCGGTCATGGTGGACGGCTCGTCGACGCCGGACTCGCCGCGACGCCAGCGTTTCGTGTACGGGTACAAGGCGTCCATCGCGTCGAGCGCGGCGGTCAGGTAGTGCTCGTAGAGGTTCTTCAGCGCGTTGTGGCGTTCGGACTCCGAGAGTCGTTGTTCCGCACGTTCACGGGCGAAAGCGCGCAGGAGGTCGTGCATCGTCCAACGGCCCGGGTTCTCCACGAGGTGAGCGCCCTGGAGCACGTCCAGCAGGTTCCGGCCGACCCGCGCGTCCACGCCCGCCAGCGCGGCGGCCGCGTCGGCGTCGGTGTCGCGGCCGGGATGCAGGCCCAGCAACCAGAACAGGCGGTTCGCCGCCGCCGGCAGGTGCCGTTCCGACCAGGAGAACACCGCCCGCACGGCGGTGTCGGCGTCGGTGCCGGCCTGCAGGAGGTCGAGGCGGTGTCGTTCGTCGGCGAGGTCGTCGAGACCCACGCGCCCGCGCCGGGCGACGAGCTCGGCGGCGATGCGCAGTGCCAGCGGCAGCCGAGAACATTGCGCGGCGAGGTCGTCGAGTTCCGCGGAGGTGGCGATCCGGTCGCCGATGAGCAACCGGAGCAGGTCGGCCGCCTCGTCGGCACCGAGCACGTCCAGCCCGACCCGGTGTGCTCCGTCGCGGGCCACCAGACCGGCCAGGTCGTCGCGGCTGGTGATCACGACGGCGCTGCCCGGCCCGGCAGGCAGCAGCGGGCGGACGTGGGCGGCGTCGCGCGCGTTGTCGAGCACCACCAGAACGCGCTTGCCCGCGGTCATGCTTCGGTAGAGCGCGATTTGCGCTTGCAGGACCTGCGGCATGCGGTCGGCCGTGACGCCGAACGCGGCCAGGAACCCGTGCAACGCCTCTTCCGGTGGCAGTGCCCCTTCGGGGTCGAACCCGCGCAGGTTGACGTAGAGCTGGCCGTCGGGGAACCGCGCGGCGGCGGAATGTGCCCAGCGCACAGCCAAAGCGGTCTTGCCCACACCGGCCGTGCCGCACACCGCGACAACGGCGACCGCGTCCCCGGATGCCGCGACGGCTGTGTCGAGTTCGGCCAGCTCTGCCTCGCGACCGGTGAAACCCCGCACCAGCGGCGGCAGCTGCGCCGGTCGCGGGTCCGCGGTCCGAATCGGCTCCGGCGAGGCCAGCAGCCGGGAGTCGTGCGCGAGAACCCGCTCCTGGATGTCCGCGAGCACCGGCGACGGTTCCACACCCGCGTGCTCGACGAGCCCTCGCCGTGCCCGCTGGAACGCTTCGAGCGCATCGGCTTGGCGGCCGGCGCGGTACAGGGCCGTCATCAGCTGGCCCCACAGCCGTTCGTGGCCGGGATGCGCGACGGTGAGGTCGGTCAGCTCGGCCACCAGCTCCACACCGGATCCGGCGGCCAGGTCCGCGTCGACGCGGTCCTGCACGACGTCGAGCCGCACACCTGCCAGCCGGATCCGTTCCGCTTCGAGTGCGGCGACCCCGTCGAACTCGTCGAACGGCCTGCCACGCCACAGTTCCAGCGCGGCGGTCAACCGTTCCCGCGCGCTCGCGGCAGCGCCCTCGGCCAGCGCCGCGTGCCCCTCCCTGGCGAGCCGCTGGAACCGGACGACGTCCACAACGTCCGGTTCCAGCAACACATACCCAGGCGCGCGCGTGCCGATCAGCACGGCCAACGGCCCAATGCCCTTGCGCAGTCTGGACGAATAGGTCCGGACCGTCCGCTCGGCATCCGGCGGCGCCTGCGGGCCCCACAGCTCCGCGACGAACGTCGCGACGCTCACCGGCCTGCCCGCGTACACCGCGAGCAGCGCCAGCATCGCCCGCAACCTAGGGCCGCCGGGATCCAGCAGTCTCCCGGCGGCTTCGACCTCGAACGGTCCGAGCACGCGAACACCGTCGTCCGGCATCCACTGCCCAGCCATCCGGCCTCCGCTCGTCCCTGGTGCGCCGCAATGAGAGAGCAATCATCGGGCACGGGGATACGACGGAGGCGCGGAGGCGGGCCAAACCGCCGCTGAACTGTCAGACGGGGAACACTCCGTAGCGCTGCGCGGCGGTGCCGTTGCAGACCCAGAGCTGCACCGCGAGACCCTCGTCGGTCCGTCCACCCGGAACGTCGAGGCAGTGGGTCCGCGTGCCGGCGACCCGCGACCGCAGCTCCACGAAGTCGGGCAGGCTCCGGTTCGCCTGGAACCGCTGGTTGCTGATGTTCGCGCACGGCCACTGGACCACGGGAACGCCGTTGGTGTTGCGGCCCAACGCGTCCATGCACTTCAACGTGACCGCGTTGCGGATCGTGAAGATCGAGTCGTCGTGGTCGATGAAGTCCCACCGCTGGAACGGGCTGCCGTTGCACGTGGTCTGGACGATCGGCACGCCGTCGGCGGACGAGTTGCCCTGCGGTGCCAGGCACTTGCCGCTGACCGCGCTCCGGACTGTCACGTCGAAGTGGTCGTCGGCCAGCGCGGGCGTGGCCGCGCCGACCAGGCCGACCACGGCGGTGGTGATCGTGAACGCCGACGTGGCGATCCACCTTCTCATCTGGGTACCTCCCCTGAACCTGGGCGCCTGACGGCCGCCCCGTGGGGAACACGATGGCGAGGGCCGTCGACAGTCCGTCGACAACCTGTCGACACCGTCAGCCCGACGCGAGGAGACCGGCGTCGTGGGCGAGGATGGCCGCCTGCACGCGGTTCGCGCAGCCGAGCTTCGTCAGGATCCGGCTCACGTGCACCTTCACCGTGCCCGCGGCCAGGCCCAGGTGCTCGGCGATCTCCGCGTTCGCCAGGCCGTGGCCCATCGTCACGAGCACGTCGCGCTCGCGGTTGGTGAGCACGGCCAGCCGGCGCTGTGCCTGGTTCGCGCGGGCCGCCGTCACCTCGGCCGACGCCGCGGCGAGGTACTGGTCCACCACGCGGCGGGCCACCTGGCGGGACAGCACCGCGTCACCGGAGCGCGCGGCGCGCACGGCGTGCAGGATGCGGTCCGGTTCGGTGTCCTTGAGCAGGAAACCGGCTGCGCCCGCGCGCAGGGCCCTGGCGATGTTCGGCTCGTCGCCGAACGTCGTGAGCATGATGACGCGTACTTCTGGCGCGGTGCGGCTGATCTCCTCGACCGCGGTCAGACCGTCCACATTGGGCATTCGGATGTCCAGCAGCACCACGTCAATCCGGCGCTGACGGACCAGCTCGATGGCAGCGGCACCGTCGGCGGCCTCGGCCACCACCTCGATGTCGTCGGTCTGGGCCAGCAGCAACGCCAGGCCCGCTCGCAGCAACGGTTCGTCGTCGGCCAGCAGCACGCGGATGGGCTCGGTCACGTCAGCTCACCTGGCCGTCGGTGGAGATCCACACCTTGTCCACGAGCCGATCCGCCGCGTAGCAGAACCGGTAGACCAGCACGATCTGCGTCTCCTCGGTCTTGGCACCCTCGACGTAGGCGCACTTGCTGTCGGGCGGCACAGGCGGCTCCACCCCGGCCGCGGCTTTCTGGGCAGCGGCGGAATGCGGTCCGTACACCGCTTCCACCTGCGCCGACGTCGTACCCAGCTCGGCGCCGTCCAGGAGGCTTTCGTCGTCGATCGGAGGAAGCAGCGGCGCGCCCAGGATCAACGTCATCAGGAGCATGGCCGCCACCGCGACCAGACCGCCGACTCCGAGCAGTCCACTGGCCAGCCTGGTCGTGAGCCGCGGCGGCGGAACGGGTTGCGGCGTCGGCACGACCTTGGGCCTGCCGCCCCGCAACGGCATGGTCGCGACCACCGCGAACCCGCCGTCCGGTGCAGGACCGGCGGAGAGGGTGCCGCCGAGCAGCCCGACTCGTTCCCGCAGACCCACCAGGCCGTGTCCGTTGCCGGGCAAGCGATCGGTGGCCGTCTGCGCGTACCCGTTGCGCACCCACACGGACAGTTGTCCTTCTTCGTGTTCGACGGTGACGGAGACAGCAGCCGCGGCGGCGTGCTTGTGCACGTTGGTCAACGCTTCCCGCACCACGCGATGCACGGCGTGGCGCAGCGCGGACGGGGCGTCGGACAGGTCGTCTCCGCGCCAGTCGAGGGTCACGGTGATCCCGGCGGCCCGCGAAGACGCCACCAGCTGCGCTATGTCGTCGCGGGTGCCGGTGGTGTTGTGCGCGTCCGGCACGTCCGGCGACCACAGCGTGCCGAGCGACTGCCGCAGTTCGTCGAGGGCGCCGCGTGCGGCGGTGCGCACGTGGCTCGCCGCGTCCAGCAGTTTCGGGTCCTTGCCCTTCGCCGCGGTCTCCAGCGCGCCGGAGAACATCGCGATCAGGCTCAGCCGGTGGCCGAGGTGGTCGTGCATCTCGCCGGCGATCCGGGAGCGCTCGCGCAACCGGGCCTCCGACTCGGCGCGGTCGCGCATCACGGTGACCAGCCGCGTCTGCTGGGTCTGCGACAGGCCGACGAGTGCGGGCAGGGCCACGCACAGGACCGTCGCGATCGCCATCACCACGACCACGTAACGCCATTGGTGCGAGGGTTGGACGAGCAGCACCACGCCAATCGGGACCACGGCCGCGGCACTCAAAGCGATCCAGCGTTGTGCGGTCGTGCCGATCCGTCCGCCCGCGCTGTGGGTGATCGCCGCGAACGCGACACCCGTCGCGGGGAACGCGCCGAACAGCAGCGCTGCCACCAACAACGTGGGGACGGGCACCCGCCGCGCCAGCACCAGCAGCACCGCGGCACCGGTGACCGCAACGTGGGGCACGGGGTCGAGCACGTCCGGCCAGCCCCACGCGGGCATCAGGTCGATCAGCTGTACCGTTACAGCAGCTACACATCCGGCGAACAGCAGCTCCGTCAGCACCGCGGACAGCCGCACGTTCCTCATGGCACTCCCGGCGGGCAGCGTCCTCAGTGGACGGTCAGTTGTTCGGTCACACCAGTGCCCATGGTCACGGTCAGGTTAGCAGGCCTGCACTCCTGGTCACCGGTCTCGACATCGCCTGGCGTTCGGCGTACCCCGAAAGACATACGCGGAACGCCTTTGGTGTCACCAAAGCGGAACGGCCGTCCGTCCTCGGCATGAAGACAGCGCCCGGTGCGCCGGAGAGGCTGGCGGGCATGAGAGTTCCGGGTGGACGCCGGGCGGTCGCGGGTCTGGGTGCGGGTGCGGTGCTGGTGGCGTTGCTCGTCGCACTGCCGGATCGGGCCGAAGATCTCGGCGACCGGCTCCGGCGGTTCATCGGAACCGTGCGCGAGGACAACCCGTACCAGCCGCCGAGCGAGCACGATCGGCGGCGATTCGCGGCCGCGTTGGTGGGCTTGAACTTCGACGACCTCCGGTCCCTGGGAATGGTGGTGAACAGGGGAACCGACGCGCGGACCGGCCGGCCCTACGCGCTGGTCACCGAGGCGCCGGGGGCCGAACGGGGCTGGGGCCTGTACGCGGTCGACCTCTCGCAGCCGGTGCGGGTCGCCGTCCAGGTACCGCACCCGGTGAACGACCTGCGCACCGACGAGATCGGCCTGGAGCTGTTCCGGCGCGCACCGGGCGCTGTGCTCGCGGTGGCGGGCACCCACCGGCGTGCGGCGGGTGGCGACATGGCCCATCGCACGGATTCGATGTTCCACGCCCTCGCCGAGGAACAGGCTCGGCTACGGCTGCCGCAGGTGCAGCTGCACGGTTTCGACGACCGCAGCCTGCCGTCGTCCGACGTGGTGCTCTCTTCAGGCGCCGCGGTCGCAGGAGATCAGATCGCGCGCGCCGCGGACGTGCCCGGCCTTCGCGTGTGTCGCGCGTGGCGGTCCGACTGCGGTGCGCTCGAAGGCACGCGAAACGCGCAAGGTGCTACGGCCGCGCAGTTCGCGACGACGTTCTTCCACGTCGAGATCAATCGCAGCGTGCGCGACGACCCGGCGAAGTGGACCGGGCTCGTCGAGGCGATCGCGAAGACGATCTAGAGCCTTCGAACACCGCGCAGCCCAGCACCGCTGCCGCGCTTCCGGTCGAACGACGCGCCTTCGTCAGCCAGGGTGGGACCTTCCGCCTTCCGGCTGGACACGAACCGCGGCCGTCCTGCTTGATCGAGTCCGACGAACAGGCCCACGTGGTCGACAGAGCCCTTCCCCGTGTCGAAGAACAGCAGATCTCCCGGCTGCAGCGCGAGCCTGACCGGCGTCGTCTCGATCGGCACGCCGGTGTCGGACATCGCGGCTGGGGTGTCCCGCACCGGGTAGCCGAGGCGGTCACCGAAGACGAGCCGGACGTATCCCGCGGCGTCGAGAGGCGCGGTGCCGAGGTACTGCGTCGCGATCGCGAGAACGTCGTCGCTGCGATCCGCCACGGCCGCGTCGAGCCACGGCCGGAACCACTCCTCCCGTTCGGCGTCCCGCTGCCACGGCCGGGGAACGAGCCGCGCCCACACCGGAGTGGTGACGACGGCCGGTGTCTTCGCCGGTTCGGTGAAAGTGCGGGCGAGGCCGGTGATCGCCGCGGTCCGCGCGCCGTCCGTGAACATCGCGACGACGGCGCCGTGCTCGTCGCGGACCACCGTGCGCGCCGGGGCGTTCAGCCGTTCGTAGCGGTAGTCGCGGCCGAGCAGGTCCGGGCGGGGCTTGGCGACGCCCGCACGCACCCCTTCCTGGCGCTGCTGGTCGACGGCGACGCGTGCGGACGCGATGCCGGACAACACGATCACCGCAACGAGAACCGTCGTGCGCAGTCGGGACATCGTCGCCTCTCAGGTGGTCGGAACGAGGCCGAGGAGAACACCGCTGATCAGCACGCCGTACGCGAGACCGCTGACCGCGACGGTCGAGATCACCGTGGCCGCGGGTGGCTGCCGCACGAGCTGGTAGGCGATCAGTCCCGGCACCACGAAACCGAGCGTCTGGTGCACGTAGATGAGCGGATAGTCCTTCTGCAGCAGGATGAACAGCGTTGTCTGCAACAGCACGCTGAGCAGTACGACAGCGGCGAACAGGCGCTTTCCGTAGAGGATCACCACGCGTTGCAGGCCGCGCGTGCCCGCGTACGTCAGTGCCGTCATCAGCACGACGATCGCTGCTCGCCGGTAGTCCTCGACGAGCGTGAGTGCCAGCCAGCCCGGGGTGATCATGCCGCCGGGCGACAGGTTCGACGTGAGGTAGCAGAGCAGGGAGAAGAACAGGCCGATCGCGAGGCCGAGCGTGGCCACCTCCGGCTGGAGGCTGCCGGTGATCACGACCGGCTCCGTTCCAGCTCGGCGAGCAGGGCCTCGCCCTGGCCGTGGATGTTGCCGATCGCCGCGAGCGAGATCGCCTCGCTGTCGTCGGACACGATGCCGCGCACCAGTTCCGCGGGATCACGCCGGCCGCCCAGATCGACGATGCGGTCGCGGAACTCCGGTGGCACGGTATCGGCGGCGCTGCGAGTCGGTTCGCCGATGAGGATCACTCGCGCCGGGTCGAGCCGGCCGATCAGCGCGCCCATCTGGCCGTTGCGCTCCACCCGATCCGGCCGGCAGTTGATCAGCACGTGCAACGGACGCTCGATGGCGCCGTGCTCCAGCAGCAGTTCGATGTTCATCAGCGTCGATTCGGGATCGTTGGCGGCGAAGACGTTGGCGAACCGCATCTGCCTGTCTTCCACCTGGTAGCGGTGCACCTGCAGCACTCCCGGATCCGGTGGCGCGTCGTGCATGCCCTTGATCGCGTCCACTCTGGACACTCCGCACAGCTCGGCGACGGCCAGCGCGATCGCGACGTTCTCCTTGAAGGTGATCCAGGTGAAGCCGCTCATCTCCTCGTCGGTCACCTCCGCCGGGTTCACCGAGACCAGCCGGCAGTCACGCCGTTCCGCTTCCTCCCGCAGGATCGGCAACCGGTCCACCTCGGCCGTGACGCAGACTCCGCCGACGGGCATCGACCGGCACAGCGAGCGGGCGACGTCGTCGAGCGTGGGCCCCATCTCGGCGAGGTGGTCCTCCCGCACGTTGCACAGCACGCCGATGGTGGAGCGGATCAGCTTGCTCTGGTTGATCTCCTGCAGGTCCGGCATCACCGCCATGCACTCCATCACCAGTGCCTCCGGGTCGTACGCGGCGGCTCTGCGCACGATGCCGATCTGCTCGACGACGTTCGCGATGCCGAACTTGCGGTGCACGGGTTCCTCGGTGGCGTCGGGGTGGATGAACCGCGCCGCGGTCCCGGTGGTCTTGGCCACGGTCGTGAGCGATCCGCCGCGCAACGCCCCCGCGCACAGCCTCGTGATGGAGCTCTTGCCGCGGATGCCGTTGACCAGCACCCGGTAGCGGATCCGGCCCAGGTTCGCGTAATGCCTGCGTTGTTCGACGATCCCGGAGATGAACAGGGCGAGGCAGGCCACCAGGTAGACGGTGTGCAGGAAGCGCATCAAGGTCCTCGTTCGTCGATCATTTGGCGGCGGAGCTCGAGGCAGCGGGCGATGGTGCCGGTCTCGTCGGGCCGTTGCGGGTAGATCACGGTGTTCCGGTCGCCGTTCGAGAACCGGTCGGCACTGGCCGCCAACCGGCGCAACGGCAGCACGATGACCAGCAGATACCAGCCGAGCAGGCCCAACGCCGTGACCGCAGCGACCAGCGAGACCAGCCACGCGGTGCGGCGGACGTCGTTGCCCGGCAAGGGGATGTCGCTGACCGGCTGCTGGATCACGACGGCCCACTGCAGTTCGCTGGTGGCGCGGGAGCCGCGGATCGGGGCGGAGGCGACCACCGACCTGCGACCGCCCACGTCCTCCACGGAGGGTTCCTGCTCGCCTCGCAACGCCTTGCTCACGTTGCGGCGCAACGGTTCCTCGGTGATCTTCTCGTGGGCGCGGAAGCCGACCGTCGCGGCGACGGTGCGCAGTCCGGCGTCGACGAGCCGTCCCGCGCCGCCGGGTTTGCGCACGACCGCCGACAGCTTCACCACGTCCAGCTCACCGATCAGGACGCGCCGGCTGCCCGGAAGTGGTGCGCTCGCGTAGACCACCGGAACCCGGCCGACGTTGTTCTGCTGATGAATCGCGGGTTTGTCCGGAGGCGGTCCGTCCTCGCGCATCGGGGCACGCCCGGCGCGCACCTCGACGGTCCCGCTCGCGTCGACGACGTACACGCTGCGGTACCGGGGATGCCTGGCCGACAGTTCTTCCAGGGCCGGGCGCAACTCGTTGGACCCGGTCGAGGAGATCCTGGTCGCGAGCACCTTCAGGTCCGCGACACCCTGCTGAAGACTGCCCTGCACCGCGGCGGCGGTCGCGTTCGCGAGGCTCTGCGCGACCCGCGTGGCTCGTTCCGGTACCTGAACGTCCTGTCTGCCCAGCGTGAGCGCCACGGTTCCCGCCCAGGCGAGCACCACGACCGCGGCGAGCGCGACCGGTACCCGCGCGGAGAAACTCCACCGCGGGGCCCGGCGCTCACCGGCGAGGGCGGCTCCGATTCGTTCCAGCTCACTGATCCGCGACCGGCGTACCGCGGTGTCAAGTTCTCCCGAGGCGAGCGCGAGCGCGTCCTCACGCAGTCGCCGCAACGGCCGTACGAGCGCTCCCCAGAGCAGGAACAGCACCAGCAGCAGGACGCCGAGCAGGGACGCGGCCGGGACGAACGCGCTGGCCGGGCGCGTGCTTTCGATCGCGGGCACTGACGTGGACAAGAGCACTGAGACGCCGAGCCGCGTCTTCGCGGTGCCCGTGGTGACCGGTGCGTAGGCGACGATCGGCACCGCGGCCTGCCCGGAACCCACGAGGTAGCCGCTCTTCCCGTCCTCCGCCTCGGCCACGGCCCGCCGCACCAGGTCGTCGTCCCGTTCTCCTGGACGGAGTTCGACCGACTCACCGTCCATCGTGGACAGCAGTACGGCTCCTGAGCTGTCGGCGGCCACCGCCAGTTCGGTCGAGACCACGACCGTCCTGTCGCCGCCGGGCAGCACGCTGCTCGCCACGGTGCGCGCGATCTTGCCGCCCACCACGACCCTCGACGAGGCTTCCCTCGGCACGGACTCGATCGGGACCGGTTCGCCCGCGGCCGCCAGCAGCGCGCCGGTCGACCTGTCGAGCACGGCCACTCCCCTGATCCGCGGCGACGTCCGCGCGAAGTAGGCGACCGCGCGCTCAGGCGTGCCGGTCTCGGTGCCGGACAGCTTCACCGCGGTCGCCAGGTCGCCGACCGCGTCGTTCACCGACTCCCCCGCCGAACGGGCGAGCACCTCCGCGAACCACTGCTGGGACCGGGCGACGACCGCTGTCTCGGAGGCGTCAGGCTGGCCGCCGAGCCTGGTAGCGCAGAAGGCGGCGAGCAGAGTCAGCACTGCTACTACTGCTATGGCCGGAACCCTTGCGCCGGAGGGAAAGCCCGCTTCCGCCATCTGTCGTTCGAGCTGCTGGCGAGACACTGTTCTCCACATCGCTCAGGACGGTGTCCGCATGGTGATCGACAGGTCCCGTGCCTCGGAACCCTTGTTGCGCGCCAGGGTGAAGTCGCCGAACGATCCGGTCATGCCCTGGGCGTCACGCCACTCCACGAACCGGACGTCGTCGAGGTCGAGAGACGCGGACAGTCCGTCGTTTCGGCGATGCAGACCGGCGTACATCATGACCATGTTCCCGGTGCCTTCCGCGGTGTCCAGGTCGTCCGTGGACAGGTCGACGGTCACCTCGTGCCAGGCGCCGCCGCCCGGCACGTCCACCGGCTTGGTGATGGTGGTCAACAGGGTCGAGCTCGGGTCCTCGGTCGGGTTGGTGTCGTCGAAGTGGTAGACGCCGAAACGGAAGTAGGCGCTGCCCGTCGCGGAACCGCGGACCAACGCGCGCATCGAGTAGGACGGTGAGGGGTCGAGCGGCCGCGCCCCACCCCTCGCCGCCTCGTGCAGCCGGTGCCGCGGCAGGGCGACCCGTGCCGTCGCACGGGTCTGCACGGCCTTACCCGGCGGCGCGTTCAGGTGCAGGAACCGCTGTCCCCGCGGAGTAGGCCCGGTCTGCCACGACTCGGAGCCGCTGTCGGTGTTCCAGTGAGTCGCCGAACCCACGCCGCCGTCAGCGGTGTCGTCCTCGAAGCCGCCCCAGCCGAACAGGTCACGTCCAACCTCGACGCCCTCGCCCGCTCTCGGACGGACGAGGTCACCCGCTCCTCCCAGTGACACGACCTGTTTCGGCGGCACTGTCACGGTTTTCGCCGTCTCCTGCGGCGCGACCTGGGTGATGCGGCCGGTGTTGCGTTCGACGACGATCTGGCCGGGCGCACTGTCCTCTTCGGACTTCCGCGCGTAGGTGCGGACCGCCCCACTGGAGTCACGTGTCGTAACGGCGGGAAGCAGGCTGCGTTCCCAGATCCGGCCCAGTACCCGCCGTGCGGCGTCACCGGTGACCGCCACCGGCCGGTAGCCGACGAGTTCGAGCGGCAACAACCTGGCCTCGAGCATCCGGTCGCCCTCCCACACCGTGCGCAGGATCGCGCTGGAGAACGTCGCCAGGAAGTTCTGGTCGAACACGAAGTTGCCGAGGCTGTAGACGATCAGCTTGCCCTTGTACCACTCCAGGCCTTGCAGCACGTGCGGGTGATGCCCGATCACGATGTCCGCGCCGGCGTCGACGGCCGCGTGCGCCATGTCGCGCACGTTCTCCGAGGCCGCGGCTTCGAACTGGAAGCCCGCGTGCAGCTGCACGACGGTCAGTTGCTGCTGCGCCGAGAGCTCCTTGATCAGTGCGGGCGAGGCGACCGGGTCCCACACCGCGGCACCACCGTGCCCGCGGCGGGCGACCCAGTCCTGCAACTCCGGGTACACCGCGATGAGCGATGACCACAGCGCCGCCGGGTCGGCCTTCTTCTCGGCTTTCCGGTACTCCTCCCAGGCCTTGCCGATGCGACGCGCGGCGGCGGGCACCGTCACCTTGTCGCTCTGGAAGCCCCACGACCGTTCCTCGTACTGCCAGGCCTCGGCGTCCTTGGGCGGGGCAACCTTCGCGCTGGGATACGCGCCGTTGACGAAATCGCCGTCCACGCTGGTGAAGGCCGCGATACCGACACCGGTGCCGTTGACCTCCCTGCGATGGGGAACGGCCGCGCTCTCGGCGGTCGCGTCGGCACCCACCATCGCGATTCCCGCTTCCACCAACGCTTTCCTCGTGTCGGCGACCCCTTGGTCGAGGAAGTCCCTGGCGTGGTTGTTCGCCAGCACCGCGCAGTCGACGCCGAGCGTGCGCAGCCCCGCCGTCGTAGCCGTGCTCGACTGCAGGATGAACCGCTTCTTCGGATAGGCCCCCTGCGACGGCATGTCCGTCAACACGCTCTCCAGGTTGACCGTCCGCAGGTCCGCCGCACCGAAGACGGGCGCGATAGCCGACACCACCTGCTCCGCACCACGATCAGCCGACGAAGCGGGGATGAGTGCCTCCCCGCTCTCCGGTTCGGCGTACCGGCGGCCGAACATCACATCGCCGGCCGAGTGCATGACGAACCGATTCGCCTTGCGGGCGAACAGCTTCACGTTCACCGTCGCGTCAGCCTCATCCAGCTGAACAGGCTCCGGCAGGTGGTCCGGCGCCTCCACGACCGCGACGACCGGACCGCGCAACTGCGGAGTGCGCACGTTGCCGTCTTGGTCAGCCTCCAGCCGCACCGGAGCCGCCGTGTGCCCGTGCAGCCGCACCACCGCGCCCGGCAACGATCGGCCGGACTCGTCCGAGACCTGCAGCGCGACCGAGAACCCGAGCTCGTGGTGCGGCGCATCGCAGCCGGCACACCCGTTCGCGGCGTTCAACGCCCGAAACGCCACGACCAGCGTCAGGACCAGAACGACGACCAGCCCACCCGCGGGCACCACCCGCCTTGCCCACCGAAGGCGCTTCACGTGCCGCAGACCTCCACCGTCCACCTAGGACAATCAGCTTTCGCTCCCAGGCATGAAGGTTCCAGTTCCCGGTCCGGCCGGAAACCTCCCGAAGACGGAGATCGAATCCGCGAGGTATGGCGTCGGACCGATGGCTAGGTACATCTCCCGATGTACTCCAGCCGAGTCAGCCGCCCCTCAGGGGTGGATGTCCGGGTTCTCCCGGATGTCCGGGGACAGGCGCGTACGTACCGTCTCGCAGCGACACGACCGCACGAGCGGGCGTGTGAACGTGGCTGCCACCAAAGACCGAAGAGTCGTCCTTTCCACGCTGTGGATCTTCGTGATTCTCAACTACGCCTACGCCGACATCTTCGGGCTGTTCTTCAACCCGGTGCTGCAGAAGGAAGAACACGCGCAGCTGCTGTCGGGCAACGTCGCCGGCATCCAGATCACCCAGGGGTTCGTGCTGGTGACGGCGATCCTCATGGAGACGGCGATCGCGATGGTCCTCTTGTCGCGGCTGCTCCCCCACCGTGCGAACCGGTGGGCCAACATCGTCGTCGGCGTGCTGCACACCGCGCTGGTCATCTGGTCGACGACCAGCGGGCCGGTGAACGTCTTCTACGCGTTCTTCGTCGTCATCGAGGCGGCCTGCACCGCGTTCATCGTCTGGTACGCCTGGACTTGGTCGCGATCATCCGTCGTGACGGCTGCCTAGCGGTCGGCGGCGTCGAACCAGTTCAGCGTTCGGCGCCAGACCTCCGTCGCGGCGTGCGGGTTGAACCGGGCGCCGGTGTCGTTGAAGAAGGCGTGATCGGCCTCGGTGAAGGTGAGCAGCTCGTACTTCAGCCTCGCCGCTTCCAGCGCTGCCTTGGCCGCGGGCCTGGTCGCGTTGACCCTGGCGTCCAGACCGCCGTAGACGCCGAGCACCGCGGCACGGGAGCCGGCGAAGGTCCCGCCTTCCGGGAACGGACCGTAGTAGGCGGCGCCCGCGGCCAGGCGCGGTTCGTTCGAGGTGAGCAGGCGCCACACCATGTTGCCGCCGAAGCAGTAGCCGACCGCGCACAGCTTCTTGCCCCGCACGCGTTTCTTGAGCTCGGTCAGGGCGGCCTTCATGTCCGCCACGAACCGTTCCGGCGGGATCTTGGACAGCGCGGCGGCCACCTCGGCCTCACCGGGGAACGCCCCGGTGCCGCCCTCCTCGGACAGCAGATCCAGCGCCAGCGCGGAGTACCCGCTGGCGGCGAACCGCCCGGCGACCGTGCGGATGTGCTCGTTCAGGCCGCGGTTCTCGTGGATGACCAGCACGGCACCACGGGGTTTCGCGGCGGGTGCCCACGCGGCCATCAGCGGCACGCGCGGGCCGGCGAACGTGATCGACTCTCGAGCGACGGGAGCCCAGCTCGTCTCGGACGCGGAACGTGTACCGCTCGCCGGCTCGGCTGTCGCGGTGCCTGAGGCGAACGAGGCCAGCAACCCGCTCGCGGCCGCACCGGTGACACCGAGCAGGCCTAGGCGGCGTAGCGCTTCTCTGCGGTTGATGATGCCGTCGGCGAGGTCTTCCGCGACTTCTTCCGCGAGATACTGCTGAATCTCCGTCATGGCTGCTCCCAACAGACTCTGCGAGAGTGGCACCGGCTGGTCACCGGCAGCCCGCGGTGGCGTGGACGAGCCTAGACCCCCTCGGCGTGGATGAGCTGGGCCAGACCGATTCGGTTCGACACCCCCACCTTCCGGTAGACGCGGCCGAGATGGCTGTCGACGGTCCGCGTGCTCAGGTACAGGCGGCGACCGATCTCGGCGCTGGTGAGGCCGGCGGCGGCGAGTTCGGCCACCTCTATCTCCCGGCTGGTGAGCGGGCTGGTCCAGGCCGGGCGCGGTGACTGGTTCAGGCGCTCGCGGGTTGCTGCCACGAGAGCGGTGAGACGGCCCGCACCGCAGGCGGTGGCGTGGTCGGCGGCTCGGTCCAGGTGTGCCGCGGCCAGGTCGGGGCGGTGGGCGTCGAGGAACGCCCGGCCGGCGAGGTGCTCGGTGATGGCGAGGTCCAGCCAGTGGTCGATGGCGGCGAACTCGGCTGCCGCGGCGCTGGCCCAGGCGGTGAGCTCACTCGGTTCGCCCGGGATGGCGCGGATTCTGGCGCGCTGGGCCAGGCCGCGGCGGGATGCCGACCACGCCGTGGTGGGGTGGCGCAGGGCCAGTTCGGCGTACTGGGCGGCGGAGGTGGTGTCTCCCAACGTCATCGCGGCGCCGCTCAGCGACTCCCACGTGCGCACCTGTCTGCGGCTCGCCACCAACGGAATATCCGGACCGCCGCCGAGCTTGAGCAGCAGACGGCTGCCCCGTTGCGGATCGCCGGCCAGCGCGATCAGCTCTCCCGCCATGCACCGGCCGAACACCGCCCAGCCGTAGCGCAGGCCCGCGCACCTCGCCTCGATCGTCTCGGCGTCGGCGAGGATTTCGGCTACGTCACCGCCCTGCCAGTACCGGGCGTAGGCGCGCACACCGGTCGCGATGCTCTGCTGCGGCCCGAGATCGTCGCGGCCTGCTTGGTGCACCGCCTCGTCCAACGTCGCCACGGCCTCGGCCACGCGCCCGACCCGCAGCTCCACCTCTCCCAAGAGCTCGAGCATGGCCGAGAAGATGTAGAGCTGGCCGGTGCGCCGGCACAGTTCCACTCCGCGCACCAGATGCCGGTAGGTGTTGACGACGTCCTCCACCAGCAGCTCGGTGAGCGCGAGCTGGTGCAGGCAGCGGAGGTCGCGCATGACGACGGCGTCGGACATCGCGTCGACCAGGGCGGCCGCGGCACCGACCACCACGCGCGTGAACTCGATGTCGCCGGCGCATCCCCGCGCCCACGCCTGCTCGGTCAGCGCGGCCGCTTCGCGCAACCGGTCACCGTGGCGTTGCGCGATGCCGACCGCTGTCGTCGCGCAGTCGGCCGCGGACACGAAGTCCATGGCGTCGGTGTGCAGGTTCGCGAGGTCCGACAGCACGGCGGCCGCGTCCGGCGAGTGGTCGTCGGGCACCGCGGCCCGCAACAGGGCGCGCGCCTCGCCGTACTGCCCGAGCAGTTCCAGCGCTCGGCCGGCGTAGAGGACGCTCGCGGTTCCTTCCGCGTGCGCCGACCGCAACCCGTCGTACGTCTGCGTCACCTCGCCCAGCACCAGCCGGGCACGGGCCTCCAACGCCTGCGCGTCGCTCGTTCGCGGGTCGCCGTGGGACATCAACGCACCTGCGGCACCGGCCCAGCGCAGGGCGGCCGCCGGGTCGGTGTCGGAGGCTTCGCAGGCAGCGGCCAGGAGCACGTCGACCTGCCCGGTCAGACCGGCTGCCGCGATGTGCCGCGCACGCCGGCCGGGTGGTGCGTCGCGACGGGCGAGCGCCTCGTCCACCCGGCTGTGCAGCAACCATCGCTCGCCGATCGGGATGTGCCGGTAGACGACCGACGCGACCACGGGGTGCCGGAACTCCAGCAGCGACACGAGCTCGCCGGGCCGGACCAGGTCGGCCGTCACCAGCACGTCCACGGCCTTGCGGGTCGTGGCCGGATCGTGCGTGCACACCTCGGACAGCACGTCCAGGGTGAAAGGGCCACCGAGCACCGCGGCCGCCTGAGCCGTCCTGAGCTCGGCCTCGCCCAGCCCGGCGAACTCCGCCAGCAGCCCACCCGTCGGCTCGGCCGCCTGCCCGGCGATCAGCTTCAGGTACAACGGGTTCCCGCTGCCTTCCAGGTGCACGCGCTCGATGTCGTCGTGGCCCGCCAGCAGTTCCTTGGTCTCGACGAGCGAGAGCGGTCCGAGCCTGACGTGCCTCAGGTCCGCCGACGCCGCAGCGGAGCTGAGCACCGCGCCGACCACCGGATCGACCTGCCGCGGCCGGTACGCCAGCACGAGCAGCAACGGCCGGGTTCGGGCGACCCGGACGAGCTCCTCCAGCACGGAAGCCGAATCCGACTCAAGCCGATGAACGTCGTCGACGAACACCACCGCACCGCTCGCCTGACGCACCTCGGCAAGCTCCGTCGACGTACGCACCGTGATGACACCGGCTTCGCTCGCGGCGACACCCAACGCCGCGAGCAGCCGCGTCTTGCCGATGCCCGGTTCACCGGTGACCGCCATCGCGCCACCACGTCCGGCCCGCAGCAGATCCAGATCGTGTTCGAACAGGCCGATCTCCTCGGCCCTGCCCACTACCTCGTCGCGTTCCACGTTTAAGTAGTAGATGCCGTAGGTCTGCCGATGCTCCTCAGCGGCACAGATTTTTAGCCTTTCCCGGTTCGCGTGTGAACGGCACACGCAAGCAGGGGAGGAAATCCATGCACCGCTTGAGATTCCGCCGGGCGTGGGGACGCGCCCTGGCGACGATCGCGCTGACCGCGGCGGCCGCGGCCGTGCTGCCCACTAGCCCGGCCTCGGCGGCGGCATCGCCACTGCCGAACGACGTGACGTTCGCCAGCACCCCGATCATCGATCCGACGGGCCTGTTCATGGTCTCCCGCGGCCTGGACGGCACGGTCCTGTTCAGCACCGGAAACCCGGCCACCGCCGGCTACAGCGACTTCTTCTCCATCGGCGGGCCGATCATCGGAGACCCGACCGCGGTCGTCGAGTCCCAGGGCGCGCAGGTCTACGCCCGTTCCACCACGAACAAGGTGATCACCAGCTCGGTGATCAGCTACAGCTTCCCGACACCGTTCCAGGAGATCGGAGGCCTGGACATCTCCAGCGAGGTGACCGCGGTCAAGATCCCGGACAGCCCCGCGCGGGCGCGGATGACCCGGATCTTCGCCCGCGACGCCGAGACCGGCGGTCTCTACACCAACCTCATCGTCAACGAGACTCCGCAGGGCTGGAACCCGTTGCTGCTCTACACCACCAGCGAGGTGACGGCGGCACTGATCCCGCAGACGTCCCTGGACTTCCAGATGCGGCTGGTGGTGCGCGGTTTCGACAACCGGCTCTACTCGACCGTCCTGAACAACACCACGGGGTTGCACAACGGCTGGGAAGGACTGGGCTCCATGACCGCCGGCGGCAACCCGGTGCTGACCAACGACGGCTTCACGTTCGAGTACCGGGGTGACGAGGTGTTCGTCCGCGGCACCAACGGCGCCCTGTGGACGTGGAACTTCAACGCTCCCGGTTGGGTGAGCTTCGGGGGCAACTTCCAGGGTGACCCCGGTGTCTCGCTGCCCAAGGGCGGCGGGTTGCACGTGTACACCCGCGGCGTGAACCAGCGGATCTTCCTCATGCGGCGCCCGCCCGGCGGCGTGTTCGGCGGTTTCCTCAACCTCGGCGGCAGGGCGACGAGCAACATCGCCGCGGCCGGCGGAGCAGGGAGCAACCGGCGGCCGATCGCGGACCAGTTCATCACCCGCAGCCTGGAGAACCGGATGCACAGCAGGATCCTGCCCGACGTGAACAGGGGCTTCGGCGGCTTCTTCTACTTCGGCGGACCACTGCACGGCTGAGCCGGCACTCGCGGACTTCCGCTTTCGGCGGCTCAGCCGAGGCGGAAGTCCGCGACCCTGATCGGGGACGGCGTGGTGCCGCTGGAACTCCGCTGGTACTGCACGGACAGCACTCCCTGCGACACAACGCGGGACGTGTCCACGTTGACCTCGCCGAACATCTGCAACGACGGCCGGTCGAACACCGTCGTCCAGTCCGTCCAGCCACTCGCCCGGCTGGCTGCCACGATCCTGCCGCGCGGCATCACCAGGTAGAGGTTGTCGTTGCGGTCGAACACGATCTTCGTGCGCTGGGTGTGGTTCGGCGGGATCGGAACCTCCATCTTGGTCCACCTCCCGTCCGCGCCCCGGAAAACGTGGAACGTGCGGCCGTACTGCGCTCGCTGCTGCGCGTAGTTCGAGACGCACTGGGTGAAGCGGCCGGGCACGTAGCTGATCACCACGTGCGGCCGGCCGCCGGAGTCCACGGCCTGGCTCTCCTGGTTCATCAGGCCGTGGTTCGGGTCCAGAGGGTCCACCACCAGGCCCGGCGAGGTGATGCTCACCGGCGATCCCACGGCGGCTCCCGCGCTGTTGTGCCACGTCCGGCCGCGGTCGTCGCTGTAGACGTAGCCGGTGTCGTGGTTGGTGAGCCCTCCCGGGTTGCAGAGCACGCCGGAGTTGCCCTCACGCCAGGTGAAAGCGGCGTGCAACCGTCCACTTCGGTCGTACGTGAGCCCGTGCAGGTACATGTTGCGGGTGGTCGAGACGACGCCGTTCGGGCCGGTGTACGAGCCGGTCGCGGACGACCAGCCGCCGAGCTTGCGCCACACCCCGCCGGAGTACTCGGCCAGTTCGTTGACCCCGTTGCCGGAACCACCGGTGCGGTAGCTGAACTGCAGCCTGCCCTCGGGTGTCACGACGAACTGCGGGTACGTCATGGCGCCCAGCTCGACACCGCCCAGAGTCCGTTGCACCTCACCGAAGGCCGCCGCGTTCCACGGCCCGGTCGTCGTGGCCCGCAGGTAGTGCAGGCGCGTGTTGTGGGTGTCCAGAGCGACGTGGATCGTGTTGTCCTGCGGGGAGATTCCCAGCGAGATCACGTTGTGCGAGTCGTCGACGCTGAGCCGGTGCGGCAGAACCACGCTCTCCCACCGCGCACTACCGATGGTCCGGCGCGCGATCACGGCGTTGCGACTCGAGGTGTACCAGGTGGCGTACTGACGTCCTTGGTAGGTGAGGATCGCGTCCTGCTGGAACGAGTTGTTGTTCACCACCCCGTCGTACGACACGAAGTACAGCGCGGTGGGATCCAGGACCGTGTCGCCCATCAGGCTCACGGTCGGCGTGACTTCTGGCGCGGACAGCGAAGCGGCGACAACAACGGCCGCCAGCAGAGGAGCGAGCATGCCCCTGGAGCGTGCTGTCGAACGAACTCGAACGCAAGGGACGATCGATTCGATAACAGCGCGGGTGTGAACGTCTCCGACCTCGCGGCCCCTTGTCGGTCCTGAGCCCGAACTGTTCACTTGTGTGCACTTCTGTCTGAACATGGAGGTTCAGCGTGGGGCGCGCGATTGTTCTTGCGGCAGTCATGGTGGTTGCCACCGGTTCGACGACACCGATCGCCGCCGCCGTCGATCCCCCTCCCGACGTGCACACCTACCTCGAAGATCCGCGCAAGGTCGGGGAGGGACAGGAGCCGCACCACGCGTTCCTCGACCAGCAGCCGGGTTTCACCCGCTCGCTCGACGGCCGGTGGCACATCGCCATGGCGGACAAGCCATCCGACGTGCCCGCGCGCTTCTACGCCGACGACTACGACACGTCCGGCTGGCGCACCGTGACCGTGCCGCACACCTGGCAGACCGACGGCCTGGACCACCCGATCTTCCGCAACATCGCCACCGAGGTGCAGCCGGACGACCCGCCGCGCGTGCCTCGCGACATCAACCCGACCGGCGCCTACGTCCGCGAGTTCGACGTGCCCGCGAACTGGACGAAGCGCGCGACGTTCGTGCGCTTCGAGGGCGTGACGTCCGCGTACTTCGTGTGGGTCAACGGGAAGTACATCGGCTACGACCAGGGTGGTTACACGCCGGCGGAGTTCGACATCTCCTCCGCGCTTCGACCCGGCCGCAACAGGATCGCCGTGCAGGTGCACCGCTGGAGCGCGGGGTCCTACCTCGAGGACTACGACCAGTGGCGCTACAGCGGCATCTTCCGCTCGGTCACGCTGTACTCGACGCCCAGGACGTTCATCCAGGACGTCACGCTCAAGACCGACCTCGATGCCACCTACACCGACGCGACGCTGACAGCGGACGTCGAACTCGGCCATCAACCCCAAGGAACGCAACGGATCCGCGCCAGCCTGCGGGACGCCAAGGGCGTCGAGGTCGGCACGGCGAGCACGGAAACCGAAGGCAGTACAGCGCGTCTGACGTTGCCGGTGCGCAACCCGGCCAAGTGGACCGACGAGACGCCGAACCTCTACACCGTCCTGCTGACCCTCACCGCGGCCGACGGCACGACGCACGTGGTCAGCGACACCACCGGCTTCCGCAAGATCGAGATCAAGAACAGGACGTTGCTGGTCAACGGGAAGCGCGTGTTGTTCAAGGGCGTCAACCGCGCGGAGACCGACCCCGAGCACGGCCGCCACGTGCCCCGCAAGGCGCAGGAACGCGACGTGCAGCTGATGGAGGAGCTCAACGTCAACGCCGTCCGCACCTCGCACTACCCCAGCGACCCGTACTTCTACGACCTCGCCGACAAGCACGGCATCTGGATCGACGACGAGGTCGACATCGAGACCCACAACCACGAGAACTGCGCGCGGTGGTGCCAGGCGAACCAGCCGGAGTGGCGCGACACCTTCATGGACCGCATGATCGCCATGGTCGAACGCGACAAGAACCACCCGAGCGTCTTCATGTGGGACACCGGCAACGAGGCCGGGCTCGGCGCGCACCACTACGAGATGGCCAGGTGGGTCAAGGCGAACGACCCCAGCCGCCCCGTTTACCACCAGTCGAACAGCCCGGACGGCGACGCGCCGTTCGCCGACGTGTGGGGGCCGCGCTACCCGTCACCGGAGCGGTTCGCCGAGCAGGCGAAGACCACGACCAAGCCGTTGATCTTCGGTGAGTACGCGCACGCGATGGGCAACAGCCTCGGCAACTTCGCCGAGTTCTGGGAGATCATTCGCGCGCACCCGCAGACCCAGGGCGGTTTCATCTGGGACTGGGCCGAGCAGAACATCAAACGTAAGACGCTGCTCACCCCGGACTCGTCCGGCAACGACATCGCCACGCTGCTGTCGGGCGCGCCGAAGCTCGTCAACGGGCATCGCGGCAAGGCCTTGTCGTTGTCGGGCCTGGACGACTTCGTCGAGGTCTACCGCGACCGCAAGCTCGACATCACCGGCACCGCGCTGACTCTCGACGCGTGGGTCAAGCCCGGGAAGTGGACCGGGCAGTTCCCGATCATCGCGAAGGGCGACCACCAGTGGACGCTCAAGATGAAGAACGAGACCACGCTGGAGTTCTTCATCCACAGCGGCACCTGGCGGGCGGTGCAGGCCAAGGTGCCCGCCGACTTCTACGGCAAGTGGCACCGGGTCAGCGGCACGTACGACGGCACCGCTGTCCGGCTTTACCTCGACGGCACCGAAGTCGGGTCGCTGCCGTTCACCGGCGCGATCGACTACTCGGCGGCGGACGTGAACATCGGCCGTGACTTCGAGATGTCGTGGAACGACCCGTCGAACGTCGGCCGCCTCTCCAGCGGCGATGTCGACGACGTGCGGATCTACAACCGCGCTCTGTCGGCTGCCGAGCTCAACGCGTCGACGCCGGCGAGTGGCGCGGTGCTGGCGCTGGACTTCGACCGCGTGCAGGAGAAGGGCACGCACCTCGCGTACGGGTCGACGTTGTCCGGTGTGGACGGTCTGATCGGCTCTGACCGCACGCCACAACCGGAAGCCCTGCAGATGGCCTGGGCGCACCAGCCGATCCGGTTCGGCTACTCCGGCGGTGTGCTGTCGGTGACGAACGAAAGGCAGTTCACCGGCACCGACGACCTCACCCTGCGCTGGCGGGTCACCGAGGGCTCGCGGACGGTCAAGAACGGCGAACAACCGTTGCGCGTCGCAAGCGCCTCCACCGCGCAGATAACGCTGCCGGTCAACGGCGCTGACCGCGAGCGGTTCCTGACCGTCGAAACGGTGACGTCGAACGGCCATGTGCTCGCGCACGACCAGTTCTCGTTGGGTGGCAGCCGGATTCCGGGTCTGGACAAGGCTCCGCTCGACTGGGCTCTCGTGATCACCGAGGAAGACGCAGCCAAGGTCTCTGCGACAGCGGCCGGCACCACCTACACGGTCGACAAAAAATCCGGTGCGTTGACGTCCATCAAGTCGTGGGGCCGGGAACTGCTCGCCAGCGGCCCGAAGCTCGACGCATGGCGCGCGCCGATCAGCAACGAGACCTACACGTGGGGCCGTGCGGAAGGCGAGGACTGGCGCAAGGCGGGCCTGGACCGTCTGCAGACCGCGGTCACCGGTGTGCGGGTGGAGAAGGACGGGCTGAAGACCACGCGGATCATCGTGGACAGCAAGGTGTCCGGTGTGGCCGGGGCGTGGTTCGACCAGACGATGGTCTACTCGGTGGACTCGGCCGGTGTGCTGCGACTCGGGCACCGCGTGACGCCGCAGGGTTCCCTGCGCACGCTGCCGTACCTGCCGCGCATCGGCGTGCAGCTGTCGGTGCCGGACCGCTACTCCGAGTTCTCCTGGTACGGCAGGAAAGCGGAGAGCTACGTCGACCGCAGGGACGGCACGCCCATCGGCGTGCACACCACGTCGGTCGCCGACCAGTACGTCGAGTACCACCGCCCGCAGGACCACGGCAACCACACCGACACCCGGTGGGCGCTGCTCACCGACGGCCGCACGTCCGGTCTGCTGGTGTCGGGCGCGAAGGAGGTCAGCGTCACGCAGTACGACGACATCGAGCGCGCCGCGTACCCGTTCATGTTGCAGCGCAACAAGGGCTACTTCACGCTGCACGCCGACCACGCGGTGACAGGTGTCGGTGACACGCCGAACCCGGTGCGGCAACGCAGTCAGGTCCGGCCCGACAGCACCTACGAGTACACGCTCACGCTGCGGCCGCTGACGCCGCAGGAAGCCTGGTCGGGCATGCCGGCGGGAGCCTGACCCGGTCCTGGCTGGAGGCGAAACCTGCCTCCAGCCAGGAAAACCGCGAACTACGAGAGCACTCGCACCGACAGTCCTGCCGGGCTGTACCTGGGTTCCACCCGGTGCTCTCCCCCGGCGACGGTGACCGTGGCGAACCGGCCGAGCAACCCCGGCGCGGCGAGCACCGGCACCACCGCGCCGACGCGCACGTCGGCCAGCGTGATCTCCAGCGCGCTGCCGGACGCCAGCCTGATCGGGTACGCCGCGGTGAGTGCGGCGCACGAACCCCGCCGCGCCGTGACCGCGAGCGTGGTTCCGGAACTCTGCCGGTACCCGCGCACCCGGACCGCGGTGCCGAGCCGCAATGTGCCCGCACGCAGGTCGACGTCACCCCTGCCGAGCGCCGACGACGAGGCGGCGACGAGCGTGCCGCCTTCGACGCACGTGGAGCCGGTGTAGGAGTTGATGCCGGACAGCGTCAGCGTGCCGGTGCCCTTCTTGACCAGCCCGCCGCGGCCGCCGATCTCGTTGTGCCAGGTGTCGGCGGCGTGGAAACCGCCGCGGTTCGCGTCCATGTCGACGCGCACGTCCGCGTCGAACGCGCCGAAGCCGTCAGCTGCGGCGAAGAGGTTGAGCCTGCCCCAGTTCTCCGGGCCGTCGAGCAGTGCGTGCCCGGACGGCAAACCGGTGGTGCGCAGGACTTCTCGCCGCTGGTTCGCGGTGAGGTACGGGAGACGGGTTTCCAGCAGCACTTCCGCGCCCTTCGGCACGGTCATGGGTGCCCGGCGCCCGTTCCTGGGCAGTCCGTAGGTCAGCAACGGTTGCACGAGCCGGGCGTTGGCCGAACGATCGGCGTACGGGTCGGTGGAGATGCCCGCCGAGTGCGCGTAGGAGAACAGGTCGACGCCGACGTGCTGCCGGAAGAACTCGCTCGCCTGCGTGCGTGCCGCGGCCTTGAGCGCGGCGTTCTGCGGGTCCGCCAGGGTCGCGGCGGCCAGTGCGGTCGCGAGGATCCGCCCGCCGATCACGTCGGCCGGCGAGTGCATGCCCGCCGTGATCCTGGTGTCGGCCAGGTCGAACGCCGCGGTCACCAGCTCCTGGAACCGTTCGGGGATCGCGTAGGCGAGCGCGAGGCAGGCCAGGTGCAACGCGTTGGTGTGCCCGCTCGGGTAGCCCGCGTCGTCGGTGGGGCTGAGGTTGCGCTGGCGCAGCAGTTGAGGAGCGACCACGACATCGCTGCGGTACACCGGGAAGCCGTACTGGTCCGTCTGCCCGGTCGGAACCACCGTGCTGTCCGGTGTCATGCGCCACGGCCGCGGGTACTGGTAGGCGTACTTCGACGGGTTGCCGGACGCGAACGTCCCGCGCACCGTGTTGACCAGCGTCACGACCTGCCCCAGCGCGGAGTCCGGTGACCCTGCGCCGAGCGCCGATCCCGCCGGCGCGTCCGCGGGGATCTTGTCGTCCACAGTGGACGGCGGCGTGCCGTCCGGTGCCGTGGTGATACCGGTGACGGCTTTGGCGCCCGTCCGGTACAGCCCGGCCAGCGGACCGAGGCCCCCGGTCGCGCTGTAGCTCTGATGCTGTCGATCCACGATGAACGCTCGCTCGGCCTGCTCGACGGTCCGCTGCCTGGTGATCCGCGCGACGTGGCGCAGGTTCGCCCTGAGCACGTTCCGGTCGAGCACGGTCCCGGTGTTCCAGCTCCCGCCGGTGCGCCAGAGCTCCTGCATCCCGGACAGCGCGCGGACCGCGGCGTTGGTCTGCGGGGTCTGGTTGGCCGGCACGTTGGTGCGGTAGGAGTCGACGAACGGCGCCGCGCCGGTGGGCAGCTCCGCGGCACTCGCCGCGAGCGCCCGGTCCAGCGCGGTCGGGCCGATGAGCAGGCCGGCGGACACCATCGCCGAACGACGCAACAGGGTTCTGCGGTCGAACCCGTCGGCGGTCGTGGTCATGTTAGCGCTCCCAATGGTCCTTCTTGGACCGAGTGATCACACAGGGATTTTGGAGCAAGATACGCAACGAGACCCGACCGTACTCTAAATCGGCATGATGTGAGCGTTAACAGTTCACGACCTGGTCCGCCCCGCGACGAACCACAGCACGCTGCCCAGGAACGGCAGCGCGAACACGACCAGCAGCCAGAGGATCTTGGCGCCGCACCCGATCGGCGCGCCGAGCACGCTGATCAACGCGGCGATCCAGAAGACCAGCAGGGCGACCGCGCCGAGGCCGAGGAGCACGAGTCCGCCGCCCTCGAACCACCTGATCTGCTGATCGGACAACGCCTGCACCACCTGATGTGACATGACGCCGACGTTAGGTCCGTTCGGACGCATCGGGCATCGGCCTGCGGGACGATCACCCGTCCTACCTGGAGAGGACACCAACCCCGAGGATGATCGACAACGACCCCCGTGCCTGCCACCCTGGAAGGGGTCGACGGGAGGCACGATGACGTCGCTGGAGACGAAGACCGAACAACGCGACCACGCGGTGATCCTCCAGGTCACCGGCGAGGTCGACTCCTACACCGCGCCTGAGCTGCACGAACACCTGGCCGCGGCCTTCACCGAGGCGGCGAGACTCGGGTTCGCGGTCGTCCTGGACATGACCGGCGTCGTGTTCCTCTCCTCGTCCGGTCTGTCCGTGCTGGTCGAGTACCACCAGCGCGGCGACGACAGCGGCACACCGCTGAGGGTCGTGGCGCCGGCGGGCAGCGTCCTCCGCGCGCTGCGGGCGACCACGTTGAACGAGCTGCTCGAACTGCACGACACCGTGGCCCAGGCGCTCACGAGGAGCTGATGCTGGCCACCAGGTTGATCGTGGTGGCCAGCACGCCGGTGCCGAACAGGTACGACAGCAACGAGTGCTTCAGCACCGTGCGGCGGATGTCGCGAGTGGACAGTGACGTGTCGGAGACCTGGAACGTCATCCCGACGCTGAACGCGACGTAGGCGAAGTCGCCGTAGTCGGGTTTCTCGTCCTGGTTGAACTCGATGCCGCCGTCATCGTCCACGTAGTACAGCCGGGCATAACGCAAGGTGAAGACCGTGTGGACCACCATCCACGACAACACCACCGACAGCACACCGAGCCCCACGCGCAACAGCTCGGATCCGCCGGTGGTGTGCGAGGCGCGCGCCAGGACGAACCCGACGGACACCAGGCTGGCGAGCGCCGCGCACAGCAGCACGATCTCGGCTGCCGTGCGCGTCGGGTCGTTGCGGACGGCGTGCTGGGCGGTCTCCTCCGCGTCCATCGGCCAGATCAGCACCCACACCCAGATCAGGTAGGTCAGGGTCGCCACGTCCCAGCCGACGAGCGGCCCGAACTCCACGTGCCCGGTGAGGGACACCGCGAGCCCGGCGACGAGTCCGGCAGAGATCACGGTCGCGACCTTCGTCCGTGTCAGGACGAACCCCTCGTCGGGCAGCGGGCGGACCGGAAGATCAGGCATGAGCCAGGAAGATACTCACTCCTTGCACTTCTTGCCCGTGTTCACGCAGTTGACGAGCCGGTCCATGATCTGCTGCGACATCACGTTCGCGAAGTCGTCGTGGTCGGAGAACGGGTTGTGCTTCTCCTCCGGGAACGAGTCGACCGCGTAGTCGCCGCGCTGCTGGACGTCGCGGGGGATGTTGTAGGTCAACGAGATCCGCAGCTGCGGCACGGCCATGAACCCGTTCTGGCACCGGCCGTTCGCGTCGGGGAAGACAATGTGCTCGCGGTGCTTCGCGGAGTCGATGTTCTTGCCGTCCCAGCAGCTCGGGAAGTCGTGGATGCGCTTGACCTTCGAACCCTGCGGGCAGACCGGGTACTTGTTGATCAGCACCTTGTCCTCGAAACCCGTGCAGGTCCACGAGTCGCGCGCGTTCTTCGTGCCGTTGGTCGAGACCTTGGCGTCGCCGTACAGCACGCGCAGGAACTTCGGCATCGCGACGACCTTGCCGACCGGCGAACCGCGGAACTGAAGCTCGGCCACCTCGGGACGCTGGATGTCACCGTCGTTGCCGGGCAGCTCGTTCTCGTTGGCCTTGCCCTCGTTGAGCTGGCACGGCGCGAGCTTCTCGAGCCCCTGCGGGCGCGGCGCGTTGCGGCCGATCGCGATGGCCATGCGGTCGATGGTCGCGACCCGCTTGTCCTTCAACGGTCCCACGATCGCGTTCTGGTTGAAGTTGAGGTCGCGCGGGTTCTCGTTCTTCGCCAGGCGCTTGTTCGCCTCGTCGATCTGCGTCTTGAGCAGCGCGAGGTTCCGGTCGACCTCCGCGCGCGCCTGGTTCGGCACGTCCGGCAGCTTGCTCTTGACGTCCGGGCAGTTCACCGTCTTGGCCTGGTCATCGTCGTCGTCGATGCGGACCACCGGCCAGAAATAGGCAGACTTGTCACCGTTCTGGCACGTGGTTCCGGCCGCCTCCAAGGACTTGTTGTTCGAGTCCGCGTCGGTGGACAGGTTGCCCACGTAGTCGTGCAGGTGCTGGGCACCGTTGCGGACACCGGGCTGCGCGATGAAGTTGTCCGGGTTGAAGTGCTTGTTCTCGTTGCGGCCGCAGTCGACCGTGAACGTGCCTGTTGTCGCGTCGTTCTCCGCTCTGGGTTTCTTGACGTTCGGCTTCACCTTGGTGATGTCGACGAACAAGCTCTTGTCCGCGCCGTCGGCCAGAGCGTCCTCACTGCTGCTCGTCGTCGCCACCACGAGCGCGCCGACCGCGACCAGACCCAGCAGACCCGCGGCGGCCTTCACCACGAGCGGGCGTCCTTTGTAGAGGCTCATGAACCGGGGTACGGACCGGGAAACGGAACGGATCATTTCGACCGGCGTTCGAGTCGAACGGCCGTCGAACGAGCGGTGGTTCGTCGCTCGACACAACAGAACCGCAGTAACGTGAAAATATTTCAGCTGATACCCGTCTGCAATCTTGTGGCCGGGATCACTCATACCTACTATCCGGTAGGTAGCGCCGAACCCCTGCCAGGAAAGCGCCCGAAGTTCCCACCACCCCGGAGAAGCAGCGATGAACGCCATGTCCGACCCTGCCCGGAACGCTCCAGGCGGGAACGCTCTCACCCGTCTGGCGAGGGCCGCCGCGGCGGCCACGATCCTCGCCGCCTGCGTCGCCACCACCACGTCCTCCGCCAACGCGGCCCCGTTGCGCGAGGTCATGTTCGTCGGCAACAACTGGGACGGCACCGCCGACGTCGTGAAGTCCACCGGCGACTTCGCGAAGATCGGCCGCCTCAACGTCATCCCCGACAAGACCCAGCGCCTGACCGAGATCTACCTCAACCCGATCAAGCTGGCGTTCTTCCTCGGCATCCGCAACGGTCCCGGCGAGGGTCACGACCAGTTCGTCGACGACATGTACACCACGCCCGACGGAAGCGCCGTCGTCGTCTCACGGCCCAGCTTCGCCGACGTCGTGTCGCTGGACCTGGCCACCGGCAAGGTGAAGTGGCGGTTCCCGGTCTCGGGCTTCCGCTCCGACCACATGGCCGTCTCCCCCGACGGCACCAGGATCGCGGTCTCGGCGTCGACCTCCAACACCGTGCACGTGCTGGACATCAACACCGGAAGGCAGCTCGGTTCGTTCAAGACCGGCGACAAGCCGCACGAGAACATCTTCACCAACGGCGGCCAGTACCTCTGGAACATGTCGATCGGCGAGGTCAACAACGACTTCGACGCCCCCGACCAGGACTGGCTCAAGGGCGACCGGCACATCACCGTCGTCGACGCGAACACCTTCCAGACCGTCAAGACCATCGACATGCGCAGCCGGCTGAACGCCTTCGGCCGCAGCGACCTGTCGAACGCCGTGCGGCCCGCGGTGTTCTCGCCCGACCTCTCGAAGCTGTACTTCCAGGTGTCGTTCTTCAACGGCTTCATCGAGTACGACGTCGCCACCGACGCGATCACCCAGGTCAAGACGCTGCCGAAGAACTCGAACACGAGCGACGACCGCAAGACGTTCGTCAACGACTCGCGCCACCACGGTCTGTCGATGAGCCCCGACGGCAGCAAGCTGTGCGTCGCCGGGACGATGGACGACTACGCCACCGTCGTCGACCGCGCCTCGCTGCAGCAGGGTCCGCTCGTCACGGCGTCGAAGCCGTACTGGGCCACGGTCAGCGGCGACGGCCGGCAGTGCGTGATCTCCGAGAGCGGCTCCGACCAGATCACCGCGATCGACTTCGCCACCGGGCAGAAGACGGTGTCGGTGCCGGTGGGCGACCACCCGCAGCGCGTCCGCATCGGGCACGTCGCGGAGGGCTGGACGGGTCCCGCCACCCGCTGATCACCAGCTGATCACGTGAGGGCCGTCCGTCACCCGGCGGGCGGCCCCATCGTGTCCCACAGCTGCTGGGAGCCGGTGTAGGTGTAGATGCCGGGCCCACCCTGAGCAGCACAACCCTCACCGCGGGACACCACGCCGATCTGGATGTGCGTCTGCGTACCGGGGACCGTGCGGAAGATCGGGCCGCCGCTGTCGCCCTGGCAGGAGTCCTTGCCCTCCACGCCGGCGCAGATGTCCGTGGCCCTGTTGTAGGCGTCCAGGCCCATCTCCGGCCCATACGCGATCGCGCATTCGTTGTGGGACAACAGCGGCACGTCCACCTGACGCAACCGGTCCGGCCGGTGCGGCAGCCCGGTGTCGGTGTTGCCCCAGCCGATGACGGTCGCCTTGGCACCAGGGCGGATCAACGCGTCGGTGCCGCGGGTCGGTTGCAGGATCGGCCTGATGCTCACCACCGCGTCGTCCAGGTGGAGCAGAGCCACGTCGTAGCCCGGTTCCCTGCCGAACCGCGGGTGCGACGAGATGGCCGCGACGTCGCGGACCTGGCCCTGCCGGCCGTTGGACAGCACGGTGCGGCCGACCACGACCTCCAGGTCCTCCGGGTCGTTCCCGACGCAGTGCGCCGCGGTCAGCACCGTCACCGCGTCGATGAGGCTGCCACCGCACACGACCTGGCCCCTGGCACTCGGCGGCCGCTTCAGTCTCAGCGCGGCCATGAACGGATACGCGTCGTCCGGCACGTCGACGCCGCCGATGATCGGTGCCGGGCGAGCCTGCACGGGCGTGGCGAACGTCAGGGTGACACCGATCGCCAGCAGGGTTGCGATGAGACGGAGCACGAAGAAAATTCGATCACGCCCGCACAACCGGCACCACGGCCAGCTTTACTCCGTCGGTTCACCCAGACGCCGCAACGCGTCCGCGAGCCGCTCTCTGCGGACGCGTTCCGCCCGCGCGGCGATCCAGAAGCACAGCACGCCGAGCGGCAGCTCCACGAACAGCGCCTGCGCCCACGCCAGCGGACGGTCACGGCGCGGGCTCGACATGGTGTCGAACCACGCGTCCACGAACAGCAACGCGCCGGTCACCGAGGCGGGCAGCTGCACGTGGTCACGCCGCCGCAACGCCAGCCAGCCGGTGACGACGAGCATCGTCGCGAGCGCGATGTCGAAGATCACCCACGAGAGCGTGTACTGCCGCAACGACGTCGTCAGGAACGCTCCGCAACGCACCCTCGCGTCCGGGCACCGCTCCGGCGCGTTCAGGAAGTCGTTGAACAGCACCCCAGCCCAGACCAGCGTGATCACGCCGGCGGCGAGGTAGAACGGGCCGGTCCAGCGCGGCAGCCCGCCCGCGAGTTTCTTCCCCAACACGTCGCCGAGCGTAATCCTTTGTGGACTCCCCCGCGCTCAGTACGGGTACCTGGGGCGGCCGTGGTTCACCGAGACCCACTGCGTCGTCGTCAGCTCGTCGATGTTCGCCTGGCCGCCCAGCCGTCCCAGCCCGGACCGGCCCTCGCCGCCGAACGGAATGATCGGCTCGTCCGCGATCGTGGTGTCGTTGACGTGGACCATGCCCGTGCGCAGCCGCCGGGCGAGGCGCACGCCTCGGGTCAGATCGCGGGTGTGCACCGCTCCGCTGAGACCGAAATCGGTGTCGTTGGCCATGGCGACTGCTTGATCGTCGTCGTCGAACTGCATGAGCAGCACGACCGGACCGAACAGCTCCTCACGGGCGATGGCGTCCTCGGAGCTCACGCCGTCGAGCACGACCGGTCCGAAGACGTTGCCCTCGACCGGTGCGCGCAACAACGCCCGAGCTCCCGCGCTGATGGCGGCGTCGACCTGCGCGGTCAGCACCGACACCTGCCTGCTGTTGATCAGAGGCCCGATGACCGTGCCGGGATCCGACGGACGCCCGGTCGTCAGGGAGCGGACCTTCGCCACGAACCGCTCCCTGAACTCGTCGATCAGGGCGGAGTGCACCAGGATCCTGTTGGCGGACATGCAGATCTGACCCTGGTGCGTGAAGCGGCTGAACACCGCCGCGTCCACCGCGAGGTCCAGGTCGGCGTCCTCGCACACGATGAACGCGCTGTTGCCGCCCAGCTCCAGGACCGCCTTCTTGAAATGACGCGCGGCCACCTCGCCGACGTGCCGCCCGACCTCGGTCGACCCGGTGAACGCCAGGATCCGTGGCACCGGGTGTTCGAGGAAGTAGTCGCCGATGACCGGGATCTCGGTCACCACCACGTTCAGCAGCCCCGGTGGCAGCCCCGCCTCCTCGAAGATCGACGCGAGCAGGGTGCCGCCGGCCATCGGCGTGTCCTCGTGCGGCTTGAGGACCACACCGTTGCCGGTCGCCAACGCCGGCGCGACGCATTTCATCGACAGGAAGAACGGGAAGTTGAACGGGCTGATCACGCCGACCACGCCCACCGGACGCCGGTACACGAAGTTCTCGGTGTCCGGCACCGGAGACGGATGCATGCTGCCCCCGACGCGCAACGGCAACGTGGCGGCCTCCTTCAAGGTGTCCACGACGAGCCCGATCTCGAACGCGGCCTTGAGCGCGGTTCCGCCGACCTCGGCGATGATCAGCTCGGTGATCTCGGCCCGTCTGGACTCGACGACGCGGACGGCGTCCTCGAACACCGTGCGCTTGGCGTAGGCGTTGACGGCTTCCCAGTCGCGTTGCCGTTCCTGCGCTGACTGATACGCCTCGTCGACATCGGCGCGGTTCGCGACGACGAACTCGCCCACCGTGCTCCCGTCGAACGGGTCGTGGTCGACGAGGAGCTTGTCCCCGCCGCCGTGCCGCCACTGCCCGCCGATGTACTGCTGTCCCAGGTCCATGTCTCGGTAGTACCTGGAGCGCAACGGATCCCGTGCCCGCGCGGCGCAGATGTTCCGGCCAGCGGGCCTCACCCGGACGGCTGGTTACGTTGAGGTAACCGAGGTTCGGGTGCGAGTCTGGGCCCATGAACACCGGCCCGAACGCGATCGAGGTGCGCGGCGCGCGTGTGCACAACCTCCGCGACCTCGACGTGTCCGTCCCTTTGCGACAGTTCGTGGCCGTCGTCGGCGTGTCCGGCTCGGGAAAGTCGTCGCTCGCGCTCGGAGTGCTGTACGCGGAGGGGTCGCGCCGGTACGTCGAAGCGCTGTCGACGTACACGCGCCGGCGCCTGTCGCAGGCCGCCCGCGCGACGGTCGACAGCGTCGAGCACGTCCCGGCGGCGCTCGTCCTGCGGCAGCGGCCGGGTGTTCCCGGCGTCCGCTCGACCTTCGGCACCTCGACGGAGCTGCTGAACGTGCTGCGGCTGCTGTTCTCGCGGCTGGGCTCGCACCTGTGCCCCAACGGCCACCGGCAGTCGCCGACCATCGACGTCGCGCTCGGCCTGAACCTCACGTGCCCCGAGTGCGGCGTCGAGTTCGCCCCGCCGGGTGCAGAGGCGATGGCGTTCAACTCCGACGGCGCCTGCCCGCGCTGCACCGGCACGGGTCTGGTGCGCGAGGTCGACGAGGCAGCGCTGGTGCCGGATCCGGCACTGTCGATCAGCGAGGGCGCGGTGGCGCCGTGGTCGATGTTCGGGCTGACGGTGATGCCGCAGGTGGTGGCGGAGTTCGGCGTCCGCACCGACGTGCCGTTCGCGGACCTCACCGATGGCGAACGGGAGATCGTCCTGCACGGCCCCGCGGAGAAGCGGCGCATCACCGCGCCGTCGAAGAGCGGGAAGCTGTTCGAGCTCAACTTCACCTACCGCAACGCGCGCCAGGCCGTGCTCGAAGCGCTGAACAACGCGAACAGCGAACGCGGGCTCAATCGGGTCAACAAGTTCCTCAGCGTCCAGGTCTGCCCCACGTGTCACGGCACCCGGCTGAGCGAGGAGGTCCGCTCCACACTGGTGGACGGCATCAACCTCGCCGAGGCCACCGCGATGACGCTGGACGACGTGCTGACGTGGGCGCCGAGCGTTCAACCCACTTTGCCCGCGGCCATGAAGACGATGGCGCACAACATCGTCGCTGAACTGGAGACGAACGCGCGGCGGCTGATCGATCTCGGCCTCGGCTACCTGAGCCTCGACCGCGCGAGCTCGACCCTGTCCACCGGAGAACGGCAACGGATCCAGCTCGCCCGCGCGGTCCGCAACCGCACCACCGGAGTGCTTTACGTGCTCGACGAGCCGTCCGTCGGCCTGCATCCGTCGAATGTGGACGGTCTGCTCGGTGTCGTCCGGGACCTGTTGGCGGACGGCAACTCCGTGGTGCTCGTCGACCACGACATCCAGGTCGTGCGCGAGGCCGACTGGGTGATCGAGATCGGTCCCGGCTCCGGCGCGGACGGCGGTCGCGTCGTCGCCACCGGTGACGTGGCGGCCATCGGCGAGCACCCGGACTCGCTGCTCGGCGGCTTCCTCACCGGACGCGCACCCGTCGTGGTGCGGAAACGCGCGCGCGAGGACGAAATGTTCGACCTCGGCAGGATCCAGCTCTCCACCGCGCCGCTGCACACGGTGCACGCACTGGAACTCGACCTGCCCGCCGGGCGGCTCATCGCGGTCACCGGTGTGTCCGGCTCCGGTAAGACCACGCTCGTCCTCGACAGCCTGGTTCCCGGACTGACCACGCGGATCGCAGGCACGTCCCTTCCGTCCCACGTGATCGAGTTGCAGGCGGACCGGATCTCGCGCGTCAACGTCGTCGACGCCACCCCGATCGGGGTGAACGTGCGCTCGACTGTCGCCACCTACAGCGGCGTCCTGGACGACCTGCGCCGCGCCTACGCCCAGACCGAGCGCGCCCGTGAGCTCGGACTCGGCGCCGGCGACTTCTCCTACAACACCGGATCGCTGCGGTGCCCGCGCTGCGAAGGCACCGGCCAGGTCTCGCTCGACGTCCAGTTCCTCCCCGACGTCGACATCGAGTGCCCGGTCTGCGAGGGCTCCCGCTACGCCCCGGACGCGGCCACGATCCGCCGCGGCGACCTCTCGCTGCCCGACGTGCTGGCACTCACGGTCGCGCAGGCCCGCGAGCGGCTCGGCGACGTCCGCCGGGTGCACACCCGTCTCCAGGCGCTGATCGATCTCGGACTCGGCTACCTCACCCTCGGCGAGGCGACGCCTGCCCTGTCCGGCGGCGAGGCCCAGCGGCTCAAGCTCGCGTCAGAACTGCACCGCGACCAGGCCGGCACGCTGTTCGTCTTCGACGAGCCCAGCGTCGGCCTGCACCCGCTGGACGTCCGAGTTCTGCTCGAAGTCCTTCAGCGCCTGACGGACAACGGCGCCACCGTCGTCGTCATCGAGCACGACCTCGACATGATCGCCAACGCGGACCACGTGATCGATCTGGGACCGGGAGGCGGCGCCGCGGGCGGCACGATCGTCGCGACCGGGACACCCGACCAGATCACTCGGGCGCCCGGCAGCGCGACGGGTCGTTACCTGCGAGAGCACCTACTCCACTGAGCACTGCGCGCCGTTGAGGGTGAACGCGGTCGGCTCCGAGTGCGGGCCCCACGCGTTGCCGTTGTACCCGATCTGCACCGAGGCGCCCGGTGCGATCTGCGGGTTGTAGCTCGCGTTGAATGCCGTGACGATCGAGCCGGACTGGCGCGGGGTGGCGTTCCACATCTCCCGCACCGACTCGCCGTTGGCGAAACTCCACCGCAGCGACCAGCCGTTGACCGGGGAGGTGCCGGTGTTGCGCACGGTCATGTTGGCTTGGAAACCGCCCTGCCATTGCCCGGTGACCGCGTAGGCGACGGCGCACGCCCGCGCGGGCTGCGTCGTCGTCGTGGTGGGCGGGGTGGTCGTGGTCGGCGGTGGAGGCGTGGTCGTCGGCTGCGCGGAGGAAGGTTTGGCCGTCTCCGAGCCTTCACACGGCGGGCCCCACAGGCCGCGTTTGGCCGCCGCGGCCTCGGACTGGGCGTTGATCAGCGGGCCGCCGTCGACGCCCTCGGGTCTCAACGCGCCCCGCTGCACGGCGAGCAGCGCGTAGTCGGTGCCGTCCTCGAGCTCGAGAGTGATCTGGCCCGGCGTGACACCGCTGAACCGCACGGATCTCGCCAGCAGCGTCGTCTTGGCGAAGTCGAGTGACGCCGCTTTCCAGCACTCCTTGGGCTCCGCGAGCGAGGCGACGCGGACCCTGGAGCCACCGGCGAGCTCGACGGTGCGGGCGTCGATCACGTCCATCACGACGGTGATCACGTCCCGCGGCGGCACGACCTCGTTGATCAGCGACGGCGGTTTCAGCGGAGTGGTGCCGGAGGACGGTGGCAGTGCCGCCGGATCGTTCGTGCAGCCTGCGGAGAGCAGGACCAACATCACCAACACGTGCTTGCGCGCCACCGTCACTCCTGAAATCTCAACTCAACGAGATGTTGCTGTCCAGCGTTGGTTTGCACCAGAAGTCGCGTGGTACAGGCCGATCCTGGCTCCGTCCTCACGCGACTCGCCGATGACGTCGAGCAGCGCTCCGGTGGCGGCGTTCACGAACGTCCAGCTCCCGTCGCCGGTGGACGAGAGCACCCACCGGGCAGCGGGACTGTCGGCCTTGGTCAGCGTCGCGTTACCGTCCACAGCGGCGATGCGCTGGCCGGTGGCGGCGTTGACGACCGCGAACTGGACGTCGTGGCCGAAACCACCTGTCTTGCGCTCCAGACGCCACACCTGATCCGCGGCGTTCACGTCGGTCGTGCGCTGCACCAGCGACATGCCGGACGGGGCCAGGGACTTGCCGCTCTGCACCCCGGTCAGCCGGCGCTCTCCGCTCAACGCGGCCGCGCGATCGACGCCGCTGACACCCGACACGTCGAACGTGACGACCGAGCGCGCGGGAACGGTGAGCGTCGCCTTGCGATCCTTGACGCGGACCGAAGCGCCCTTGACCAGCGCGCCGAACATGTCGGTGACGATCGGCCGCACGGAAGCGTTGGGGCGCACCGAGGCGAAGCCGGAGAGGTCCAGCGTCACGGACTGCGGCTGGTCGGACTGGTTGAGGTGCACCACGGTCTTCAGCTCGGTGTTGCGCACCGCCGCCACGTCGGACCTCGTGTTGACCTTGACCATGCGGTCGCCGGGCTTGACGTAATGGGTGAAGTTCCGCAGCGTGTGGAACTTCGAGTTGACGCGGGCGGGGCAGGTCGCGAGCGTGTCCTGCGGGCCGCAGTTGAACGGGATCTGGATCACGCCCCAGTTCATGCCGTTCGGCGTCTCGCCGCCGGGCTTCATGTTGTCGTAGTCCTCGACCGCCTGCCACAGCAGCCAGGCGCGGGGTTCGAGCTCGCGCACGTCGTCGATCACCCGTGCGGCGATGCCCAGCCCGGAGTCCATGGCCGTGAAGTCCTGCTTCGTCCCCCACGAACCGTCGACTTCGCTCATCCACAACGGTTTGCCCGCGCCCTTGGCGATGTCGCGGGCGGAGGTGCGGCGATCCTGGCCGTAGGTGTGCACGTTCAACTGGCCGACCTGCTGACGCGACGCCGCCGGATAACCCGCCCAGTCGTCCGCGAAGGTGCCGGGGTTGGTCTCGTCCGGTGCGGACACGACGGCCTTGAGTCGCTTGGCGCGCAACGCGTCCGCCAACGCTGGGACTAGCTTCGCCTGCAGCGCCGGGCTCACGTGGGCGCCCTCCTGGCGGCCACCCGTCGGGTTGCCGTCCGGGCCGAGCGTCGTCTTCCAGTACGACGTGTTGGGCTCGTTGAGCCCGTCGACCGTCGCGAACTTGATGCCGTGCGCGCGTTCCAGCTCGGCCGTCGCCTGCGCCAGGTACGCGGCGAAGTCACCGACTCGGTCCGCCCGCAGCTGGTCCGCGTTGGCGTCGAAACCGCCCGACACGTAACCGCTGACGGTCTGGAACCACGGCGGGGAGTTGCTGAACGCCTCCCAGGTGGTGACCTGGGACTTGATCCGGTCGACCCACCAACGCTGGTTCGGGTCCGCCGAGGCGTCGAAGTACCTGGGGTCACCCGGTTTCCACCAGTCGGTGTCCGTGCGCTTCGTCCCCGCCGGCGCCTTCCACCAGCCGGGGACGGCCGCGCCCGCGCGCAGGTACTGCGGCACGTCCGGCGCGTTGCCGCCACCGATGTTGTAGCGGGCGATGTTGAGGTTCAGACCGTCCTCACCGAACAGCAGCTCGGCGAGCTGGTTGCGGATCTCGTCCGGGTAGCCCCCGGTGGCGTTGGCGAACCACACCAGGCTGGTTCCCCAGCCCTGGAACGGTTCCTGTTGATAGGTCGGGTCCGGCCGCACCGTCACGGACTCGACGGCGGCGAGGGCAGGAGCGCCACCGCAGACCACTGTGGACAGTGCGAGCGCCGAAGCGGCTAGGAGTGCAGGGAGTCTGGTCATCGGTTCTCCGTTGAACGGACGATGTTCGCGTTAACATCTACCGAGGACTCCCCCACTGCGTCAAGGTCCTGCCGAGCGGTGGCGCGTCCGCTCGGCAGGCCCCCAGGAACGCTCGCCCCGAGGAGAGGCGGGCCCTGTCGCTCCGACCCCGAGGAGGGTTACTTGAGCGAGCAGGTCGCGAAGCGCTCCAGCCCTTCCGGCTTCGCGGCGACCCGGCCGATGGCCGTCTCGATGCGGTTCAGCGCCGCGACGCGCTTGTCCTTCAACGGCCCGAGAATCGCGTTCTGCACGAAGTTCGGGCCACCCTGTCCGGCCGAGGTGCGCAGCCGTTCGTTGGCCTCCGCCTGCTGCTTGCCGAGGTTGGCGAGCTCGCGGTCCACTTCGGCCTTCGCCTGCGCGGGCACGTTCTGCACCACGGGCACCGGGCACTCGATCGCCTTCCCCGACGCCGACGACCCGGTGCCGGAACCGGTTCCGGACGACTGGTTCTTGGTCGCCGGTGCCGGGGCGACCGCGGGCGCCTGACCGAGACCACAGGGCGCGAATCGTTCCAGCCCCTCCGGTTTCTCGGCGACCCGACCGATAGCGGTCTCGATGCGATTGAGTGCCGCGACGCGCTTGTCCTTCAGCGGCCCCAGAATCGCGTTCTGCACGAAGTTCGGCCCGCCTTCACCCGCGGAAGTGCGCAACCTGTTGGTGGCTTCGGCGATCTGCTTGTCCAGATTGGCCAGTTCACGCTGGACCTCGGCCTGCGCCTGCGCGGGAACCGCGACACCGATCACGGGCTTCGGACACGCGATCGCCTGACCTGCACTGTTGTTGCCACCAGCGGCGAACGCGGCGATCGCGCCACCCGTGGTCAGAGTCGCGGCGACGGCGATTCCGGCAACGAGCACCCGCTTGCGTCGCTGTGGTTTTGCATGTGCTCTCGACATTTCGAACCCTCACGAATCAGTGGACGGATCTGCCGGCACATCGGGATACGGACCGGGACCGTCAAGGGTTCAACTACTTGTGAGCGTTCACAGCAAATGCGATGCTGACCGTCTCGTACCGCAGACCGCACCTGCGCAGAATCCGAGGACAGTCATGCCAACTGGGCGCAGACCCGTGCACGAACAGCTTCGCCTGAGGGTGCACGACGTGAACCTGAAGATCGCCGCGGTGCACCGCGGCGGCGTCGACGAGCCGATCGTGTTCCTGCACGGCTTCGGCACGAGCAAGGAGGACTTCACCGACATCACTCAGCGACACGAGTTCGCCGACCGCGGCTTCCTCGCCTACGACCTGCCGGGCTGCGGTGCGACGGAGTGCGCCGACCTCGGGGTGGTCGACGTTCCGTTCCTGGTGGACACCGCACGCGCGATGCTCGACCGGCTCGGCATCGGGCGCTACCACGTCGTCGGGCACTCGCTGGGCGGGCTCACCGCACTCCTGCTGGCCCACCGCGAGCCGGGTCGCGTGCTCAGCTTCGTGAACATCAAGGGCACGCTCGCGCCCGAGGACTGCGCGCCGACGAGGCACGTGCTGTCCCACCAGGAACCCGGCGACGTCTTCTTCCGGTTCATCGAGAACCTGCGGCAGGCGGACGGCTACTCGAGCGGTCTCTACGCGGCGAACCTGCCCGGCAAGATCCGCCCGGCGGTCGTGCACAACCTGTTCCGGTCGGTGGTCGAGCTCGCCGATCACGGGGATCTGCTGAACAAGTTCCTCTCGCTCCCGTTCCCCCGCATGTACCTCTACGGCGAGGAGTGCGCGTCACTGCCCTACCTGCCGTTCCTCGACGCGAACGGCGTGGAGCTGGCCGAGATCCCGCACAGCGGACACCTGCCGATGTACTCCAACCCGGTCGCGACCTGGAAGCACATCGCCGAGTTCCAGGCGCGCTGCCGTCAGCGCATCCCCGTCGCCCGGCGGCGGTAGGCGGGCCTGACAGGATCTCCGGCTGTGACAGGCCCGGGGAACCACCACGAACTGCTGGCGTTGCGTGCGAAACGGGACGGCGTGACCTCCCACGAGGTGGTCGAGGCTGAAGACCGGCAGGTGCCCGTGCGGGTCTTCAGCCCCAGCACCACACCTCAGAGCGTCCACCTGGACATCCACGGCGGTGGTTTCTACCTGGGCCCGACGGCGCGGGAGAACGTGCGCAACCAGCAGCTCGCCGACGCGCTCGGGGTCGCCGTCGTGAGCGTCGACTACCGGATCGCCCCCGAAAATCCCTGGCCGGCCGCACCCGACGACTGCGAGACCGCGGCTCTGTGGCTGATGGAGCACGCGGCGGCGCGGTTCGGCACGACCCGGCTGTCCGTCGGCGGGTTCTCCGCGGGCAGCACGCTCGCGGTGACCACGCTGATGCGGCTGCGTGATCGTGGCGTGCGGGCGTTCGAGCGCGCCGTGCTGCAGTTCGGCACGTACGACCTGAGTGGACTGACGCCCGCCGGCCGGCTGATTGCCGACGAGTACTTCATCCGGGCCTACGCCGGGCACGTGCCGGACCGCACTGATCCGGACATCTCCCCGATCTACGGCGATGCCGGCGGACTGCCACCGCTGCTCATGATCGTCGGCGCCGAGGACGTCCTGCTCGCCGACAACAAGGCCATGGCCGCACGGGTGCGGGCGGCGGGCGGCGAGGTCGACCTGCGGATCTATCCTGGGGCACCGCACGCCTTCACCAACCGCGACACCGAGGTGGCGAAGGCAGCGCGGCACGACATCGAGTGCTGGATGAAGAAGGTGGCGTGATGAAGCTGGGCGATGTCACCCGGACCGTGCTGGCGTGCGTCCGGATCTTCAACGGCGCGCTGGGGTTGTTCGCGGCCGGGAAGATGGCGAAGAGCCTCGGCGGTGAGCTGGGCGACGACAAGAGGTTCGTGTACCCGGCGCGCATGTTCGGCATCCGCACGCTCGTCCTCGGCGTCGACCTGCTGACGTTGAAGGCCGACCGCCGGGTGCTGCGGCAGGCCGTGCTCATTCACGCCACGGACACGGCCGCCGCGTTCTACGCTGGTCGCAGTGGCGAGCTGCCGGCCGAGGCGGCGAGGCTCACCACGATCATCTCCGCCGTCAACACCGGGCTGGCCGTCGTGTCGCTCGTCGCCGCCGAGAAGGACAGCTGATCCGTGGTCGAGATCGACCTGCTCGGTGAGGTGAGCGCGCGGGTCGGCGGGCACAACGTCGAACTGGGGCCTGCCCGGCAGCGGTGCGTGCTCGCGGCGCTCGCGGTCGACGTCAACAGGACGGTGTCGGTCACGCAGCTCACCGAACGGGTCTGGGGTGACGAGCCGCCCGCGCGGGCACGGGCGACGCTGCACAGCTACCTCTCCCGGTTGCGGCAGGCGGGAATCGAGCTGGTCACGCGGCCGACCGGGTACGCGCTCGTCGCCGAGGAGTCCAGTGTGGACCTCCTGCGGTTCCGGAAGCTCCTCAGGGAGAACAACCTCGGCGACGCCATCGCGTTGTGGCGCGGCGAACCGCTGACGGGTATCGCGGGCGAGTGGGCCGAGCTGACCAGGGAGCGGCTTCACGAGGAGCGCGACGCCGCCGAGCTCGACCTCATCGACGCACGCCTCGACCTCGGTCAAGGTCCGGAACTGCTCGCCTCGATCACCGCGCACGCGACGGACAAACCGCTCGACCAACGCGTGGCGGCACAACACATGCGGGCCCTCGCGCAGTCCGGCCGCGTCTCCGAAGCGCTCGACCAGTTCCACGCGATGCGCACCAGGCTGCGCGACGCCGGCACCGAGCCGGGCCCGGAACTGCGGCGGCTGCACGAGAAACTGCTCCTCAGCGACCAGGACACGGCGGTTCCGCGACAGCTCCCGTCGGCGCCGCCGCAGTTCGTCGGCAGGCAGGAAGACCTGGCCGCGCTGGACACCGCGATGCGCACGGGCGTCGCGGCGATCGCGGGCGCGGGCGGCATCGGCAAGACGTGGCTCGCGCTGCACTGGGCGCACCGCGACCTGCACCGCTTCCCCGACGGCCAGCTGTTCGTGGACCTGCGCGGGTTCAGCCCCGACGAGCGCCCGATGGAACCGGCCGTCGCGATTCGAGGGTTTTTGCACGCGCTCGGTCTCGACGCGAGCCGCATCCCGGCGGATCCGCAGGCCAGCGCGGCGTTGTTCCGCAGCCTCGTCGCCGGGAAACGCCTGCTGGTCGTGATCGACAACGCCGTCGACGCCGCCCAGGTCGCCCCGATGCTGCCCGGCGGCGACACCTGCAAGGTGCTCGTGACCAGCCGCAACCACCTCCCCGGCAGCATCAGTCCCGTCGGTCTCGACGTGCTCGCCGACCGGGACTCGTGCACGTTGCTGGCCACCAGGATCGGCGCGGCCAGGCTGACCGCCGAACCTCTCGCCGTGGCACGGCTGATCGACCTGTGCGGCGGGCTGCCGCTGGCGTTGAGCATCGTCGGCGCCCGCGTGCTGACCGAACCGGACCTGTCGCTCGCCGCCATCGCGCGCCAGTTGGAGGAACTGGGGCTCGGCGCACTCGACGCCGACCCGAGCGTCAGCGTGCCGGTCGTGCTCTCGTGGTCGTACCGGGCGTTGACCTCGAAGCAGAAGACGCTGTTCGCCCTGCTGGGAATCGCGCCCGGCGAGGACATCGATCTCAGTGCGGCCACGAGCCTCGCCGGAATGTCCACACAGGACACCCAAGCAACCCTTCGCGCGCTCGAACAAGCATCGCTGATCTCGATCACCCCGGGCTTCCGCGCGAAGATGCACGACCTGGTGCGGGCCTACGCGGCGGAACGGGCGAAGCACGTCGACAGCGACGAGGCCCTGCACCGGCTCGTCGACCACCACGTGCACACCGCGCACGCCAACGACCGCGTGATCGACCCGCACCGGCCGTTGATCACCCTCGGCCCGGCGATCACCGAGACCACCCCGGCCATCGACAAAGCCTCGGCACTGGCCTGGTTCGACGCCGAACGCGGCACCCGCAAAGCCGTCCAGCAAGCCGCCGCCGCGCACGGCTGGAACGACGCGGTCGTGCTGCTGGCCAGGGTTTCGCACGCGTACCACCAGCACCGCGGCCATCTCGACGACGAGCTGACCATGTGGCAGACCGCCATCGACGCGGCCGACGACCTTCAAGACCGAGTGGTCGCCCATCGCATCATGGGCAGCAGCCTCGGCCAGGTCCAGCGCTACGACGAGGCGCTGCACCACCTCGACGAGGCCCTCGCCCTGGCCGAACAGGTCGGCGAGGCACTCCCCCTCGCCGACGCCCACGGCACGCTGGCCTGGCTGTGGGTGACCCGCGCGGACCACCAGCGGGCGTTCGAGCACGCCCGAGCCTCGTTGCCGCACTACCAGCAGACCGGCAACCAGATGCTCATCGCGTTGGCGCACAACAACATCGGCTACTGCGCCGCGGAGATCGGCGACACCGTGCAGGGCCGCGAGCACGCCACGAAGGCGTTGGCCCTGCTGCACGAGCTCGGCGACCGGCAGGGCGAGGCGGCCGCGGTGTCCACGCTCGCCCGCATAGAGCACCAGGTCGGCAACCACGCCGAGGCGATCACCCTCTACGAGCGGGCGATCGGCCTGTATCGGGCCGAGAACGACGACTACACCACCGCCAAGATCCTCATCGCCCTCGGCCACCCGCATCTGGCTTTGGGCCACCGCGACCAGACCGTTCGGCTCTGGCAGGAGGCGTTGCGGATGCTGGAGCAGCAGGGACGCGAGGACGAGGCGGACCGGGTGCGCAAACAGCTCGCGGAGATCACCCCAGGGGGTTGAGACCAGGGTTCCTCACTGGCGCGAACGCCCCGGGTTCCGAGGAAGCTTGCTCCTGACAGAAAGCATCACGAGGAGCGGAAAAATGGCCACCATCACCCTGAACCAGCAGACCACCGCCACACCCGAGCAGTTCCTCGCCGGGCTCACCGACTTCGGTCCCGGCCGCAAGGAGCTGTTCCCCAACAGCGCCGACGACTACCTGAAGGTGCACGACCAGGGCGCCGGGTTCGCCGACGTGACCGAGGGCAACGGCGGCATCTGGGAGCGTCTGCGCTACGACTGGTCCGACCCCGAGCGCATCGTGCTCACCACCGTCGACTCCAACCTGTGGGGCGGACAGTCCGGCCACACCTACACCTTCACGAAGCAGGCCGACGGCACGACCGTGGTGCACGCCCGGATCGTGCGCGAGGGCAAGAACCTCAAGGGCAAGCTGCTCGGGCTCGTGCTCACCGTCTTCGGCAAGAACGTGCTGGGCGGCGCGTTCGCGAAGACGATCAAGGCCATCGAGGGCGGCGTCAAGAACAGTTAGGTAAGGGTGCGCTAACGTAGCCCGTCGTGAGTATGGTGGTGGAGCAACGCGGGCTGGTTCCCGCACCGGTCAGGGCGAGCAGTCGCCGGTTGCCGGGGCTGGTGGTCCTGCTGGTGCTGCTCGCCGTCTCCGCGGTGCTGTCGCTGGTGATCGGTGCCCGGTCGCTCTCCCCCGCCGAGGTGTGGCAGGGGCTGTTCGGCGACCCCGGCACCGACCAGCGCCTCACCGAGATCACGCTGATCGTGCAGACGTTGCGCATCCCCCGGACCGTGCTCGCGATCGTCGCGGGCCTCGCGCTGGGCGTCGCGGGCGCGTTGATCCAGGGCCACACCCGCAACCCCATCGCGGACACCGGCCTGCTGGGCGTCAACTCCGGTGCGTCGTTCGCCGTGGTGCTCGCGGTCTCCATGTTCGGACTGCAGAACCCGATCCAGTACATGTGGTTCGGGTTCCTCGGTGCCGCGGGAGCCGGCGTGGTCGTGTTCGGGCTGTCGAGCCTCGGGCGCGGAGCCGGCAACCCGCTCACCCTCGCGCTGGCCGGACAGGGCGTGACGGTGTTCCTCGCCGCGATGACCGTCGGGATCGCGTTGGGCGACAAGCTGACCCTGGACGTGCTGCGGTACTGGAACGCCGGTTCGGTGCAGGGCGTCGGGTGGAACGTGATCATCGTCGCCACGATCTTCGTGGTCGTGGGACTCGTGCTGGCGTTGCTCAACCTGCCCACGATCAACCTGCTCAACCTCGGCGACGACGTGGCGCGCGGGCTAGGCGTGAACATCGCGGCGGGCCGGACCATCGGCGTCGTGGCGGTCACGTTGCTCGCGGGAGCGGCCACGGCGGCGTGCGGGCCCATCGCGTTCCTCGGTCTGATGGTCGCGCACATCGCGCGATGGCTGACCGGCCCGGACTACCGCTGGCTCGTCCCGTACGCGGGGTTGCTGGGCAGCTTGGTTCTTCTGCTCGGCGACATCGCGGGCCGGCTGGTCGTGCGGCCGTCCGAGCTCGCGGCCGGCATCGTCATCTCCCTCATCGGCGCCCCGTTCTTCGCGGCGCTGGTCTGGCTCGGGAAGTTCAGGCAGGCATGACCACCACACAGATGCACCCCGGTGTCCGCGTCGGCGGCTGGTCCTGGGTCTGGCGGCCGTGGATCGTGCTGGTGACCCTCGTCCTGGCCGCGCTGACGTTCCTCGTCTTCTGCGTGTCGATCTCGGTCGGCGACTTCACGATCGAGCTGCCCGCGGTGATCAGGACGATCTTCGGCCAGGGCGAGCGCGTCGACGAGTTCGTGATCATGGACCTGCGCATGCCGCGCTCGTTGATCGGCCTGATCGTGGGCGTCGCGCTGGGAGTCTCCGGCGCCCTGACCCAGTCGATCGCGCGCAACCCGTTGGCCAGCCCGGACGTTCTCGGCATCACCGGCGGAGCGAGCGCGACCGCGGTGTTCCTCGTGACTTTGAGCGGTGGCGCGGCGATCACCAATGCGGTCGGCCTGCCCGCGGCGGCGCTGACCGGCGGGCTGCTGACCGGGTTGCTCGTCTACTTCATGGCGTGGCGGCGCGGCATCGACGGCGTTCGGCTGATCCTCATCGGCGTCTCGGTCAGCGCGGTGATGCAGGCTTTGACCACGTGGCTGCTCGTGGTGGCGGACATCCGCGACGTCGCGCGCGCCCAGGCGTGGCTCGTCGGTTCTTTGGACTCGCGGTCGTGGAACGAGGTGTGGACGACGCTGTGGGTCACCATCGCGCTGGTCGTCGTCGTCCTGGTCGTGGCGTTCCAGATGCGGCCGATGCACTTCGGTGACGACGTGGCCGCCGGTCTCGGCGTCCGCTACACGACCGTGCGCGCCGTACTGCTGCTGTGCGCGGTGCTCCTCGCTGGTGTCGCGGTCTCGGCTGCCGGTCCGGTGCCGTTCGTGGCGCTCGTAGCACCGCAGATCACCATGCGGCTGCTGCGTTCTCCCGTGCCGCCGTTGATCGCTTCCGGCCTGTTCGGTGCGTTGCTGCTCATCGGCTCGGACCTCATCGCACGGACCGTGCTGCCCAACGACCTGCCCGTCGGCATCGTCACGGCGATCATCGGCGGGCCGTTCCTCGTCTACCTGCTGGTGCGCGCGAACGTGAAACGCGCCGCCTGAGGTCACTTCTTCGTCGCCACCGCAGCGGTGAGCGCGCTGGTCACCGCCACGATCACCACGGATCCGACTGCGACGATCGTCAGAAGGGTCCACGGGACGTAGACCACGGTCGTACCGATCGCTTTGCGCACCGCGCCGCCGATGCCCGCGAGACCCGCCCCGGCCACCAGGCAGCCGAGCAGCACGCCGATGACCGCGACCGCGATCGCCTCCACCACGGCCGTCCTGACCACCTGGGGCCGCGTCAGCCCGGTCGCGCGGAAGACCGCGAACTCGCGCCTGCGTTCGGTTCCGGCGATGACCACGGAGTTCACCACGGCCATCAGCGCGTACAACCCGGCCAGTCCCATCAGAACGGTCAGGATCTTGACGTTGCCGTCCTGCGCGTTCTCGGCACGAGCGGAAGCCCACTCGGCCACGGTCCGGACGCTGAAGCCCAGTTCCTCGATTCGTCCGGCGACTGCGGCGGGACTTTGCCCGTCAGCGACCTGGACGACGGTCTCGGTCGGCGCGCCCGCCCACACCTGCCTGGGCAACGCCTGACGTGGCACGAGGAAGCTGTCGCCCATCTCCAGGGTCTCCGGCAGTCCCCCGACCACGGTCAGCTGCAACGGTGCCCCTCCTGCCTCGGCGGACAGCACCTGGCCCGGAGCGATCCGATCCGCGTGGAGAGCAGGACCGGTGAACACAGTGGCACCGGTCAGCGCGGACAGATCACCCCACACCGGAGCCAAGGTGTGCGTGCGCGCGTAGTCCGCCGCGTCCACCGCGACGATCCCGGCGTAGAACGACTTCCTGGCCGAAGTGATCGTGATGTCCACGGTGTTCTGCCGTGACGCGACGGCGACGCCCTCGATGCCCGCCAGCCGTTCCGCTTCCTCGCCGGACGACGTGACGACGAGGTGGGCGTTCACCGACCGCTTCGCCTCCTCGCCACCCGCGGCCGACAGCGAGCCGAACGTGCCCGCCAGTCCCAGCAACAGCGCGACCAGCACGATCAACGGCGACGCGGTGGCGGCGCTGCGGCGCACGCCGTCCCGCAGGTTGGCCCGTGCCAGGGTGCTGCCCGGCACCAACCAGGCGGTGAGCGGCACCACCAGCGGGCTGAGCAGACTCATCGCGACCGCGCCGGACATGGAGACGCCGAGCGCCGCCATCATCGCGCCGATCAGGTTCGCTCCCTGCGCCCACAACACCATCGCGATCGTGCAGGCGCCGGCCGACACCCCGAAGAACCACCGCGACACGGTCATCACCGCGGCGGCCTTTCCCGTCTCCCGCAACGCTTCCAGCGGCAGGATCCGCGCCGCCCGCAGCGAGGCGGTGAACACCCCGGCCACCGCGACGCCGACACCGACCACCCCGGACACGATCACCGCCCACAACCGCCACGGTGCCGTGAACCCGTCCGGCAGCAGGCCGATCTCGACGAGCAGCCACGTCTGCGCGTACTTCGCGATCAGTCCGAACGGGACACCGAGCACCGATCCGACCAGGCCGAGCAGCAGGGACTCCGACAGCAGCAGCACCCGCAGCTGGGTGCGGCTGCCACCGGTGAGGCGCAGCAGGGCGAGGTCGCGGCGGCGTTGGGCGACGGTGAAGCCGAACGTGGAGCTCACGATGAAGACCGCGAGGAACATGGCGAGGAAAGCGGTCATGCCCATGACGGTCGCGGCGGCCACGAACCCCTCACGGATCTTGTCCTCGGTCTGGCGGGACATCCCGGGCGGGATCTGCGGTGTACCGGTGGCCACCAGCACAAGCATCGAGGCCTGCACGAGAGCGACACCGACACCGACGCTGAGGATCGCTCCGACGAACAGCTCCCAGCGTTCGCGGAACGTGCTGAACGACAGCTGGAACATCAGCTCTCCAGTTTCGCGAGCCGCTCGGCGACGTCGTGGACGGTCGGTGAGTCGACGCGGTCCACGAGCCGCCCGTCGGCGAGGAAGACGACGGTGTCGGCACTGGCCGCGACCGCCGGGTCGTGCGTCACCATGACGATGCTCTGCCCCACCGTCCTCACCATGGTGCGCAACAACTCCAGGACGACCTTCGCCGAATGGGAGTCCAGCGCGCCGGTGGGTTCGTCGGCGAACAGCACGGCGGGACGGGAGATCATCGCGCGGGCGATCGCGACACGTTGTTGCTGGCCACCGGAAAGTTCACGCGGCTTGTGCGTCGCGCGATCGGCCAGCCCCACACCGGCCAGGGTCTGTCTCACGTCCTTTTTGGACACTCGCACTCCGGCGAGCTTCGAGGGGAACGCGACGTTCTGCTCGGCGGTCAGCGAGCTGATCAGGTTGAAGCTCTGGAACACGAACCCGATCGTGCGGCGGCGCAACTCGGTCAGCGTGCTGTCCGGCGCCCTCGTGATGTCGCGGCCCGCGAGCAGGACGCGTCCGCTGGTGACCTGGTCCAGTCCTGCGGCGCAGTGCAGCAGGGTGGACTTGCCGGAACCGGACGGACCCATGATCGCGGTCCACGTTCCCGCCGGGCAGCTCAGGCTGACGTCGTCGAGCGCAGCCACGCTCGTGTTCCTGGTTCCGTAGTGGCGCGTGACCTGATGCAGTTCCACGGCCTGCCTGTGATCGAACACAGTGGACAGCCAACCGCGCGGGACAGGCCGGCGTCACTGCTCTCAACTGCCGTCTGGAGGTAGCAGAACCTCTACCTTGGCTACGGTGGGGTGGTGCACACGATCTGGGGGTCGATGGCACGACCGGGGTTCCTGCTGAGCGCCTGGCCGTGGCGCGGTGTGGCGTACCTGCTGAGCACGCCGGTCGTGGCGGCGTTCGCGGGCGTGTGGTGCCTGCCCTGGCTGTACCTGGGGTTCCGGCTCATCGGAGGGGAACCAGCGCTCGGAGAGGTGACGCTCACCGCGCTGGGCGGGCTGCTGGCCGTGGCCGCGGGCCCGCTGATCGCCTTGCCCGTGGCGACCGTGGAACGGCTGCGGTTGCGGCTCGTCGGCCTGAAACCGGTGCCGAGACCTCGGCCGAACGGACTGCTGCGCCGCTACACCGATCCGATGGCCTGGCGGGAGGTCGGCTACCTGGCCGTCGTCTCGGCGGCCGCGCTGCCCAGCGCCGCGCTCGCCCTGACCCTGGTGGTGGCCGTCTCGATGATCGTCAGCCCGCTGGTGGTCGAGCCGGGCAGTCCACTGGCACTAGGCGTCGGCCAGGCGGGCACGGCCTCCGAAGCGCTGCCGTACGCACTGCTGGGGCTGGTCCTGCTCGCGGGGGCGCTGTACCTGGCCGCCGGACTCGCCGGCCTGCACGGCGTGGTCGCCAGGAGGCTGCTCTCCGACGAGCGGTTGCGCACCCAGCTCGTCGAGATCTCCCAGTCCCGCCAACGGCTCGTGACGGCGTTCGAGGCGGAACGGCGCCGGATCGAGCGCGACCTGCACGACGGCGCCCAGCAACGCCTGGTCAGCCTGATCCTCCAGCTGGGCATGGCGAAGGTGGAGATGCAGCCGGACTCCCCCGGCACCGAGTTCGTGACGGCCGCGCACGAGCAGGCCAAGCAGGTGCTGGTCGAGCTGCGCGAGCTCATCCACGGCATCCACCCGCAGGCGTTGTCGGACCTCGGCCTGCCGGCCGCGTTGCAGAACCTCGCCGATCGCTCGCCGACCCCGGTGAGCGTCGACTGCGAGATCCCCGAACGCCCGTCCGACGCGGTCGAGAGCGCGGGCTACTTCGTCGTCGCCGAGGCGTTGAGCAACGCGGGCAAACACAGTGGCGCCACCGAGATCAAGGTCTCCGCTGTGGCGCGGCACGACGTCCTCACTGTGGAGATCACCGACAACGGCCGCGGTGGCGCCGACGCCGGTCGCGGCAGCGGGCTGACCGGCCTCGCCGACCGTGCCGCGGCGATCGGCGGCACCCTGTCCCTGTCCAGCCCTTTGGGCGGGCCCACCACCGTGCGAGCGGAGTTCCCGTGCACGTGATCCGCACCGTCCTGGCCGAGGACAGCGCACTGCTGAGGGAAGGCCTCGCCGCCCTGCTCGACAGGTTCGGGTTTGACGTGGTGGCGGCCGTGGGTGACGCGGAAGCCCTCGTCGCGGCCGTCGCCGAACACGCCCCCGACCTGGTCGTCACGGACATCCGGATGCCACCGGGCTTCTCCGACGAGGGCCTGCGGGCGGCCGTGCGCCTGCGCCAGGACCGCCCTGACCTGCGAGTGGTCGTGCTGAGCCAGTTCGTGGAGACCAGCTACGCGGCGGACCTGCTGGACTCCGGCAGCGGCGAGGGCGTGGGCTACCTGCTCAAGGACCGAGTCGGGGACGTGCGGGAGTTCATCTCCGTCCTGCGGCGCGTGGCAGCGGGCGACACCGTCGTCGACCCGCAGGTGGTGCGCACGTTGCTCAAGCGCAACCCGCTGACGGCGCTGTCGAACCGGGAGCTCGAGGTCCTGGGCCTGGTCGCGGAGGGCTACGCCAACGCCGGCATCGCCACGAAGCTCGTCATCAGCGAGGCCGCGGTGAACAAGCACGTGGGCAACATCTTCACCAAGCTCGGGTTCTCGCCGGGTGAGGACCGCAACCGGAGGGTGCTCGCGACGCTCGCTTACCTGAGGTCAGGCTCAGTTAAGTAAGGTTGCCCTATGACCGCGCTCCGCAACGATGCCGCCCGACTGGGTGCAGAAGGCGTCACCGTCGGGTACGCCGACCGCGTCGTCCTGGACAACCTGGACGTCTCCATCCCGACCGGCGTCATCACCACGGTCATCGGCCCGAACGGCTGCGGCAAGTCGACCCTGCTCCGGACGCTGTCCCGGCTGCTCAAACCGCGCCAGGGCACGGTGCTGCTCGACGGCCACGACATCGCGCGGCTCAAGACCAAGGACGTCGCGAAGAAGATGGGCCTGCTCCCGCAGACGCCGATCGCGCCGGAGGGTCTGACGGTCGCCGACCTGGTGGCGCGTGGCAGGCACCCGCACCAGAGTTGGGTGCGGCAGTGGTCGAGCGACGACGCGGGGATCGTCGCGAAGGCGCTGGAGATGACCGGGGTGGCCGATCTCGCGCACCGGCCCGTCGACTCGCTCTCAGGGGGCCAACGGCAGCGCGTGTGGATCTCCATGACGCTCGCCCAGGGCACCGACCTGCTGCTGCTCGACGAGCCCACGACCTATCTGGACCTCGCGCACGCGATCGACGTGATCGACCTCGTCGACGACCTGCACGAGGGCGGCTGCACGGTCGTGATGGTCCTGCACGACCTGAATCTCGCGGTTCGCTACAGCGACAACCTCATCGTGATGAAGTCCGGGTCCATTGTCGCTCAAGGACATCCGAGCGAAGTGATCACGAGCGAACTGCTGCGCGACACATTCGGCCTGCAGGCGAAGGTGATCGACGACCCCGTCAGCGAGCGTCCATTGATCGTCCCTGTCGGACGGACTCATGTGACATCAAAGAGTGACGAAGGACTAGGTTAGCCTGCCCTAACCGGGTGATAAGGTTCGCCTGTCCTAATTTCCCCGCCGCGTGGGCAGCGAACGAAGAGGTGCCGAATGGGCCAGAGAACAGCCATGACCTGGAAGCGATTGACGGCCGTGGCAGCAGCCGCGATCGTCGGGGCGACCGTCCTCGCCGGGTGTGGTTCCTCCACGCCAGCCTCGACGCCGAACCAGAACAACGCCTCCGGTGGCACGTTCCCGACCAAGGTCGAGCACTTCTTCGGCACGACGGAGATCAAGGAAGCGCCCAAGCGCGTTCTCTCCCTCGGCTACACCGACGACCAGACGCTGCTCGCGCTCGGCGTCGTGCCGGTCGGCATGATCGACCAGTACCCGAACCCCGAGGGCACCAAGCCCGACATCAACACCCAGTGGGCCTGGGTGAAGGACAAGTGGGGTTCGACGACGCCCGAGGTCGTCATGAAGAACGGCGACACCGAGCCGAACTACGAGAAGATCGCACAGCTGCGTCCCGACCTGATCGTCGCCGTCTACTCCGAGGCCACCCAGGACTGGTACGACAAGCTGACCAAGATCGCCCCTGTGGTCGGCCGTACCAAGGAGGAGAAGGAGCCCTTCAGCGCGAAGTGGCAGGACAACGTGCTGCAGATCGCGAAGGCGGTCGGCAAGGGTGACGAGGGCGCGAAGCTGATCAAGGGCCTCGACGACAAGCTCGCCGAGGTCAAGAAGGCCAACCCGGCGTTCACGAGCCAGACCGCGTCCGTGATCACCTGGTACAAGGACTCGATCGTCGCGTTCACCACTACCGACGTGCGCGGCCAGCTCGTGGGCGGCATCGGCTTCAAGGGCAACGCGGAGGTCGACAAGCTCGGTGAGGGCGGTTTCTCCGCCAAGCTGTCGCCCGAGCGCGTCGACGTGATCAACACCGACCGCATCTTCGTGATCGCCGACAAGGCGGACGCGGACTCGCTGAAGAACTTCCAGCTGTTCGCGAACCTGCCCGCGGTCAAGGCCGGCAAGGTCACGTGGCTGCTCGACAGCGAGGGCCCGGCGGTCGGCGCCGCGATCTCGCAGGCCACGCTGCCGTCCCTGCCCTACGCGATCGACGAGCTGGCGAAGGCCGCCAAGTCCGCCGGCTGATCAACGCTCAACCCAGCGAAAGGCCTCCCCTCGTGACCACGAGTGTCTCTGGCGCGCCCGCGAAGATCTTGCGCACGGCCACCGGACGGGAGGCCCTTCGCTGGGTGCTCGACCACTGCCGCGCCGCTCCCGCCCTGCCGATCGCCACCGTGGTGGCGACGGTGGTGGGAGCGGTGCTGCAGATCGTCCCGGTGTTCCTTCTGGGCACCGTGGTGGACGGGATCACGCAGGGGCGCGACGCGTCGATCCTGTGGTCGATCGGCATCGCGACCGTCGTCTCGGCACTGGCCGGGGCGGTGATGACCGCGGTCTCGACCTACCTCGTCGGACGGGTCGGCGCGGAAATGCTTGCGCGACTGCGGGAAGGCGCTGTCCGGGCCGTGCTCGGCATGCCGAGCGCGCGCATCGAGCAGGTCGGCCGCGGCGACGTGCTGTCCCGTGTCGGCGACGACGTTGCTGTTATTTCCAAGGGTTTCCGCACGGCCATCCCGACGATCTTCTCGGCGGTCGTGCTGGTGGTGATCGCCACCGCGGGCATGTTCGGGCTCGACTGGCGGCTCGGTGTCGCCGGTGCCTGCGCGCTTCCCGCGTACGCCTTGGCGTTGCGCTGGTACCTGCCGCGGTCGCAGCCGCTCTACCGCGCCCGTTCCGAAGCCCAGGCGGATCGCGCCCAGGCGTTGATCAGCGGCCTCGACGGTATCGCCACAGTGAGGGCTTACCGCCTGGAGAACGCCTTCCGGGACAAGGTGACCGCGGAGTCGTGGCGGGTGCGCAACATCGGCATCGACGTCTTCCGGTTCTTCGGCCGGTTCATCGGACGGGAGAACCGCGCCGAGTTCATCGGTCTCGGCCTGATCATCGTCGTCGGCTACTTCCTGGTGACCAACGGACAATCGTCGCTGGGCCAGGTTTCCGTCGCCGCGCTGTTGTTCCACAAGTTGTTCGTGCCGCTCGGCCTGATCATGGCTTTCTTCGACGAGGCGCAGAAGTCCGGCGCCGGGCTGACGCGTTTGGTCGGTGTGCTCACCGAATCCGACGGCGACGAACTCGTGCGCAGCGCGGTCGCGGTGGACGCGGACGCACAACCACTTCCGGTGTCGGTGCGCGGGCTTTCCTTCCGCTATCCCGAATCCGAGCACGACGTCCTCCAGGACATCTCACTCGAAATCCCCGCGGGCACTTCGCTCGCATTGGTGGGCGCGACAGGCGCGGGCAAGACGACGTTGGCGGCTTTGGTTGCCGGAACGGGAACTCCGCGCACCGGCCAAGTGCACATCGGCACGACGAACCTCGCCGACGTCGACGAAGCAGGCGCCCGCGCGCTGGTGAGCATCCTGACCCAGGAAGCGCACGTGTTCGCCGGACCGCTGGCCGAGGATCTGCGTTTGGCCGCACCGGATGCGACCGATGACGAGCTGATGGACGCGCTGCGCACCGTCGGCGCCGAAGCATGGGTCGAGGCGCTTCCCCAAGGCCTGCACACGGATGTGGGCGAGGGCGGCGAACGTCTTGACGTGACCAAGATCGCCCAGATCGCGCTGGCCCGGCTGGTGCTCGGCCGCTCCCCCGTCGTCGTGCTGGACGAGTCGACAGCCGAGGCCGGCAGCCAGGGTGCCGCCGCGCTCGAACGGGCCGCGCTCGCGGCCTGCCGCGGCCGCACCACGCTGTTGGTCGCGCATCGCTTGACCCAGGCCATTGCCGCCGACCGCATCGCCGTTCTCGACGCGGGACAGGTGATTGAGCAGGGCACGCACGAAGAACTTGTCGCGCGTGACGGGCGTTACGCGGCACTTTGGGCCGCTTGGAGATTCGGATCGGCAAATACTTAGGTTAGGCTCACCTTTATGGAACAGGTGCTGCTTTCGTCCGACCGGATCGCCTCCGTTCGGCGCCGTGCCGGTGAGTACCCGCAGCGGACCATCGCCGTCGCTACCGCGGTGGCGCTGACGCACTGGGTGGATCCCTCGCTGATCGTCGACGGGATCGACCTCTCGCCCGCAACGCTTTTCGGCGACCTGCTCGTGTGGGCCGACAAGGGCCAGCAGTCGGACGTCGCCGAAGATGCCGACGGCTGGAGGATTCCTCTCCCCTCGGGCGTGGACGCGCAAGCAGCACAACGGGCGTTGGACGACCTCGCCGAGTTCCCCAATCGCGCCATCGGAACGATCACCGCGCAGACGCTGGACGAGCGGCTCGCGGACCTGGCCCGGTGGAACGACAACGAGTTCTCGCGCGAACGGCCAAGCATCGTCGAGCTGTTCCGCGCGCAGGCCGCCGAACGCCCGGACGCCGTGGCGATCAACGACGGCGACCGCGCCTTCACCTACGGCGAGGCGCTCGCCCGTTCCAACCAGCTGGCCCGGTTCCTGGTCGAGCGCGGCCTGAAGACCGAGCAGGTCGTCGGCATCTCGCTGCCCCGCTCGGCCGAGATGGTGATCAGCCTGCTCGCCGTGCTGCAGGCCGGTGGCGCGTTCGTGCCGCTCGACCCGCAGTGGCCGGCGTCCCGCCGCGAGTCCGTGATCACCGACGCCCAGGTCGTCTTGGTTCTGGGCAGTGGGCAGGAGAACGAGCCCGAGGCCATCGCGGTCGATCTCGACGACTGGGGCTTCGAGGGCTACTCCGCTGATCCCACCGACGTCACGATCGCCGGCGCGCAGCTCGCCTACGTGATGTTCACGTCCGGCTCGACCGGCCGCCCCAAGGGCGCGATGATCCGGCACGAGGCGATCAGCGAACGCCTGCTGTGGCAGGTGAACCAGATCCTCCACTTCGGACACTCGGATGCCTCGCTGTTCAAGGCGCCGCTGTCGTTCGACATCTCGATCAACGAGATCTTCCTGCCGCTCGTGTGCGGTGGCCGCACGGTCGTCGTGCGTTCCGGCGGCGAACGCGACCCGCACCACCTGCTGCAGACCATCGACCGGCACCGGGTGACGTTCGTGTACCTGGTGTCGTCGATGCTCGACGTGCTGCTGAACATCGCTTCAGACGGCGAGCTGGCGAGCCTGCGGCACGTGTGGTGCGGCGGCGAGGTGCTCACTCCCGAGCTGTACGACCGGTTCCGCACGCAGCTCGACATCCCGATGTACCACGGCTACGGCCCGGCCGAGGCCACGATCGGCGTCTCGCACGTGATCTACCGCGGCGAGGCCGAGCGGCTGTCGACGTCGATCGGCAAGGCGAACCCGAACACCGACCTCTACGTGCTCGACGACCAGCTGCGGCCGTGCCCGGTCGGTGTCGGCGGCGAGCTGTACCTCGGCGGGTTCCTGCTCGGTCGTGGCTATGTGAACGCTCCCGGCCTCACCGCGTCGCGGTTCGTCGCGAACCCGTTCTCCGACGACGGTTCGCGCCTCTACCGGACCGGTGACCTGGCGCGGTTCGCGCCGGACGGGTCGCTCGACTTCCTCGGCCGCGTCGACAACCAGGTCAAGATCCGCGGCATGCGGCTGGAGCTGGAGGACGTCGAGGTCGCCCTCGCCGAGCACCCCCAGGTTCGCCACACCTGTGTCGTGGTGCGGAAGAACTCGGCCGGCGGCAACTACCTCGTCGGGTACGTCGTTCCGTCGGACGAGTCGTTGACGTCGGATGCCGTGAAGCAGTGGGCGACCGAGAACCTCGTCGAGTACATGGTGCCCACGCACATCGTGGTGATGAGCGAGTTCCCGTTGACGGCCAACGGAAAGCTCGACCGCCGCGCGCTGCCGGAACCGGTCGTCGAAACCGGGCCGGTGACGGCGGCGGAGACGGACGACGAGGCCGTGATCTGCGCGGCCGTCGCGTCGGTGCTGCGGGTCGAGCAGGTCGGCGCCGACCAGGACTTCTTCGAACTGGGCGGCGACAGCATCCTCGCGATCTCGTTGCTGTCGGCTTTGCGTGCGGAGGGCGTGTTCGTCACCGCCACCCAGATCTTCGTCAACCGCACGCCGCGCGCTCTCGCCGCCGTCGCGTCACGTGACGGTGCTTCGGCGGTCGACCACGACGACGTGCCGACCGGTCCGGTGGTGGGTCTGCCGATCGTGCAGTGGCTCGGCGAGACCACCGACGCGATCGACGGGTTCGTGCAGTCGGTCGTGCTCAACACCCCGGCGGAGCTGACGGCGGACGCGCTGACGCAGATCCTCGACGCGGTGGTAGCGCGGCACGACATGCTGCGCGCCAAGCTGGTCCGGGGCGAAAGCTGGTCGTTCGACATCCCGACCGACGGTCATGCGCTCTGGGAGGAGAGCGACGCACCGCTCGAAGAGTGTGTGCAAGCCGCGACCGAGGGCCTCAACCCCGACGCGGGCATCATGCTGCGCGCGGTGTGGCGACCCGAGGCGCGGCAGCTCGTGCTCGTGATCCACCACGTGGTGATCGACGGCGTCTCGTGGCGCATCCTGTTCGACGACCTCGCGTTGGCGTGGCAGCAAGTCTCTTCTGGTGCCCCGGTGGAACTCCGGCCAGTCGGCACCTCGTTCCGACGCTGGACTCAGTTGCTCGAGCAGGCCGACTTCGACGGCGCTTACTACCGGCGTGCGTTGCCGGGCGTGGATCAGCTGCTCGGACGGCGCGAGCTGACCGATGAAGATGTCGTTGCGGGCGAGCAGACCCGCACCGTGACGGTCGGATCCCAGGCCACCGCCGCGTTGCTGGGCGACGTACCCGCGTTGTTCCACGCGAAGGTCAACGACGTGCTGCTGACGGGTCTCGCGGTCGCGCTGGCGAAGTGGCGGCGCGACAACGGCCAGGACCAGACGTTCGCGCACATCGAGCTGGAGGGCCACGGCCGCGAGGGCAGGTTCGTGCCGCGCGACCCCGACCTGTCGCGCACGGTCGGCTGGTTCACCACGTTGTTCCCGGTGACCGTGGACCCCGGCTCGAACGATCTGGCCACCGCGCTGAAGCGGGTGAAGGAAGACCTCGCGCGGGTGCCGTCGAACGGTGTCTCCTACGGGGCCCTGCGGTACCTGCGAGACGAGGTTTTCGACGCGTCCAGGCCGCAGGTGCTGTTCAACTACCTCGGCAGGTTCTCCGGCGGCACGACCGGCGACTGGCAGCTCGCGGAGAACGCCGGGCAGCTCGGCGAGAAGCGCGACCCGGCGATGCGGCTGCCGCGCGCCCTGGAGTTCAACGCCTCCGCCGAACCCGGCGCCGACGGTGAGCTGGAGCTGGTCACCGTCCTCTCGTGGCCGGACGGGATCTTCACCGACGAGGACATCGCGCAGATCGGCGAGTACTTCGTCACCGCGCTGGAAGGCCTGGCGGAGCTGTCCACCGGTGGCCACTCCCCCAGCGACTTCCCGTTGCTGCCGCTCACGCAGGCCGACGTCGACGCGCTGGACTCCCCGCAGCTGCGCGAGATCCTGCCGCTGACGCCGTTGCAGGAAGGCCTGTACTTCCACTCCGTCTTCGACGACGACTCCTCGCACCGGTACGTCGAGCAGCAGCTGCTGACGCTGACCGGCACCGTCGATGCTCGTCGGCTCGAAGCGGCGGCGACGCGGGTGTTCGAGCTGTTCCCGAACCTGGCCGCGCGGTTCACGAGCCTCGCCGACGGCAGGGTCGTGTCGGTGCTGGAGTCGGGTGTGCGGCCAGGGTTCACGACGGTGAACGGCCAGGGCATGTCCGACGAGGAGATCGCCGAGCTCGCCGAACGCGACCGCGTCGCCGGGTTCGACCTGAGCACCGGCCCGCTGATGCGCTACACGCTGGTGCTCACCGCGCCGCGTCAGTACGTGCTCGTGCAGACCGTGCACCACATCATCGCGGACGGCTGGTCGGTGCCGCCGATGCTGCGCGCGTTGCTGGCCGAGTACGACGCGCCGGGGTCGGTGCACGCGCGCGGCAGCTACTCCGACTACGTGCGGTGGCTCGTCGAAAGCGACGCTGCCGAGAGCGACCGCGTCTGGGCGCGCGAGCTGGAAGGCTTGCCCGGACCGTCGATCACCGTGCCGGACCACGTTCCGTCCGAGCGGTTCGGCGACATGATCCTGGACGCGCCGTCCGATGTGGACGAACGTGTGCGCGCGGCCGGGGTGTCGCTCAGCGTCGCCGTGCACAGCGCGTGGGCCCTGACGCTCGGCGAAATCCTGGGCAGCCAGGACGTGGTGTTCGGCTCCACGGTGTCGGGCCGTGACGCCGAGGTGCCCGGTATCGACGAGCTCGTCGGCCTGTTCATCAACACCATTCCCGTGCGCGCCAAGTGGTCCGGCGAGACGACGGCTCGCGAACTGCTGGACGCGGTGCGCGAGCACCAGACTGCCGTCCTGCCGCACCAGCACGTGTCGCTGACCAGGATCGGCCGACTCGCCAACGCCGGGTCGATGTTCGACACGCTCGTGGTGTTCGACGTCGCGACGGACGTGACCTCGTTGCGCAGCGACTCGTTCGGCATTGCGGACGTCGTCAACGAGGGTGCGCCGCACTACCCGCTGACCCTGGTGGTCGCGCGCCGGCACGACGGTTCGCTGTGGTTCAACCTGGTGCACGACACCGCGGTGATCCGCCCGGCGGGTGCGCAACGGATCGTGCAGACCTTCGCCGACACGCTGAACGCATTGCTGGCTGGGAACATCCAGACTTCCCTGTACGTCCAGCCTGCCGTCGAGCCCGCCACGCTGGCCGACCTTTTCGACACCACCGCCAGCCGCGCACCCCAAGCCCGCGCCGTGACGTTCTGCCGTCTCGACGGCACCTCGGAAACCCTCACGTATGGCCAACTCCTCGACGCGAAGAACCAGCTCGCCCGCACGCTCGCGAACGCCGGAGTCGGGCCGCACGAACGCGTCGCCGTCGCCGTGCCCCGGTCGCTGGAGCAGATCGTGTCGCTCGTCGCGGTCGTGTCCGCCGGTGGCGCGTACCTGCCGCTGGACGAGGCCTACCCGGACGACCGGCTCGAGTACCTGATCTCCGACAGCGCGCCGAAGGTCGTGCTCATCGCACCCGAACAGCGCGACCGCTTCGCCGCGATCGTCGCCAGGACCGGCAGCGCCGCACGGGTGGTCGCGATCGGCGACGAGGTGCCCGGCACCGGCGTGATCACCCCGGCGACCTGGCGGCACCCCGCGTACGTGATCTACACGTCCGGGTCGACCGGCAAGCCCAAGGGCGTCGTGATGCCGCACCGCGGCGCGGTGTCGCTGCTCGCGAACATCCAGCCGGACATGGGTTTCGGGCCGGACGACGTGATGACGCAGTTCCACTCGTTCTCGTTCGACCCGTCGGTGCTGGAGGTCTGGGGTGCGCTGGCCAACGGCGCCGAGTTGGTGGTGCCCGACCGTGGCCTGACCCGCTCGACGGTCGACTTCCACCGGATGGTGCGCGAGCGCGGCGTCACGTTCATCGTCCAGACGCCGTCGGCGTTCTACCAGTTCATCGAGGCGGACAAGCACAGCGAGCCGGTCACGACCGTGCGCCGGTTCATCATCGGCGGCGAGGTGCTGGAACCCGGCCGGATGCGCGACTGGATGGCGCGGTACGGCACACAAAGGCCGGACCTGGCGAACTGCTACGGCCCGACCGAGTCCACTGTGTACACCACGCGGCACGTGCTCGACGACTACGACTACGAGCCCGGTCGTCCCGACGGCAGCCCGATCGGTTCGTCCGTGCCCGGCCAGCAGGCCTACGTGCTCGACGAGCAGCTCAAGCCGGTCGGGCCGGGTGTCGTCGGCTCGCTCTACCTCGCCGGGCCGCAGCTCGCGGACGGCTACGCGAACCGGGCGGGGCTCTCGGCGAGCAGGTTCGTCGCCGACCCGTTCGCGGGTGACGGCTCCCGCATGTACCAGACCGGTGACATGGCGAAGTGGAACCTCGACGGCGACCTGGAGTTCCTCGGCCGCGCCGACGGCCAGGTGCAGCTGCGCGGCTTCCGCATCGAGCTGGGTGAGGTCGAGACCGTTCTGCGCGAGGTCGCAGGTGTGGCCGACGTGGCCGTGACCGTGGCGGACACCGCGGACCACCTCGTCGCGCACGTCGTGGGCACGCTGCCCGCCGACATCACGTCCGTGCTCGCCGCGAAACTGCCGCAGCACATGGTGCCGCAGCGGTTCCTCTCGCTCGACGCGCTGCCGATCACGATCAACGGCAAGCTGGACCGCACCGCGCTGGAAGCACGCGCCCGCCAGGGCGACGCCCAGGTGGTCACGGCGGACGCCTCTGTCCTCGACGCGCTGGTGGAGATCTTCCGCGCTGCTCTGCCGGTGTCCGAGGTGGACGCCGACACCGACTATTTCATGGCGGGCGGCGACAGCATCGTCGCGATCGGCGTCGTGAACCGGGCGCGCGCGCTGGGGCTGGCGATCTCGCCGCGCGACATGTTCCTGCACAAGACTCCGCGAGCGCTGGTGGAGAAGTTCGCCGCGCAGCCCGGGGTGCAGCAGGTCGTGGAAGAGATCTCCGACGGTCCGGTCGTGCCGACGCCCATCGTGCTGCGGTTGCGGGAGCTCGGCGGGTCGCTCGACCTCTTCGCACAGGCGAGGCAGCTTCCGTGCGCGAGCCTCGACGACGCCCGGCGCGCGGCGAACGCGGTCGTGGCAACGCATCCCGCGTTGCGGTTGCGCCTGAACACCGACCAGGGCGTGTGGTCGCTGCGCACCGAACCGGCAACCCAGATCGACGTCGTGGTGTCGGAGGACGACCCGCAGGAGGCCGCTGAGGCAGCCGCGCGCACGCTCGACGCCGAGGCCGGTGTCATGGCGGCGTTCACGTGGCTGAAGAACAGCAGCACGCTCGTCGTCGTGGTGCACCACTTCGCGGTGGACGCCGTGTCGTGGATGATCCTGCTCGAAGACCTCGCCGTCGCGATGCGCGGCGAAGAGCTCGCGCCGGTGACGACGTCGTTCGCCTCGTACGCGGCGGCGTTGGCGCTGAACGCCCAGTCCGGCGGCGACCTGCGCCGGTGGATCGAGACGCTCGACGCCCCGGTGCTCACGCCGCAGCTCGGCGCACGGCGCGAGGTCACCGTCACGCTGGCCGGCGACATCACCAGCAACGTTGTGCAGAAGGCCCCGAACGCGCTCGGCGTCGGCCTGACCGAACTGCTGCTCGGCGCGCTGCGGACCGCGCTCACCGAGATCCAGGGCACCCCGACGGACCTGGTGGTCGACCTCGAACGACACGGCCGCGTCCCCGCCGCCGACCACCACGACTACACCCGCACGGTCGGCTGGTTCACCGCGCTCGCGCCCGTGAAGCTCAGCCCCGCAACAGATCCGGTCGCGGCGGCCCGTGAAGTCGTCGCACGGCAACCGGACGAGGTCGCGCACGTCGCGTTCGGCCAGCTGCGCCACCTGAACCCGCAGACCGCGCCCGTGCTGGCCGCGTTGCCCCGGCCGCAGGTGCTGTTCAACTACCTCGGCCGCGCGAGCGAGTCGCAGGCGCTGCACGTCGATCCCGAGAACCGGCCGAGCCCGTACGCGGTCGAGGTCAACTGCTGGGTCGACGTCACCGGCTCGCTGCGCGCCACGTTCGGGCTGACCGAGGACGTGTCGGACGAGATCGCGGCACGGTGGCTGCTGGCGCTGGAACGAATCGCGGACGCCTCGGCGACCGTGCGGCACACCGCGCCGGTCTCGCCGTTGCAGCGCGGCCTGTACTTCCAGGCCGAGCTGGCCGGCAAGTCCGGTCAGTACGTGGCGCAGAGCTTCTTCACATTCGACCGGCGGCTCGACCCCGGCGTGCTGGCCAAGGCGCTCACGCACGTGATCGCGAAGCACCCGGTGGTCGGCGCGGCCTTCGAGTCCGACGAGAACGGCACGCCGGTGCAGGTGCTGGGCATCAGCGGCGAGGTGCCGGTGCGCACGGTCGACGTGCTGAACTCCGATGCCGTCGAGGCGTTGCGCCTCGAAGATCGCGCCACGGGCTTCGACCTGACGGCACCGCCGTTGGTGCGGCTGACGATCCTGCGACTGCCGAACGGCCACGACTCGTTGCTGTTCACCACGCACTTGCTGCTGTGGGACGGCTGGTCGCGCATGCTCGTGCTGGAGGATCTGTTCGACGCCTACCGCGCTTTGCTCGCGGGCGAACCGGTCGACTCGACGCCCGCCACGCCGAGCTTCGAGAGCTACACCCGTGCACTGGCCTCGAAGGATGCCGAGGCAGCGCAACGATTCTGGGCGCACTACCTCTCCGACCTGCCCGGCCCGACACTCCTGGGTGGACAGTCCACGTCGGACTCGCTACCGACCAAGATCGTGCGGACGTTGCCGATCGAAGCGTCTCACCGGGTGCGTGAGGCCGCACGTCGCCACGGCGTGACGGTGAACTCGGTGCTCACCGGAGCGCTCGGGCTCGCGCTCGGCCGGGAGACCGGGCGCGGCGACGCGGTGTTCGGTGTGACTGTGTCCGGACGTGAGGAGGAGGGCACCGAGGGCATCGTCGGTGTTCTGCTCAACACCGTGCCGATACGGGTGAACGCACGGCCGCACGACACCGTGGGCGAGTTCCTGGCGTCGGTGCAGGCCTCGCGAGTCGCGACGATGGAGCACGAGCACTTCGGCCTCGGCGAGATCCAGCGCGCGAGCGGCCACGACCAGCTGTTCGACAGCCTGTTCGTGCTGCAGAACTTCCTGGGCGACGACACGTTCACCGAGTTCGACGCGAAGAACGGGATCATCGAGCACGACGCGGAGGACTCGACGCACTTCCCGTTCACGTGGGTCGTGACGCCGGGCGAGGAGCTCACGGTCAAGGTCGAGTACCGGCCCGACGTCACCGAACCCGCGTTCGCGCACCGGTTGTTCGACGGGTACCTTCAGGTGCTCGACGAGCTGACCCGCACGGACGGTCTGCTGGGGTCGATCGGCTCGGGGCTGACGCCGGAGCTCAACCCCGCCAACGACTTCGGCACCCTCACGGTGGTCGACCTGTTCGACCAGGCCGCTGATCGCAACCCGGATCGAGTCGCGCTCGTCTCGCACGGTCGGACCATGACCTTCGCGGAACTGCGGGACCGCAGCCGACACCTCGCCGGTGTGTTGTCCGGCAAGGGAATCGGTGTCGAGACGTCGGTCGCCATCGCGGTGCCGAGGTCGATGGAGTGGGTCGTCGCGCTGTTCGGCATCCTGCGCTGTGGTGCGGCGTACGTGCCGCTGGAGCTGGACCACCCGGACGAGCGGATCGCGTCGATCATCGAGGACGCACAGCCGTCGTTGATCATCACGACATCCGCTGTGGCGCCTCGGATCCAGGGGCCGACGTTGAAGCTCGACGAGCCGTGGCCCGCCGCCGAGCCGGTGATCACGTTTGCTCCGGGTGATCCGAACCGGCTCAAGCACGCGGCCTACACGATCTACACCTCGGGTTCGACCGGCAAGCCCAAGGGTGTCGTGACGGAGTACGCCGGCCTGACGAACATGCTGGTCAACCACCAGCGCAGGATCTTCGAGCCGGTGCTGGCCGAGCACGGGCACCGGATGTTCCGGATCGCGCACACGGTGTCGTTCGCGTTCGACATGTCGTGGGAGGAGCTGCTCTGGCTCGCCGACGGCCACGAGGTGCACATCTGCGACGAGGAGCTGCGCCGCGACGCGACCGGGCTGGTGGAGTACTGCCTGGAGCACGAGATCGACGTCATCAACGTGACGCCGACCTACGCGCAGCAGCTGGTCGCCGAGGGGCTTTTGAGTTCGGCGCACAAGCCGCCGCTGGTGCTGCTAGGTGGTGAGGCCGTCACGCCGACGTTGTGGCTGCTGCTCGCCGACACCCCCGGTGTCGTCGGCTACAACCTTTACGGGCCAACGGAGTACACGATCAACACGCTGGGCGTCGGCACGTTCGACTGCGTCGACCCGGTCGTCGGCGTGGCGATCGACAACACCGACGTCTACGTGCTGGACCCGTGGCTGCGGCCGGTGCCGGACGGCATCGCGGGCGAGCTTTACGTGTCAGGCGTGGGTATCGCGCGTGGCTACCTCGGGCAGCCGGGGCAGTCCGCCGAACGGTTCGTGGCGTGCCCGTGGGTGCCGGGTGAGCGGATGTACCGGACGGGCGACCTGGTGATCAGGCGTGCTGACGGCAACCTGCTCTACCTGGGCCGCACCGACAAGCAGGTCAAGATCCGCGGCCACCGGGTCGAGCTGGGCGAGGTCGAGGCGCGGTTCGCGGCGCACCCGGACGTCCGGTTCGTCGCGGCCGTCGCGCAGGCCGACCCGCAGGTCGACGGCGCGTACCGGCTCGCGGCCTACCTGGTCTTGGCCGACGGCGCGGACATCCCGTCGATCGCTTCGGCGGTCGGTGCCGGGATGCCGGACTACCTGCGGCCGACGCACTACGCGGCAGTGGACGCGATCCCGTTGACGGTCAACGGAAAGGCCGACACCTCGGCCTTGCCCGAGGCCCGCCCGCTCGGCACGCTGGTCGAGCAGGAGGTCCGCGATCTCACCGAGACCGAGGTCGTGGTGCGGGAGATGTTCGCCGAGGCACTGGACCTCGACGAGGACGAGGTGGGCATGGCGAGCGGCTTCACCGAGCTGGGCGGGCACTCGATGCTCGCCGTGCGGCTGATCGGGTTGCTGCGCCGCGAGTTCGGCCCGGTCGTCACGATCCGCGACCTCATGGCTCTGTCCACCCCCGAAGCGATTGCGCGCCACGTTGACGAACACTGAAGTCCGCACCGGCAGGGAGATCCTGCGGATCGCCCTGCGCCGCAACCTCGGCGCGATGGCCGGTGGCACCCTGCTGATGGGGATGTACCAGGCCGCCGAGACCGCCGTGCCGATCCTGCTCGGCGTGATCGTCGAGTACGCGCTGCGCGGCGGTCAGCTGAGCTCGCTCGGCCTGGCGTTGCTGGCGCTCGGGCTCGTCATGGCGACCGTCTCGTACTCGTGGCGGTTCGGCATGCGGATCCTGCAGAAAGCCAACACGACCGAGGCGCACCGGTGGCGCGTCGAGGTCGCGGATCGCGGCCTGCAACCGGTGGCACGTGACGTCGACCTGAAGTCCGGCGAGGTGCTCACCATCGCCACCGAGGACGCGGACCAGACCTCGGACATCATCGAGGTGGTGCCGCTGCTGGTCAGCTCGCTGGTGTCGGTGGTGATCACGGGTGTCGTGCTGGCGGTGATCAGCGTGCCGTTGGGCGTGCTGGTGTTCGTCGGCACGGCGGCGATTCTCAGTGTTCTGAGCGTGATGTCACGGCGAATCGGCGCCAGCACCCAGATGCAGCAGGCGAAGGTCGCCCGGGCTGGGGCCAAGGTGTCGGACCTGATCGCCGGTTTGCGTCCGCTGCACGGCTTTGGTGGCAGCTACGCGGCGTTCCAGGCGTATCGGCGGGTGAGCACCGAAGCGAAGAAGCAGTCGATCGTCGTGGCACGGGTGAACGGCGTCTACGCGGGTGCTGCTTTGGCGCTGAACTCGTTGCTGGCGGCCGTTGTCACGTTGTGGGCCGGCTACCTGACGTTCCAGGGCACGATCGGGATCGGCGAGCTGGTGACGGTGGTCGGGCTGGCGCAGTTCCTGATCGAGCCGTTGAAGCTGTTCTCGGAGATGCCGAAGTACGTCATGATCGCGCGTGCTTCCGCCGAGCGGATGGCGTTGATCCTGGCCGCGCCGCCGCTGATGACGCCCGGTGTCGAGGTGCCGGGAACTGAGGGCGGTCTTGAGGTCAAGGGGCTGACGCACGGAACGTTGCGGGATCTGACGTTCTCCGTGCGGCCCGGCGAGTTCGTGGCCGTGGCGGCCTACCAACCGCAGGCCGCGGCCGAGCTGGCGTCGGTGCTTTCCGTTGACGTGCCGCCGTCTTCGTACTCGGGGGTCGTCCGGGTGGCGGAGCAGGAGATCGCCTCGCTGACCATCGAGAGCGTTCGTGAGCACCTTCTGGTGAACCCTTCGCACCACGAGGTGTTCGCGGGAACGTTGCGGGACAACGTCGATCCGTCCGGCACGAGCTCGTTGGTCTCGGAGGCCGTCTCGGCGGCGATGTTGACCGACGTCGTGGCGCTGCACTCCGAGGGCCTCGACTACGCCGTGCGCGACCGCGGCGCGAACCTCTCCGGCGGCCAACGGCAACGCCTGTCGCTGGCCCGAGCGTTGGCCGCGGACCCCTCGATCCTGGTGCTGCACGACCCGACCACCGCCGTCGACGCGGTGACCGAACAGCTGATCGCCCGCAACGTCACGGCGTTGCGGCGCGGCCGGACGACCGTCGTGATCACCAGCAGCCCGGCGCTGCTCGACGTGGCCGACCGGGTGCTCGTGCTCGACGACGGCGCGGTGACCGGCGAGGGCACGCACCGCGAGCTCCTCGGCAGTGACTCCTCCTACCAGCTGGCGGTGGCCCGATGACGTTGTTCCAGTTCGACCGCCCGGCGACGCTGCGGTTCGAAAGCACGGTGGACGAGGTCGAGCTGCGCCAGGACGGCGACCTGTGGTCGGCCGAAGTTTCGTTGCCCGAGCGGTTCCGCGTGACCTACCACTTCTTCGCCGACGGCGAGGAGTTCGCCGATCCCTCGAACCCGTCCGCTGCCGGCCCGAACAGGTCGCTCTTCTCGACCCCGGACCTGGAGGCGCAGCCGCACTGGCCGGTGGTCGGGCCGGACGAGGTGCTGGACGTGCCTTCGCTGCGCATCCGGTGGAACGGTTCGCTGGGCCGCAAGACCGTGCGCGTGCACAAGGGTGGCCCGGCGGTGGTGCTGCTGCTCGACGGCGACGACTGGATGTACGTGCACCCGGCCGTCGCCGCGTTCGAGTCCGCGATGGGCTCGGCCATGCCCACGCTGGTTTTCCTGCCCACGCCACGGGATCGTGACGCCGAGTACAGCTCTTCCGCTCTGTGGCAGGCGATCCGGGATGAGCTGCTGCCGTTGCTCTCCGAGAACGGTGTTCCCGTGGATGTCTCGCGGTTCGTCGTGGCCGGTCAGAGCCTCGGCGGGCTGAGCGCGTTCAACGCCGCCCTGGACTTCCCCGACCTGGTGTCGCGGGTGGCGTGCCAGTCCGGTTCGTTCTGGTACGCCCAGGACCTTCCTGGTAACGGGATCTCGCTCGACGGTCCTGCCGGTGGCGACACCGCGGAACGCCTGCGCGACCGCGACCTGTCGGGGCTGCGGGTGGCGTTCGACGTCGGTGAGCACGAGCCTCGGATGCACCGGCACTGCGAGGCCGTGGAAGAACTGAGCGCCAAGGCAGGCGCGGTCGTGCAGGTGAACCGCTCCCCCGCGGGCCACGATCGGGTGGGCTGGCGGCACGCGCTGCTGAGGGACGTCGTCTGGTTGCTCGACGACCTCTGAGGAGCGACGCTGGTCACCATGTCCGAACCGGTGATCTCAGTGATGCTGATCGTCCCGGACGCCGACGCCGCGGTCGCCTGGTACCGGACCGCGCTCGGCGCGACGGAGCTGTGGAACCTCGGCGGCGTCGCCGGTCTGTCGATCGGCGGCGCTGCTTTCTTCGTCCACCAGGTCAATCCGGACAATCCCGCGGAGACCAGTCCCGCCGGGGTCACGAGCGTGCGGGTCGAGCTGTTCTGCGACGACCCGGACGACTTCGTGGCACGCGCGGTCGCGGCCGGGGCCGTTCAGGGGTCGGCGGTCGTGGAGCATCAGGTCCCGTGGGGCACGCATCGGCAGGGCGGGTTCACGGATCCGTTCGGCCACAAGTGGTCTGTGGGCGACAGGTCACCGTTGCTCTAGCGGCCACACCTCCACCACTCCGTGAGCAACCGCGCACGGAGTGTTCGCGACCATGGCGACGGCGTCGTCCAGCGACTCGGCCTCGATGATCGCGAACCCCGCGATCGGGAGGTCGGCCCGCAGGAACGCGCCTTCCTCCACCTTCCTCCCGGTGTTCTCGGGATTGCGCACCTGCACGGGAGTTCCGGCCATGCCCATGTCCACCCCCGCGGCACGGAGCCGCTGGTCGTGCGCATGCGCTTCGTCGCGAACAGTTTGCGGTGTCCGCTCGTAGTCCTCGCGTGAGCCATATCCGATCGTCACGAACTTCATGCCTGTACAGACTCGGCGGCCGCGTGAAACTCATCGGCTCGTTCACCGACTGTTCATTCTGCGGTTGCGACGATCGCCTCGGATACCGCGTCGAAGTGACGTGAAGAGAACACTCGGCATCGGTCTCGCGGTCGTGCTGTTGGTGGGTGTGGTTGCGGCCATCGTCTACGGACAGGGCGACGAACAAGCCCAGCTCCAGACGGTGCGCGGCGTGATCGGCTCGGAGAAGCTCGCCTTCTTCGCCGACCAGCGGGTCAAGGACGTGTTCGCGAAGCACGGGCTCAAGGTCGAGGTGGATCCGGCCGGGTCGCGGCAGATCGCGACGGCAACGGACCTGAGCTCGTACGACTTCGCGTTCCCGTCGTCGGCTCCGGCGGCGGAGAAGATCCAGAAGGACAAGAAGGCCGCGCGGACGTACGCGCCGTTCTCGTCGCCGATGGTGATCGCCACGTTCGACCCGATCATCGACCTGCTCACCAAGGCGGGCGTGGTCAAGCAGGGGCCGGGCTACCAGACGTTCGACGTGCAGGCGTACCTCGACCTGGCCGCCAAGGGCACGCGCTGGGACCAGCTGCCGAACAACACCGCGTATCCCGCGCGCAAGAACCTGCTGGTCACGACGACGGATCCGCGTGACTCGAACTCCGCGGCGATGTACCTGGCGATCACGTCGTTCGTCGCGAACGGTGGCGTCGTCACGTCGCCGGACGCCGAGGCCAAGGTGCTGCCCGCGGTGTCGAAGCTGTTCCTGGACCAGGGATACACGCAGAGCAGCACCGAGGGGCCGTTCGAGGACTACCTGTCCGCGGGGATGGGCAAGACGCCGCTGGTGCTCGCGTACGAGGCGCAGTTCGTCGACAGGGTGGTGCGCGGCGACTCGACGATCCGGCCGGACATGAAGCTGCTCTACCCGGCGCCGACCGTGCTGTCGAAGCACACGCTGGTGCCGTTGCGGGAGAACGGGGACAAGGTCGGGCAGCTGCTGCAGACCGACGCCGAACTGGGCAAGCTCGCCGCGACGTTCGGCTTCCGCACCGCCGAGCCGCGCCACTTCAACGACATCGTCAAGGAGAAGAACCTGACCGTGCCGCAGACGATCGTGGACGTCGTCGAACCGCCCGCGCACGAGACGCTGGAGCGGATGCTCGAAGCGATCGCGAAGCAGTACTGATGAACGACTTCGTGTTGACGCCACCGGATCCTGTCGAGCCCGTGCCGGTCGACCGCGCGGCCGGGCTGATTCCCGTGGCGGACGACGCCAAGGTCGAGCTGTCCGCGCAGGCGCAGGAGTTCATCTCCGCCCTGGCCGCGGTCGACCCGCAGTCTCCGGACTTCGGCCGGATCGTCGACCAGGCGTTGGTGCTGGGCGAGGCGGAGATGCGGGTGGCGGCCCAGATCGCGGGCCGGATGCTGGACCGCACGCTGGCCTCGGTCTCGTCGCCGCATGGCGCGCAGGTGTCGACGAGTCTGGTTGAGCTGCGACGGTCCGTGCGCGAGTTGGACCCGCAGGACCTGACCAAGCTGACCAGCCGCAAGATCCTCGGGTTCATCCCCGGTGGCAACGCGGCGAAAGGGCTCTTGGCGAGGCTCCGGGCGGCAGACGAGCCCGTCAACCGGATCGTGCTGAAGCTGCGGTCGGGCCAGGACGCGCTGAAGCGCGACAACGCGGCCATCAAGGGCGAGCGGCAGCGGTTGTGGGACCTGATGACGAAGCTGTCGCAGGACGCCGCGCTCGCCGCGGAGATGGACGAGGCCGTCGGGCGGCAGGTGGACATCCTCGACCTGTCGGATCCCGGTCGCGCTACCGCGTTGCGTGCTGATGTCCTTTTCGGACTGCGGCAACGGCATCAGGACCTGCTGACCCAGCTCGCCGTGTGCGCACAGGGCTACATGGCCCTGGATGTGGTACGCCGCAACAACGACGAGCTGATCAAGGGCATCGAACGCGCGGTCAGCACGACCGTCACGGCGTTGCGCATCGGTGTGGCGGTGGCGGCGGCACTGGCCGGGCAGCGCGAGGTGATCGACCAGGTCGACGCCGTGCGCGGTCTCACCGACTCGATCCTGCGGTCGAACGCGACGCTGATGTCGTTGCAGGGTCAGGACATCCAGCGCATCGCCGCGACGCCCGCCGTCGGCATCGAGGCGGTGCGGACGTCGTTCGACCAGATCTACGCGGCGATCGACGCCATCGACACGTTCAAGGCCCGCGCGGCCGACTCGATGTCCAGCACGGTGACCGCGCTGGACGCCGAGATCCGGCGCGCCCACGACCACCTGAGCCGGGTCCGCGAGACCGGTGAGCAGTCTTGACCCGCCACTACTTTGGAGCCCGCATGATCCGCCGCCTCATCCCCGCAGTGGCCGTCGTGGCCCTGCTCGCGGGATGTTCCGACGAAGCAGACCCGTCCAGACCTGTCGGCGACGCCTCCCCCGGCGTGCTGCGCGTCCTCGCCGGCAGCGAGCTCGCGGACCTGCAGCCCGTCCTCGACGAGGCCGCCAAGGCCACCGGCATCAGCGTCAAGTTCAGCTTCACCGGCACCATCGAGGGCGCGGAGAAGGTCGCGAGCGGTGCCGCCGAGCAGGGCTTCGACGCCGTCTGGTTCTCCTCCAACCGCTACCTGGAACTGGTTCCCGAGGCCCAGAAACGTCTCGGCACGCCGACCAAGGTGATGTCCTCCCCCGTCGTCCTCGGCCTGCCCGCCGCGAAGGTGCGCGAGCTCGGCTGGGACTCCAAGCGCGTCGGCTGGGCCGAGATCGCCGAGGCCGCGGGCGCGCGGAAGTTCACCTACGGCATGACCGACCCGTCCGCCTCCAACTCCGGCTTCTCCGCACTGGTCGGCGTCGCGGCGGCGCTGTCCGGTTCGGGCTCTGCGCTGGACGCGGCCAAGATCAACGCGGTTGCGCCACAGCTCAAGCAGTTCTTCTCGGCCCAGACGCTGTCCGCGGGCTCGTCCGGCTGGCTGTCCGAGGCTTACCAGCGCAGGGCCAGGGGTGAGGATCCCGGCGCCAAAGTGGACGGTCTGATCAACTACGAGTCGGTCCTGTTGTCGCAGAACGAACTGACGCTGGTCTACCCCAGCGACGGCGTGGTGACCGCGGACTACCCGCTCACGCTGCTCACGTCGGCGTCGTCGGAAGCCCGTGAGGCGCACCAGAAGCTGTCGGACTACCTGAAGAGCCCGGACGCCCAGCGCAGGATCATGGACACCACGCACCGCCGCCCGGCAGTGCCGCAGGTGCCGCTGGACGGCAAGTTCGCGGTGAAGGACCTCGTCGAGCTGCCGTTCCCAGGCAGCCAGTCCGCTGTGGACGGTCTGATCACGACGTACTTCGACCAGCTGCGCCGCCCGTCCCGCACCCTCTACGTGCTCGACACGTCCGGCTCGATGCAGGGCGACCGCATCGAGGGCCTCAGGCAGGCCTTGGTCGGACTGACCGGCGCCGACGAGTCGCTCGCGGGCAAGTTCAACAGGTTCCACGGACGCGAACAAGTGACCCTGCTGCCGTTCAACAGCACCGCGCAACCGCCGTTGAAGTACGAGGTGGCGGCGGACAACCCGCGCCCGGTGCTCGACCAGATCCGCACCACCGCCACGTCACTGGACGCGGCGGGCGGCACCGCGATCTACAGCAGCCTGCGCAGCGGCTACGACGTGCTGCACGAGCAGATCAACGCGGACCCGGACAGGTTCACCTCGATCGTGCTGATGACCGACGGCGAGAACACCGGCAGTGAGGACATCGGCCAGTTCGAGACGTTCCACCGCAACCTGCAGCAGAACCTCAAGGGCATCCCGATCTTCCCGGTGCTGTTCGGCGAGAGCGCCACGGCCGAGATGGACCGGCTCGCGAAGATGAGCGGTGGCAAGGTGTTCGACGCCCGCAGCCGCTCGCTCTCGTCCGCCTTCAAGGAGATCCGTGGCTACCAGTAACCCGGTGCTGCGCTACCTGGCGTCCTGGAAGAACCTCGCGGGATGCACGGGCGGGCTGATCGGCCTGCTGCTGCACTTCGCTGGGCTCGCGGGCTCCTACTGGGTCGTCGTGGTGATCGGCCTGTACGGCGTGGGCGCCCTCGCCGCGCCGCCCGAACGGATCATCCTGGTCACCGATCCCGAAGAAGAAGCAGGGCAGCTCCGGTCCGAGCTGGACGCGCTCCTGGTGCGCGTGCAGGGTTTCAGCGTGCCTGGTGAGGTCATGCCGAAGCTGGGTGAGATCGCCGAGATCCTGCGTGGCATGCTGGACCGTCCACGCGAGCTACGCGCAGACCCGGATGCGCTGCACGCGGTGGTGCGGCTCGTCGGCACCGATCTGCCGCTGTCCGTGCAGACCTACGTGAACCTGCCGTGGTGGTACTCCGCCGCCCGCGGTTCGGGCACGGAACTGGTGCGGCAGCTGGAGTTGCTTCACAAGGATGCCGTGCGGGTCGCCGAACGGTTCCACGCGGCAGACGCGCAACGGCAGTCCGACCACACCCGCTACCTCGAAGATCGAGAGTAGCCTGCAGATCATGCGGTACGTCAGGGTTTTCGCGGACGAGAACGGCAAATCGGTCTTCGAGGACGTCGAGGTGGAAGGCACACCAACGGTCACGGTCGAAGGTGTGCCGCCACTGCTGGTGTCCGGACCGTTTCCAGCGGCGCGGATGCTCGTCGTCGAACAACCCGCAGGCGGCACGCCCGAGTGGGAACTGCACGTAGCGCCGCGCAAGCAGTGGCTCGTCGTGCTGACCGGCCGAGCGGCAGTCACGGTGTCGAACGGGGAACGCCGCGAGTTCGGGCCGGGCGCGCTGCTGTCCTTTGAGGACACGACGGGTGAGGGTCACATGTCGACACCGCTCACCGACGACCTGTCGTTCGCGATGTTCCCGCATCAGGCCGGATAGCCCAGCGCTGGACGCCGCTACGCGAGGAGGTCGAGCTCGACCTCGGACAACGGATAGCCCACGCACGTCAGAACGTCGCCGTCGGCCTTCTGTTGCGGTGTCAGGCAGTTCGGTCCGCTCATCGCGACCTGGCCACCGAGGAGCTTCACCCGGCAGTCCCCGCAGCTGCCGACCGTGCACGAGTACGGCATCGGCAGTCCTGCGGCGAGCCCGGCGTCGAGCAACGTCTGGCCGGGCTCGACGACCACGCGTGTGCCGTCCTCGACGACCATCACCTGCGGCGCGGTCGCCGAGACAGGAGTGTCCGCCCCACTGCTGTAGCGCTCGCGGTGCACAAGGGAGTCAGGAACACCAAACTCGGCCAGGGCAGCCGAGACCGTGTCCATCAACGCCTCCGGCCCGCACACGTAGAACCGGGCGTCACCGGACGGCCGCAGCGCGGTGAGCCAGTCGCGGACACCAGCGGCGTCGAGCCGTCCACGTTCCCGCGTCAGGACGTGGGTGATCGACAACCGCTCCGGGTGCTCCTCGGCCAACCGGGACAGCTCATCGGCGAAGATGACCTCTTGCTGGCTGCGATTGCTGTACAGCAACGAGATCCGGCCTGCCGATCCCGCCAGCAAGGTGCGGATCATGCTCATCATCGGCGTCACACCGCTGCCCGCCGCGATCAGCACGACGTCGTGCGCCGCCTCGGGATCGACGTGGAACGCCCCGGACGGACCTCGAAGCGACAACCGGTCCCCGGCGACGATGTTCTGGTGCACGTGCGTCGAGACGCGACCGCCCTCGACCTGCTTGACCGTGACCTCCAGCCGAGGTCCTGGCGCAGACGAAGCCGAGTAGGCACGGCGGCCGATGTCGGTGACGAGCGTGAAGAACTGCCCCGGCCGGAACTGGAACGCCTCCCCCGTGGAGTCCTCCAGCACGAGGGTGACCGCGCTCGGTGTCTCCCTGCGCACCTCCGCGACACGCACCTCCCGCAACCGTTGCGGCGCATCGGGTCCAACGACAGGCGGCGAGCCGACCTGGACGTCGTCGTACCCCTCCTTGCGCAGCCCGGACCGGTAGCCGAGGTTCATCGCCCACCGCAACACCCGGCCGATCCCGGGAATCCCGGCGACGATCCGGATCATCCGGGCGCTTCTGCCGGCCATGTTCGCGGCGAGATGATTCCCGGCGATCACCATCAGGTCCGGCGCCGAGCCGCGGTCGAGATGGGTGCTCAAAGCCCAGACCCGCGACCGCGTCACGGCGTCGTTCGCGGTCACCTCGGCGTGCTCGACGTCGATGACCAACGCGGCGTGCGGGGGCATTCCGCGCAACGCCAGCGGCTCCAGCAGCGCGGGATCGTCGGTGATCGAGGCCCGGCCGCGGACGTGCAGCACACCGGTGCGGCCGGGAACCAGCGCGGCGAACGAAAGCCTGTCGTCCTGCACGAGGTTGTGCAGGCTGTCCGCACGCTTGTTGCCCTTGCGGTCGGCGATGACGAGCGTCCTGCCGTCGAGGATTCGCGCGACAGCACCGTGATCCCCACGCGGACTCGTGTCGCTCCCGCCTGCGAAATCCCAAGTGGACAGTGCGAGGAACGGCGCTGCGGCGACGAAGTCCGCGACGCCGGGACCGCACAACGGTCCATCGCCCTCGACCTCCGGCGCCGGCTCGGAAGACACCGGCGGCTGCCACAACCGAGAGCGGATGACGGCCTGCGCGCAGTGCACGTACGCCTCGGCGACGTCCACGAACGTCTCCGCGCCCTTCCGACGAGTCACGGAACCGTTGACGCGCAAGGCTTCCCCGACACCCGGCAGGAGGAAGACGAACGACACCGGGCCGTGCGCCTCCCCGTCCGCCAGGGTGAACGACATCCGCGTGGGCGAATGAACGCGCACGAACCCAGGCGCGCCACCGATGAACGTCGTGCGACTCACGCCATCCGCGTCCCGGTAACCGAAGCCCGCCAGCGGCGAACGCGCGAGGACCGCCCGGCAGCCTTCATCGAGAACGCTGATCTGTTTCAGCATGATCATCGACGGCGGCTGTCCCAGGATCGCTTCGAGCTCATCAGCGGTGGACAGGCGGCGGACTGTGATGTTTCCGCTGTTCATGACACTATTGTGAGCATTAGCTCAGGTATTGACTACTCGCTTTTCACCGCCGCCGAGGAGACCAGGATGCCGTCCGCAGACCGTCGCTTGGAGCCACGTCGCAAGCCCCGTCAGGTGCGCGCCGAGCTCACCCGCGACCGCATCCTCACCGCGGCTGCTCACGTTTTCGCCGAGCACGGCTACGCCTCCGGCACCACCAACCGCATCGCCGAGCGCGCCCGCATCTCCATCGGCTCGCTGTACCAGTACTTCCCGAACAAGGACGCGATCCTCGCCGAGCTCCTGGTCCAGCACATCGACCGCGGTGCCCGGACCAGCGCCGACACGCTCGACCTCTCGCCGGGCACGCTGGAGGCGACGGTCCGGGAGCTCGTGCGCGACGCGATCGACAGCCACCGCGACGATCCCCGGCTGCTCCGGGTGATGATCGAGGAGGCACCGGTCTCACAGGAGCTGCTCGACACGATCGGCCGACACGAGAAGCTGCGCACCGCCCAGCTCCGCGAGATCCTCACCCGGCACCCCGACATCCACGTCGGCGACGTCACGATGGCCGCCGAGCTCGTCCTGCTCACCGTCGAGATCAACACGCACAAGTTCATGGCCGGACCGCGCACGACCCCCGTCGAGACGTTCGAGACCGAGCTGGTCGCGATGGTGACCCGCTACCTGCGCGGCTGACCGTTGTTCGTCGAACACCCCACCTTCGTCGTTCGCCAAAATATTGACGACCGTCACAGATCTGAATAACTTCGGGCACCCCAGCCCGGAGGTGGACGATGACCGCGCGCACAACCGCGCTCCTGACCCTGGTCCTGATCACGAGCCTCTTGCCGGCACCACAGGCGTCCGCGGCGTCCCTGGTGGAGGTGACGAACTTCGGCACCAACCCCGGCCGCATGCGCATGCACGTCTACGTGCCGGACGCCCGCCCCGCGAAACCGGCGATCGTGGTCGCCATGCACGGCTGCGGCGGCTCCGGACCCGGCTTCTACGCGGGCAGCGAGTTCGCCTCGCTCTCGAACCGGCTCGGGTTCGTCGTGATCTACCCGAGCGCGCAACAGGAAGCCGGGTTCGGCAAGTGCTTCGACACGTGGTCCGACGCCGCCAAGCGCAGGGGCGGTGGCAGCGATCCCGTGTCGATCGTCTCGATGGTCACGTACGTCCAGCAGCGGTACGGCGGCGACCCGAATCGCGTGTTCGCCACCGGCTCGTCGTCCGGCGGCATGATGACCAACGAGATGCTCGCCCTCTACCCGGACGTGTTCAAGGCGGGCGCGGCCTTCATGGGCGTGCCGTTCAACTGCTTCGCCAACGCCGCGGACTACCCGCCGGGCCGCAGCAAGTGCACCGGCGGCAGCATGAACCGCACCCCGCAGCAGTGGGGCGACGCCGTCCGCCAGGCCTACCCCGGCTACCAGGGTCCCCGCCCGCGGATGCAGCTGTGGCACGGCACCGCGGACACCCTCGTGCCGTACTCCTTGCTGCAGGAGGAGATCGAGCAGTGGACCAACGTCGCGGGCCTGAGCCAGACGCCGACGTCCACCGACACCCCGCGTCCCGGCTGGAACCGCCGCCGCTACGCCGACAGGGTCGAGGCGGTCAGCGTCCAGGGCGCGGGGCACAGCCTGCCGTCGGCGGGGATGGCCGCGGCCGCCCTCGAGTTCTTCGGCATCACGGCACGGGGTCCCCTGCCCGCACCAGTCCGCTCTGATAGGCGATGACGACGAGCTGAGCCCGGTCGCGGGCACCGAGCTTGGCCATCGCGCGGTTCGCGTGGGTCTTGACGGTCAGCGGGGACAGGAAGAGCCGTTCGCCGATGTCGTCGTTGGTGAGTCCGTGGGCGACGAGCACCAGGACCTCGCGTTCGCGTTCGGTCAGCTGGTCCAGCCCGACCGGTGGCGGCAACGGAACCGGTCGGGCCTGGCTCAGGAACTGACCGACGAGCCCGCGGGTGGCAGCCGGTGACAGCAACGCCTCGCCCGCGGCCACGACCCTGATGGCGCGCAACAACTCCGCTGGTTCGACGTTCTTGCCGAGGAACCCGCTCGCACCGGCGCGGAGTGCGCGCACGACGTTCTCGTCGTTCTCGAACGTGGTCAGCACGAGGATCCGCACGCCCGCCAGGTCTTCGGCGGCGGCGATCTCCCGGGTCGCCTCGATGCCGTCGAACTCGGGCATCCGGATGTCCATCAGCACGACGTCGGCCCGGCACGTCCCGGCCAGCCGCACGGCCTCCCGCCCGTTGTCCGCCTCTCCCACGATCTCGATGTCGGGTTCGGAGGCGAGGAACATCCGGAAACCGGCGCGGATCAGCGGCTGGTCGTCGACGAGCAACACCCGGATGATCATGAGGTCACCGCGGGCAGGGAGGCGCGCACCGCGAACCGGCCGGATCCGTCCACCCCTGCCGTGACGCTGCCGCCGAGGGCTTCGGCGCGCTCACGCATGCCGGGGATGCCGTAGCCGGACCCGCTGTTCTGGTTGCGGCCCAACGGATTGGTGATGTCAAGCGTGACCCCCAGCGAGTCGTAGGCGACGGTGAGAGCGGCGGTCCCGTCGCCGTGCTTCTGAGCGTTCGTGAGCGCCTCCAACGCGATCCGGTACGCCGCGACGTCGACGGCCGTGGGCAGTGGCCGCGCGTCTCCGTTCTGACGGTGCTCGACGGCGAGGTGGCCGGAGACGTCCTCGATCAGATCGGTCAGCTGCGCGAGCCCGCGCGGCGGCCGGGTGGGTGACGGCTCGCGCAGGAGACCCACGACGAACGCCATCTCCCGCAACGCCGCGTCGGCGGAACGACTGATCGCGTCCAGCGCTCCTGCGGTCTGCTCCTCGTGCCCCGGCCCGAGATGCCGGGCGCCGGTGGCCTGCACCTTCACGACGGCGATGTGGTGGGCCACCACGTCGTGCAGCTCCCTCGCGATCCGCAGCCGCTCCTCGGCGACCCGGCGGCGCGCCTCCTCCTCGCGGGTCCTCTCCGCCCGCTCCGCGCGGTCCTCGACCGCCGCCACGTAGGCCCGTCTGCTCCGGGTGGCGTCCCCGTAGGCGGCGGCCATGCCGAGGAACGCGAGATCCACGCTGGTGCCCGGATCCCACCACGGCGCGGCGCCGCCGATCATGCTCGCGAGCCACCCCACGAGGAACACGCCGACGGTGCTCAACCACAGGGTGCGGCGGCCGGTCACCAGCGCGACCGTGTAGAGGGCGATCATGAGCGCGACCGTCAGCGCGAGCGGCTGCCCGCCCAGCCCGACGGTGATCGGGAACCCGGCAACCGTCGTGCCGACCAGCACCCGCCACGGCGCCAGGCGGCGGCAGGCGACGGCGGCGAACACCACGACCGCGGCCACGACGTGGTACCCGGTGATCTCCTCCCGGGGCTCGCCGAGCGGGGAGACGCGCGTCATCGCGATCGAGAGGACGGCCAGGAAGAGGCCCACCGCGCCGTCCGTCCACTGTGGATGCAGCCCGGCTGACCGCCGCAAACCGGCAAGTTCCATGCATTTCATCGTAGGGACGCCGTCCGGTCCGCGCGTCATCCCGACGCGGTATCCGGCGCGCTCCGGACACGGTACGAGCCGACTGCCGCGGGACGACGCGCCGGGGCCGCCGGTCCGGCGATGGTGAACGCCCAAGATCCCAACTGACCCGAGGGGCACACCATCATGTCCGCACTGGCTCGGCTGAGCCTCGCGAACCGGGGGCTGGTCGCGCTCATCACCGTGATCGTGCTCGGCTTCGGCGCTTACGCGATCCCCCAGCTCAAACAACAGCTCCTGCCACCGCTCTCGCTCCCGATGGCGGTGATCACCGCGCAGCTCCCCAGCGCGCCACCGGACATCGTGGCGCAGCAGCTGACGACACCGATCGAGACCGCGGTGAAGTCGGTCAACGGCGCCACCTCGGTCACATCGGTCTCCCGCGAGGGGTCGGCGAGCGTCGAGGTCGCGTTCGACTACAGCACACCGTCCGACGACATGGTCAGCAGGCTGCAGGCCGCGGTCGGCCGCATCTCGGGGCAGCTGCCGCAGGGCAGCGACCCGCAGGTGAGCGCCGGTTCGTTCGAGAACGTCCCGATCATGCAGGTGTCGGCGACCAGCACCGCCGACGCGCGGGCGTTCACCGCACGGCTCCGGCAGGCGGTCGTGCCGAAGCTGCAGACCGTGCAGGGGGTGCGCGGGGTCGACTTGCTCGGCGGCACCACAGACCAGGTCCGGATCACGCTCGACCCGGCGAAGGCGGCAGCCGCGGGCGTCACCACCGCGGCCGTCTCGGAAGTGTTGCGCTCCAACGGTTCGGCGGCTCCGGCGGGCACGCTGACGCAGCAGAAGGAGTCGCTCGCGATCCAGGTCGGCGCGGGACTGCGCACCATGGACGACGTCCGCAACCTGTTCGTGGCCGTGGAACCGAAGTCCGACGAACCTCCTCCCGCGCCCGTGCGGCTCGGTTCGATCGCGACCGTCGACCTGGTGCCCGACGAGGTCACCTCGCTCACCCGGCTCGACGGCAAGCCGAGCATCGGCCTGTCGGTGACGATGCGCCCGGACGGCAACGCGGTGTCGATCTCGCACGCCATCCGCGCCCAGCTGGCCGATCTGCAACGCGAGCTCGGCGGGGACGCGCAGCTCACCATCACGTCCGACAGCGCGCCGTCGATCGAGAAGGCCGTCGAAGGGCTCACCACCGAGGGCGTGCTCGGCCTCGGGTTCGCCGTCCTGGTGATCCTGGTGTTCCTGCTGTCGCTGCGTTCCACACTGGTGACCGCGCTGTCCATCCCGGTGTCGATCGTGGTCGCCCTGCTGGTGCTCTGGGCACGCGGCTACACGCTCAACCTGCTCACGCTGGGGGGCGCTCACCATCGCTGTCGGCCGTGTCGTCGACGACTCGATCGTGGTGCTGGAGAACATCAAACGCCATCTCGGCTACGGCGAACCGAAACGGGAGGCGGTGCTGTCCGGCGTCCGGGAGGTCACCGGCGCGGTCGTCTCCTCGACGCTCACCACGGTCGCGGTGTTCCTGCCGATCGCGTTCATCGGGGGCTTCATCGGCCAGGTCTTCGGGCCGTTCGCGATCACCGTGACCGTGGCGCTGCTCGCCTCCCTGGTGGTCTCGCTGACGATCGTGCCCGCGTTCGCGTACTGGTTCCTGCGCTCGCCCGCCGGTGCCGACCCTGAGCGGATCCACCGGGAGGCGCAGGAGAAAGAACGACGCAGCCTGCTGCAACGGATCTACGTGCCGGTGATCGAGTTCGCCACCCGGCGGCGGGTGACGACGCTGCTGGTCGGTGCCCTGGTGTTCCTGGGGACGGCCGGTCTCGCCACCCAGCTGCAGATCAACTACCTCGACTCCAGCGACACGACGACGATCAGCGTGAAGCAGCAGCTGCCCGCCGGTACCAGCCTCGCGGCCACCGACGAGGCGGCGAGGAAGGTCGAGAAGATCCTCACCGAGTACCAGGAGATCGCGAGCTCGCAGGTGACGATCGGCGCTTCCGGCAGCACCGGCTCGTTCGGCGATGCGAGCAACGGCGGCGAAGCCACGTTCACGGTCACCGTGAAGGACGGCACGGACGTCACCGCGTTCTCGCAGAAGGTCAGGGACCGTCTCGCCGCGATGACTGACATCGGGAAGACCACCGTCGGGGTCGGCGACGACGTGGGCGGTGGTTCGAGTGGGCTGGAGGTCGTGGTCCGCTCCTCCGACCCCGCGGTTCTCGCCCAGGCCACCGAACAGGTCCGCGCGGCGGTCGCGGCCACACCGAAGGTCATCAACGTGACCAGCAACCTCGCAGCCAGCGCGCCGCGGGTCGACGTCACCGTCAACCGGGAGGCCGCCGCCCGCCACGGCCTGAGCGACACCGCGATCGCCGAACACGTCTCGACGGTGTACCGCGGGCTGACCCTCACTTCCGCCACGATCGACGGCGGGCAACGCGACATCGTGCTGCGCACCGGCACCACCCCGGCCGACCTGGACGCGCTCAAGGCCCTGCCGGTGCCGACACCGTCCGGCCCGCTCCGCCTCGACGCACTCGCCACCGTGCAGCGGGTCGCGGGGCCGGTGCAGGTCACGCACATCGACGGGGCCCGGTACGCGTCGGTCACCGGCACACCCGACACCTCCGACACCGGGGCCGTCACGGACGACCTGGAGGCGAGGCTCGCCGCGCTGAAGCTCCCCGCCGGTGCCACCTACACCGTCGGCGGCGTGAGCGCCGACCTCACAGCGGCGTTCACCGACCTGGGCCTGGCTCTGGCCGCCGCGGTCGTCCTGGTGTTCCTGATCATGGTCGCCACGTTCCGCAGCGTCGTCCAGCCGCTCGTCCTGCTGGTGTCGATCCCGTTCGCGGCGACGGGCGCGGTGGTGCTGATGCTGCTCACCGGGACCTCGCTCGGCCTGCCGGGGCTGATCGGACTGCTGATGCTGATCGGGATCGTGGTGACCAACGCGATCGTGCTGCTGGACCTGATCAACCAGTACCGCGCCCGAGGCATGAGCGTGCACGAGGCGGTGGTCGAAGGCGGGCGGCGACGGTTGCGCCCGATCCTCATGACCGCCGTCGCCACGATCTGCGCCTTGAGCCCGATGGCGCTCGGCATCACCGGCAGCGGCGAGTTCATCTCGCGGCCGCTGGCGATCGTCGTCATCGGCGGCCTGATCAGCTCGACGCTGCTGACCCTGGTGCTCGTGCCGACGCTCTACACGATCGTCGAAGGAGTGGCGGAACGGCGCAGGGCCCGGCGACTGGCGAGTTCGGAGAGCTGATCGGTCACGGCTTCCCGGCCCACACCAGCCCTCGTCCCGGCGTCAGGGGCAGGTCGAGCGCGGTCAGCAGGCCGGGCGGGGCCGCGACCACCGCAGGGATGGCGTTCACCAGCCGCATGGCGGTGGACGCCACTCCCGCGGTGTTGTGGTCGCCGTCGCTGCCGACCAGCCGCAGGTCCAGCACATAGTTCGGCTCGCCGGTGATCTCCACGCGGTAGCAACCGGTGCCGACGGGCTGCGGCCAGTCCGGTGCGAGGTCCGCCCGGAGCCTGGTGACGTGTTCGAGCACCAGGACGGGCTCCTCCCCGATCATGCCGCTGACCGTGAACCGCAGTGCCGCCATCGTGCCCGCCTCGACCGTGCGGCCGGCGACGGTGAACGGTTCCGGTGCAGGGAACCGTTCGTGGTGCTCGACGACCGAGTCCAGTTCCACATCCAGACCCGCTGCCAGCTGACGGACCACGCTGCCCCAGGCGAGGGTCAGCACCCCGGGTTGCAGCAGCAGCGGGGTCTGGTCGGGCGACGAGCCGAACCCCATGATGTCGAACAGCACCAACGGGTTGTCGTAGGTGGAGTAGTCGAGGATCTCCGAGCAGCGCAGAAGGTCGATGCGCTGGCAGGTGCCGGACAGCATCAGGGGCAACCAGTCGTTGGCCCAGCCGGGGTCGATGCCGTTGACCCACAACGAACTTCCGCCCTCGGCCGCGGCCTGGCGGACGGGCTCGACCACCTCGGGCGGCACGGTGCCGTCCGGAAAGGACAGGAAGACGGGTCCGCTGGCCACCACGTTGATCCCGTTGCGCAGCAACAGGCACAGGTCGTCGATCGCCTCGTTCAGCCGGTGGTCGGCCATCGCCGTGTAGACCACGCAGTCGGGTTTCAACTCGATCAACGCGGCCGCGTCCGTGGTCGCGAGGATCCCGACAGGGTCGACCCCGGCCAGCTCGCCCGCGTCCCGGCCGTTCTTGGCAGAACTCGACACCCACACGCCGGCCAGCTCCAGACCGGGGTGGCCGAGGATGCCCTTGAGCGCCCACCTGCCGACGTTGCCGGTGCTCCACTGCACCACGCGCATCCGAGCCTCCTCAGAGATCAGGCAGCTTGAAGTCCAGGTTGGGGGCGCCGATCCCGCCGTCGACCCGCAGCACCGAGCCGGTCGTGTAGCCGGACGCCCGGGACGCCAGGAACAGCACCGCCGCCGCGACCTCTTCCGGTTTCCCGAGCCGGCGCAACGGTGTCGCCTGTTCCATCGACGTCCTGATCTTCTCGTCGCGCGCGACCACGTCCAGCGCCGAGGTGTGGACCGAGCCCACGTCGATCGAGTTCACCCTGATCCGCGGCGCGAGATCCGTGGCGGCCAGGTGCGTGTAGTGCGTCAGGGCCGCTTTCGCCGTGCCGTAGGCGAGAAACCCGCGTCCCGCCAGCCTGCCCATCACGGACGAGATGTTGACCACCGACCCGCCACCGCCCGCGAGCATGTGAGGAACCGCCGCGACGGTGAGCGCGTGCGCGGTGGTCACGTTGAAGTGGAAGGCTTCTTCCAGGAAGTCCGGCGTCGTGGTCAGGAACGTGTTCGGCAGCGTGCCGCCCACGTTGTTCACCACCACGTCGAGCCGCCCGAACCGTTCGGCGGCCGTGTGCGCCAACGACGTCACGGCGTCCACATCGGACAGATCCGCCGCGACGACCACCGCCCGCCGCCCCAGCGCCTCGATCTTGCCGGCGACCTCGTCCAGCTGGTCCGCGGTACGTGCGCTGATCACCACGTCCGCACCCGCCTCGGCGAGCGCTATCGCCGACGCCGCACCGATCCCGCGGCCTGCTCCGGTCACCACCGCCACCGCGTCGGGCAGCGCGAACATGTCCGTCACCACGTGGCCAGACTTAAGCGCTCGCGCTTAAAAGTCAAGACATGCGTGTTAACGTGATGGCGTGGCCAGCGCGGACGCCCGAGAGCGGATCATCGTCGCCGCCGAGCGGTTGATCGCCGAGCGCGGCCTCGACGTGCCGTTGCGCGACATCGCGACGGCCGCGGGTCAGCGCAACAACTCCGCTGTTCAGTACCACTTCGGCGGCAGGGACGGACTGATCGACGCCGTCGCCTCGTTCCGCATCGCCGACCTGGAACAGCACCGCCTCGAACTGCTCACCGAGAGCGAGGCCGCGGGCAAGGCGCACGACCTCCGCGCCCTCGTCGGGGCATTGGTCGTGCCGATGCTGACCGTCCCCTACGACCACGGCGCAACCCACTACGCCCGGTTCCTCGAACAGGTCCGCACCCACCCGGCGCTCGCCGCGGACACCAACCTCGACCGGGCCGGCCGAGCCGCTGTCCGGTTGATCATCCTGCGCCTCGACCGCGCGCTGCACGACCTGCCGCCCGCGGTCAGGCGTCGCCGGCTGCGCGTCCTGCCCACCGTGCTGTTCGCCCTGCTCGCCGACCGGGAACGGGCCGTCTGCGCGGGCGACCTGCCGCCGGACGACCCTGCTTCAGCCGCGGAGCTGGTCGACCTGGTGATCGGCCTGCTCACCGCACCGGTCAGCCTTGCCGCGACACCCAGTTCGCGACCTGCACCCTCGACCTGACCCCGAGCTTGGCGAGGATGTGCTCGGTGTGGGTCTCCACGGTCCGCACCGAGATCACCAGCCGGTCCGCGATCTGCCTGCTGGTCAGTCCCTCGGCGATCAGCCCGGCGATCTCGCGCTCCCGCCGGGTCAGCACGGCCGGCGGCTCGGCCGGTTCGACGGCCGCAGCCTTCTCGTTCAGGGAGAACGCGATGGCCTCGTCGACGCTCATCGCCCGCCCGTGCACGAACGCGTACTCGAACCCCTTGCCGCCCAACCGTTCTCGCCCGACCCGTTCGGTTTCCTCGTGGTACGGGTACAGGTGCTGGTAGGTCCGAAGTGGACGGCCCATGATCTCCCAGACCCGGTCCGCCGCACCGAGCAGCGTGGCCGCCACCTCGTCGTGCCCCAGCGCGGACTCCACCCACGACAACGACTCCGTCGACCATCCGATCCCGGTGAGGTCGCGGATGTCGCGGCGCAGCCGGATGCTCTCGCGGTGCAGCTCGGCGGCCTGGTCGTGCTCGCCCCGCGTCATCGCGAACAGGCCCATGCTCCACAGCGCGTACGACCGGTGGAAGCACTCACCCGCGGGCTCGGTGAGCCGCAACCACTCCTCGTGGCAGGCGGTCGCACGGGCCACGTCGCCGAGCAGGCCCACCGCGCTCGAGTAGCTCAGCATCAGGTCGAGGCGGCACTGGACGTCCACTCCGGGCGGCAGCACCGCCATCCCCTGCTCGAAGGCTTCGACGGCCTCGGGCAGCTTGCCGCTGTAGAGGTCGACGCTGCCTTCCACCCAGCAGCCGAAGGCCGCGATGCTCGGGTCCGCGAGCAACCCGGCGTCGGCCCTCGCGTCGGCCAGGCGGCGCAGGGCGATGTCGAACTGCCCGTCCGCGGACGCCAGGCTGCCGTCGGTGAGCAGAGCCCTGGCGCGCTCGACGGACGGCGGGCCCGGCCGGTCGAGCGCACGAGCGAGCCACAGGCGTCCCTCCCTGGCCCAGCCGCGGCCCCACCAGTAGAAGTGGAACAGCCCGGCCAGCATCCGGAACGCGGCGTCCAGCTCGCCCGGTTGCCGCAGGCAGTGGTCCACGGCCGCCTGGACGTTGGCGTGCTCGCGGTCCAGCCGGGCGAACCAGACCGCCTGCCGCGGGCTCACCCAGTCGTCGTTGGCCCGCTCGATCAGGCCGAGGTGGAAGTCGCGGTGCCGGCGGAGCAGTCCGGCGTGCTCACCGAGGTGCTCCAGCCGCTCCACCCCGAACTCGCGGATGGTCTCCAGCATCCGGTAGCGCATCACGTCGCCGTGCTGCTCCGCGACGAGGATCGACTTGTCCAGCAACGAGGAGACGGTGCTCAGCACGTCGTGGACGGCGAGCCCGGCGCCGGAGCACACGTCCTCGGCGGCGTCGAGCTCGAACCCGCCCGCGAACACCGACAGCCGCGCCCAGAGCAGCCGCTCCCGTTCCGTGCACAGACCGTGGCTCCACTCGATGCACGACCGCAGCGTCTGCTGCCGGGCGGGCAGCACGCGCCTCGGTGACGCCAGCGACTGGGGCAGGCGGACGAGAATGTCCTTCTCCGACAACGCGCGCACCCGTGCCGCCGCCAGTTCGATCGCCAGCGGAAGCCCGTCCAGGCGTTGGCAGATCTCGGCCACGACGCCCTCGTTGGCGGCGTTCACGGTGTACCCGAGCCGCACGGACGCCGCCCGTTCGCCGAACAGCGTCACGGCCTCGGAGCCGCCGAGCGGTGGCACGGGCATGACGACCTCGCCCGCGACGCCCAGCCATTCCCGGCTGGTGGCCAGGATCCGCAGCTCGGGACAGTGCTGCAGCAGCGCGCCGGACAGCCCGGCGACGGCGTCGACCAGGTGCTCGGAGTTGTCCAGCACCAGCAGCAGCCGACGCGACTCCAGGTAGGACACGAGCATCTCGAGCGACGTCCGCCCGGCCTCGCGCATGCCCACCGCCAGCGCCACCGCGTTCGACACGAGCTCCGCGTCCCGCAGCTGGTCCAGCTCGACCAGCACCACCCCGTCCGGGAACGCCCGGTGCATGACCCTGCTGACCTCGACGGCGAGGCGCGTCTTGCCCACACCGCCGGGTCCGGTCAGGGTCACCAGGCGCGACTCCGCCAGCAGCCGCCTGACCTCGCCGACCTCGTGCCGGCGGCCGACGAAGCTGCTCAGCTCCAGTGGGAGACCCGATGTCCGGACCACCGTGCTCATAACGCCCCAAGGTAACGCGGTGCCCGCCGCCCCGCAGGATCCGTAGCCTTCTCCGTAGTTCTCCCGATGTGTCGGCGAGGGCGCGGCGCGCAGGCTCTCTCCACGTGGCCCGGAACTCGAGGCCGGTGAGGAACCGGCAGCCGGTCCACCGGGAGCGACAGCCATGTGCGAACACGAGCCCCAGTGCCCTGCCGCGGCGGACCCGCGCGGCAGCCGCGCCGAGATCGTCGTCCCTCATCCCGAGCAGGGCTGGTACCTGCTGTGCAACGGGATCGTGCTGTTCGACGACGGCGGCCTGATGCTGCCTGGCCACCGCGTCGTCACTCCCGCCGCGTGAGCTCGCTCGGGGGCGGCCCGGCACTTTCGGCCGCCCTCAGCGTGCCCGGTGACTCTCCGATTCCGGCGTCGGCTCCCGCGACGGACGCCGGTGCGCACCGGGCGGGCGGGGTGGACGGTCTGCTCGCCGCAGCGCGCCTCTGCGGTCGGACCGTCCCCCCGCGATCCACTCCCATGACGCACAATGACGTGGTGGCACCGATCGAGGCGCGCGGCAAGGACGAATGGGCTGAGGTGATCAGCCACAGCTTCGTGCCGCTCACCCTCGGTGACACCGCGGACGCGTTCCGCGGAACCGTCCAGCAGACCGTTCTGCTGTCCGGCGTGACGGTGACCGACGTCCGCACCTACGGTCCGTCCGTCGTCCTGCGCACCAACCGCCTGACCCGGAGCCAGCCTCGCGAGGACTACCTGTTCTCGCTGCACCTGCACGGGATGGGCACGGTGGTGCAGGACGACCGCGTGGTGACCCTGCAGCCCGGTTCGGGTGCGTTGTACGACACCACGCGGCCCTATCGCCTGCTGTTTCCCACCAGCACGCGGGAGATCGTGCTCCAGGTGCCCCGCCGGATGCTGCGCGACCGGCTGGACGACGCGGCCGGGCTGTGCGGCCGGGACGTGCCCGCGGGTTCTCCCGCCACGCGGCTGCTGGCGGTGTTCCTCCAGGAGCTCGTCGCCACCTCGCCCGACCTCGACCCCGAGCACCGCGCCGAGTTCGGCTGGACCGCGATCGAGGTGCTCGCGACCGCACTGCGCGCCACGACGACCAACACCGTTGCGGCACAACCACTGCTGCCCGTCCTGCGCCAGTTCGTGTCGACGCATCTCGCCGATCCGGATCTGTCACCGGCGGTGCTCGCGCGTGCGCACGGCGTCTCGCCCCGTCACGTCACCGAACTGTTCGCCGGCAGCGGTACGTCGCCCGCGGCGTTCATCCGCACCGAACGGCTCAAGGCCGCGCACCGGGCGCTGACCGACCCGCGCCAGGCTCACCGCACGATCGCCTCGATCGCCGCCCAGTTCGGCTTCCCCGACCGGACCACGTTCACCAGGGCTTTCGTGCGGCGCTACGGAGTCGCCCCGGCGGAGGCGCGCACGGTGCGCGGAACGCCGCCTGCCGGTGCCTGAAACGCCTCATCACGCGCGCGCGGGCGCCTAGCGTGAGCGCACTTTCCACTGGTGCGCACAGGAGGCCTCCATGCCCGACACCTACCGCGTGGCCGCGGTCCAGGCCGAACCCGTGTGGCTGGACGTCGACGCGGGCGTCGACAAGACGATCGCGCTGATCGAGGAGGCGGCCGCCGCGGGCGCCGCACTGGTCGCCTTCCCGGAGACCTGGCTGCCGGGGTACCCGATCTTCCTGTGGCTCGGCCCGGTGGCCGGGCAGATGCCGTACGTCGCCCGCTACCACGCCAACTCGTTGACCGTGGACGGCCGCCACCTCGCCGCGATCAGGAAAGCCGCCCGCCGCAACGACATCACCGTGGCGCTCGGCTACAGCGAGAAGGACCACGGCACCCTCTACATGACACAGACGGTCATCGGACCGGACGGCGAGGTGCTGCTGCACCGCCGCAAGCTCAAGCCCACGCACGTCGAGCGCAGCCTGTTCGGCGAGAGCGACGGCAGCCACCTCAAGGTCGTCGACACCCACCTCGGCAGGCTCGGCGCCCTCAACTGCTGGGAACACCTGCAGTCGCTCACCAAGTACGCCATGTTCACCCAGCACGAGCAGATCCACATCGCGTCCTGGCCCGCTTTCGGGCTGTACAAGGGAATCGCGCCCGCTCTCGGCGCGGAGGCCAACATGGCCGTCACCCAGACCTACGCGCTGGAAGGCGGCTGCTTCGTCGTGACCGCCACCCAGGTCATCAGCGACGCCGGCATCGAGGTCTTCGCGAGCACCGACGAGCAACGCGCCCTCGTCACCGCGGGCTCCGGCTGCTCCAGGGTGTACGGGCCGGACTCCAGCCTGCTCAGCAAGCCGCTCGACGAGCACGAGGAAGGCCTGGTGCTGGCGGACATCGACCTCGCGTTGATCGACCTCGCGAAGAACGCGGCGGACCCTGCGGGGCACTACGCCCGCCCGGACGTGGCCCGCCTTCTGCTCAACACACGGCCGTCCGCGCTCGTCGTGACGCCGGAGCAGGGCAGCACGCCGCTGTTCCCCGCGCTGGAGGAAGTCTCCGAGGAACTCGTTTCCTGAACACGAAACCGGCCCGCGTGACACGCGGGCCGGTTCTTTCGTCCTAATTGGACAATACTCGGTGCGCGACCGGGAAAACCGCGTACCTGCCGTGGCGGCTCACCAGACCCCACAATCCGCGCGGCAGGTAGAGCGACACCACGATCGCGGCCGCCCCGATGATCACCAGGTACCACACGCCGCTCTGCGAGAAGTACTTGTCCAGCAGGAAGTACGCCACCGCGCCGATGATCGGCCCCTCGATCGTCCCGACGCCCCCGATGATCACCATGAAGATCATCAGGGCGGAGTACTGGACCCCGAAGATCTGCGTGGGCGAGGCGACCCCGAGGCTGCTGACGCAGATGACCGCGCCCGCGGCGGCGCATCCGGCCGCCGACAGCACGTAGATGAGCCGTTTGCCTCGGGTGACCCGGACGCCGAGCGAGCTCGCCGCGACCTCGTCGTCCCGGATGGCCTGCAGGTCCAGGCCGACCCGGCTGCGCAGCACGAGGTAGGTGCCGGCCACGGCGGCGGCCATCACCACGACCGCGAGCCAGTACGTGTAGGCGCGGCGCAGCACCGGATCCTCGGTGATCGTGCTGAGGTTGCGGCCACGGGCGGCGCCGAGCGCGTCGAAGCGGATGACGACCAGCCGCACGACCTCGGCGATCACCCAGGTGCCCACGGCGAAGTACCCGCCGCGCAACCGGAACGCCAGGTAGGACACGGGCCAGGCGACCAGCCCGACGACCACCGACACGACGATGGTGCCCGTGTACACGTCGAAACCGTGGTCGTTGACGATGAACAGCACGTACGCGCCGAGCCCCAGATACGCCTGCTGCCCGACGGAGATCATGCCCGCGTAGCCGGCGAGCAGGTTCCACATCGTGGCCAGCGTGATCAGGTAGCACAGCTTGACCAGCTGCCCGGTCACCGAACTCTCGACCAGATAAGGCAAAGCGGCCAGCACGACGACGATCAACGCGAAACCGCCGACACCGAGGACCGCGGCACGCCCGCCGCGCGACACCGAGACGTTCACGCGGTCACTCCCTTCCCGAACAGGCCCTGCGGCCGGAACACCAGTACCAGCAGGAAAACGACGTGCCCGGCGAGCAGCGGCAGGTCTGGCGACAGCTGCGCGCCGACCGACTGCGCGATGCCGAGCGCCACTCCCCCGGCGAGCGTGCCCCACAACGACCCGAGGCCGCCGATGATCACGGTCTCGAACGCGAACAGCACCGTCAGCTGCCCCTCGAACGGCGTGACTCCGCCCTGCCGCATCGTGTACAGGGTGCCGGCGAGCGCGACCGTGCCCAGCGCGATCACCGTGGTCAGCGCGTACACCCGCCGGTTGTCCACGCCAATCAGCCGCACGGTCCGGCTGTCGTCGGACGTGGCGCGGGTGATCCGCCCGTACTGCGTGCGGTACAGGAACAGGTGCAGCCCCGTGAGCACGAACACCGAGGCGACCAGGGTCAGCAACGGGAACCAGCCGATCGCGAGCCCCGGCGCGAGGTCGATGCTCGCCGTGCCGAGCGCGCCGATTCCCAACGGCACGGCGTCGTTGGAGAACATCTGCGTCAACGCGTTCGGGATGATCACCGAAAGGCCGAACGTCACCATCAGCGGGGTGAACTCACCCACCCGCATCGCGCGGTCCAGCAGCAGCCGCTGGACGGCGAAACCCAGCGCCCCCAAGGCCACCGTCGACACGACCGCCGTGAGCCACACCGGCACGCCGAAGTACGTCGCGCACGCCGCCGCCACATAGCCGCCCAGGATCATCAGATCGCCGTGCGCGAGGTTGGCGATCCTCATGACACCGAACATCAACGACAGCCCGCTCGCCGCCATCGCGAAGATCCCGCCGAGCAGGATTCCCTGCACCAGCGCGTTCACCCAGTTCACGAGACCACCTCCGAGGTGCCGAAGTAGGCCGCCGTCACCTGGTCGCGGGTCAGCTCACCGGCGGCACCGGTGAGGACGATCCGTCCTTCGAGGACACACGCGATCCGGTCGGCGACCTCGAACGTGCGCGTCAGGTCCTGTTCCACGAGGACGACGGTCATGCCGTTCGCGCGGATGTCCGGCAGGGACGCGTACAGCCGGTCGACGACCACCGGCGCCAGTCCGAGCGAGACCTCGTCCAGCAGCAGCAGGCGGGGGTTTCCCATCAACGCGCGGGCGATCGCCACCGCCTGCTGTTCACCACCGGAGAGGTGCGCTGCCTTGCGGTCGCGGCGATCGGCCACCAGCGGCATCAGGTCGTAGATCGTCGCCAGGTTCCACGGGCCGGACCGTCCGGTGGCGGCCCCGACCTGGAGGTTCTCCTCGACGGTCAGGGAACCGAACAGCCGCCTGCCTTCCGGCACCAGCCCGATGCCGAGCCGCGCCCGCCGCACGTCCGGCAGGGCCGTGACGTCCCCACCGGCGAAGCAGACCGAGCCGCGGAACGGGCTCAGCTCGCCCGCGATGGTGCGCAGCAGGGTGGTCTTCCCGGCGCCGTTCGCCCCCACCAATGCCAGCAGTTCCCCTTCGGCCACGGTCAGCCCGACGCCGAACAGCGCCTGGAAGTCGCCGTAACCGGCGTCGACGGAGTCGAGATGGAGCAGGTTCACGCGCGTGCCCCTCCCAGGTAGACCTCGGCCACCTCGTCGCTGGCCAGCACCTCGGCCGGGTCGCCGTCGGCCGAGATCCGGCCACCGGCGAGGCAGACGAGCCGGTCCACGACCTGCACGAGCGCCTTCACCACGTGCTCGATCCACAGCAACGTCGTGCCACCGTCCTTGATGGACAGGATCGTGGCGACGAGCTCGTCCGCCTCGGCCTGGGTCAGCCCGCCGGCGATCTCGTCGAGCAGCAGCAGCTGCGGGTTCGTGGCCAGTGCGCGCGCCAGTTCCAGCCGCTTGCGGGCGAGCAACGGCAGCGTCCCCGCCGCGGTGTTCGCCACCTCCAGCATTCCCGTGGTGGCCAGCACGTCCAACGCCCGTTCCCTGGCCTGGCGCCGCGGCAGCCCCGCACCTCGTTCCGCGCCCAGCAGCACGTTCTCGAACACCGACAGACCGCCGAACGGGCGCGGGATCTGGAACGACCGGCCGATCCCCAGCCGGCACCGGTCGGCGGCCGGCAACCGCGTCACGTCGCGGCCGGCCACCTTCACGGTGCCCGCGGTCGTCCTGGTCACACCGGAGACGGCACTGAGCAAAGTGGACTTTCCCGCCCCGTTCGGCCCCACCATGCCGACCGCCTGGCCGCGCGGGATCTCCAGACTCACGTCGTCGAGCACGCGCAGTGCGCCGAAGCGCACCGCGACGTGTTCGAGGCACAGCAACGGTTCCGTCACAGCGACGCCGCCTTGCCGTCGATCGCGACCTTCGGCGCCAGCGTGTTGCTGACGACCTTGAGGTCGAACGACCCGGCGGCGGTCTTCGTCCACTGTGTACCGACCATCGGAATGGTGGCCACGTTGCGGACCGGGTTGCCCGCGCCGCCGCCGGTCCAGGACAGGTGACCGAGGATCGTGTCGATCGTGGTCTTGCCGAGCTGTGCCGCCACGGCTTCGCGGTCCTTGGGGTTGACGGCCGTGAGCACCGCGTTGGCCACCTCGAACAGCGCGTGGTTCGGGCCGAGGCCCTGGTTCCACCTGCGCCCGGCCGCCTCCGCCGACTTCTCGTAGTCGTCGGCGAGCTGACGGGACGTCTGGCCGGTGAGCGTGGAGGTGTACGGGTACTGCGGCACCCACCAGCTCGCGATCGACAGGCGGTCACCGAGGTCGTTCGGCAGCGCGGCCACCGACGAGCCGAACAGGATGGCCTTGGAGATCGTGGCCACCTTCGGCCGGAAACCCTGCTGGGCGGCCTGCGTCCAGAACGTCGCGAAGTCGGGCGGCGTCGGCACACCCGCGAGGATCTCGACGCCCTCCTGCTTGAACCGGGTGATGATGGAGGAGAAGTCCTTGGTGCCGTTCTCGTACGCGCCGGGGTCGACGAACGTGAAGCCCTGCGTGGACGGCTGGGCGCGGTAGCCCGTCGTGGTGTCGCGGAAGGCCGCGCCGTCCGCGTCGTTGGGCCACAGCACGCCCACCTTGCGGTTGGTGTCCATCAGCTTCCAGATGTCGCTCTCGACGGTCGCGACCTGCTCGATGCCGTTGAAGAAGTGGTAGGTGTACTTGAAGGTCTTCTCCGGCGAGCCGCCGCGGCCGTAGAAGTACGCCTGCCACGGCTCGATCGTCGAGACGCACGGCACGCCCTCGGCCTCGCACTTGTTGGCCACCGGGTGCACCGTCTCCGGGGTGGCCGTGACCAGCACGAGGTCGACCTTCTCCCGGGAGATCAGCTCGTCGGCCACCGTCGCCGCCTGCTGGGGATCGGATCCGGTGTCGCGGTCGAGGATCTCCACCGAGTAGTTCGTGCCACCCGCGCTGATCCCCTTGGCGAAGAAGTCCCTGGCCTGCTTGAGGAGATAGGCGTCGGACTCGGCGAAGGCCGCGTAGGCACCGGTGCGCGGGCTGACGTACCCGATCTTCACCGACGTGCCGGAACTGGCACCGGCGCCCTTGAGACCGGCGCCGCACGCGGACAGCAGCGGCGCGGCGCCGAGGGCGGCCGCGCCGAGCCCTGCCGCACGCAGCAGGGTGCGCCTGGACATCGCGTTCTCGAAGATTTCCATGGGGGCTCCTGAGCAGCCGGAGGTGGGCCGAGAGCCAGGGAAGTTAAGCGGCGGTGTGCCGGATGGACAGAGGCCGTCTCTCATAGCGAAACCACCGCGTTGTCCAGGTCAGAGCGACGTCCTAGGGTCCGGGGACATGACGACGCGTCTCGACCTCTTGCTCGCCGGACGTCTTTCGAGCGTCGCGCTCACCGAGGAGTTGCTCACCGAGGTGGAGCGCACGGCCGGGCTGGGCGCGTTCATCACGATCGCCGACCGGGCACCCGACCTGGCCCACGCCGCCGACCACTCGGAGCGAACCGGGCCGCTGCACGGTCTCCCGGTCGTGGTGAAGGACAACATCCACGTCGCGGGCATGCCGAGCACCGCGGGCACACCCGGGCTCTCCGAGTTCGTGCCCAGCACCGACGCCGTGGTCGTCGCGAGGCTGCGCGCGGCGGGCGCGTTCGTGCTCGGCAAGACGAACATGCACGAGCTGGCACTGGGCGCCACCAGCGCGAACGCCGCCTTCGGGCCGGTGCACAACCCGGCGGACCCGACCCGGTTCGCGGGCGGCAGCAGCGGTGGCACGGCGGCGGCGATCGCGGCGGGAGCGGCCGTCGCCGGGCTCGGCACGGACACCGGGGGCTCGGTCCGCGTGCCCTCGGCCCTCACGGGCATCGCGGGGCTGCGCCCGACCACCGGCCGTTACCCCGGCTCCGGCGTCACCCCTGTCTCGACGACCCGCGACACGGTAGGTCCGATGGCCGCGACGGTCAGCGGTCTCATCGCGCTCGACACGGTGCTGGCCGCGGACCTGAGTTCAACCGAGCCACCAGAACCGTCTGCGCTCACGCTGGGCGTGCCGGACTCCTACTTCACCTCGCCACTGGCTCCGGAGACCGAAGTGGTGTGGGAGCACTGCCTGGAGGTGCTGCGCCGCGCCGGAGTCACCCTGGTGCCGGTGCACGTGGAGGGCTTCGAGACCATCGAGCGGGACATCGGCTTCCCGATCACGTTCTACGAGATGGCCCGCTCGCTGCCCGACTACCTGGCGAAGACAGGGATCGGGTTGGCGGAGCTCGCGAGCCGGATCGCCAGCCCCGATGTCCGCAGCATCGTGGGCTCCATTGTGGACGGCGCCGTCACGACCGAGGTCTACGAACGTGCGCTGCTGCTGCGAGAACAGCGGCTCATCGGCGGTTACCGGCGAATCTTCGCAACGTCCGCGGTCGACGCGCTGGTCTTCCCCACCACGCCACTGCCCGCCGGACGGCTCGACCGCGACACCACCGAGGTGCTGCTCGACGGGCGGCGACTGCCCACCTTCGAGACCTACATCCGCAACACCGGCCCCGGCAGCATCGCCGGGCTGCCCGGCGTCACCGTCCCGGTGCCCACCGCAGGCCTGCCGGTCGGACTCGCGCTCGACGGGCCGTGGGGCGATGACCGGCGGCTGCTCGGCATCGCGTCGCTGGTCGAGCGACTGCTGTCCCCGGCGTAGGGTGAGCGAATGGCGCAGCCGGACCCGCCGAGACCGTCGGTGCAGACCCTGGACCGGGGTCTGCGGCTGCTCGAGCTGATCGCGCTCTCCCAGGCGCCGCTCCCGCTGGCCGAGCTCGCCGAGCAGATGCGGCTGCACCGCTCGATCGTCTACCGGCTGCTGCGGACCCTGCAGGACCACCGGCTGATCGTCCACACACCGCAGGGCTACGTGCTCGGCACGCGCGCGCAGTCCTTGGGCCGCAACGCACTGCCGGTGCTGCAACGGATCGCCAAACCCGAGATCGCGAAGCTCGCCGCGCGGGTCGGGCTCACCGCGTTCTTCGTCGTGCGCGACGGCGACGAGGCGGTCACCCTGGTCTCGGTCGAGGTGGAAAGCGCCCGGTCCCGCACCGTCTACACCCCCGGCGACCGCCATCCGCTCACCCGTGGCTCACCCGGCATCGCGATCCTCTCGGCCGAACCACCCCGTGCGGGCGAGCGGCCCGAGATCGCGAAAGCACGCGAGACCGGCTTCGCCGCCACCGCGAACGAGGTCATCCCGGGGCTCGCCACGATCGCCGCGCCCGTCACGTCCGCACCGGACACGGCCGTGGCGGCGGTGGCGATCGCGTACTCCGTCGAACGCCTCGGCCGCGCCGAGCTCGATGCCGTCCTGGACACCGCGCGCGTCATCACCGGCCGCCTGCGCACGGCGCTGTCCACCGGCGCGGTCGTGCCCGGCGTGACCTGAGCCGTTTCGCATTGCGAACCGAGGCGTTGTCACCCGCGCCGGCTCCTCCCTAACGTCTGCGTTCCCGCAGGTCGCCCGGGAAGGACTCGCCACTGTGCCCACGGTGAAAGACGCCAGTTTCGAGGTGCTCCGCCGCTTCCGGCTCACCACCCTGTTCGCCAATCCCGGTTCCACCGAGGTGTCCCTGCTCGCCGGCCTTCCGTCCGATGTGGACTTCGTGCTCGGCCTGCACGAGGCGTCGGTGATCGGCATGGCGACCGGCTACGCGTTGCGCACCGACCGGCCCGCGCTGGCCCTGCTGCACACCACGGCCGGTCTCGGCAACGCCGTCGGCGCGCTCGCCACGGCCCGCGCGAACCGCGCCCCGCTCGTGGTCGTCGTCGGGCAGCAGGACCGCAGGCACCTGGCCACCGAACCGTTCCTGGCGGGGCGCCTGCACGGCCTCGCCGGCGACTACCCGGTCTGGGAGCACCAGCCGGAGCGGCCCCAGGACGTGCCCGGCGCGCTCGCCAGGGCGTGGCACGAAGCTCGCGACGGCCGCGGCCCGGCGCTCGTCATCGTTCCCATGGACGACTGGGACGCCGAAGCCGACCCGGACGCACTCATCGCGCCTTCGACGCTGCACCAGGGACGTCGGGTCGACGACGTGGCACTGGCGGAGGTCGCGGCGCTGCTGGAAGGCGCGACCTCACCGGTCGTCGTCGCGGGCGCGGGCAACGACTCACCGGCGGGCTGGGCCGCGCTGACCGAACTGGCGGAGCGGCTGGACTGCCCGGTGTGGCAGGAGGCGTTCGGAGCCCGCGCGGGTTTCCCGCAGGACCACTGGTTGTTCGCCGGGCACCTGCCGGCCTCGCGGTCGGGACTGCGGAAGGTCCTTTCCGGACACGACGTGGTGCTCACCGTCGGGGCACCGGCGTTCCGGCAGTACCCCTACGAGTCCGGCGCGTTCGTCGAACCGGGCACGAGGATCGCGGTGATCACCGACGATCCGGAGGAAGCCCACCGCAGTCCCGCCGAGGTCGCCGTGCTCGGCGACCCAGCCGAGACGGTGGAGCGGCTGGCCCGGCGGTTGTCGCGGTTCCTCGGACCGGTGCGCGAGGCGATCGAGCGCCCGCGCCCTCCGCTGCCCGGCCCGGGAGAACCGTTGCGGGCCAAGCACGTGCTCGACGCGCTGGCGCAACGGCTGCCGCACGACACCGTGCTGCTGGAGGAAACCCCCTCCAGCAGACCGGATCTGCACGCGCTCGTCCCGGCCCGCGCGCCGCTCGGATTCCTCAGCGCGGCGATGGGAGGACTCGGTTTCGCCCTCCCCGCCGCGATCGGTGTGCGGCTGGCCGGACCCGACCGCCCGGTGGTCGCGGTGCTCGGCGACGGCGCTTCGCTGTACTCGATCCAGGCGTTGTGGAGCGCCCGGCACTACGGCGTCGGCGCGCTGTTCGTCGTCCTGGCCAACGGCCGTTACGCGATCATGGACCGGCTGTCGGAACAGGCGGGTGCCGCCGCTCCGGCGTGGCCCCCGTTCACCGAGGTGAGCGTCACGGCACTGGCGCGCGGCTTCGGTTGCCCGGCCGACCGCGTGGACGACCTCCCCGGCCTGCTGGCAGCACTGGACGCCGTGCTGCCCACGCTCGCCGAACGTCAGGAACCCCTGCTCCTCGAAGTGGTCGTCGAGCCCGACGCCCACTACCGCGCATGATCGCCACCACGGAAGGACACCGGTGAAGGTAGTCATCATCGGAGGCGCCGGCGGGATCGGTTCGTCGGCCGCCTTCAACCTGCTCGCCGCCGAGGGCACGTACGAGGTGGTGCTGGTCGACACCCGGCCGAACATGATCACCAGCCACACCATGGACCTGGAGAACGCGGCCGCGCTGGGCCGGACCTCGACCACCGTCCGCGGCGGCACGGTCGACGACGCCCTGGACGCCGACGTGGTGGTGCTCAGCGCCGCGGTCCCGTTGCGGCTCAACAGCTCGCGCCTGGTGTTCCTGGCCGACAACGCGCGCATCGTCGACGAGGTCCTGGCGCCGCTGGCCGGTTCGTCGTTCGCCGGTGTGGTGCTGATGCTGACCAACCCGGTCGACCCGTTGCTCACCCACGTGCACCGGCAGGGCTGGATCCCCCGGCACCGCCTCGTCGGCTACACCCTCAACGACAGCCTGCGGTTGCGCACCGGGATCGCGCTGGCGCTGAACCGGCATCCTCGCGACGTGGACGCGTGGATGCTCGGCGAACACGGCGACCACCAGGTTCCGCTGTACAGCAGCGTGTCCGCCGGCGGATACCCCGTCACCCTGACCGCCGGGCAGCGCGCCGCCGCACAGTCCTATGTGGACACCTGGTACCAGCGCCACGTGGCACTGGACTCCGGCCGCACGTCGACGTGGACCACCGGTCTCGGCGCCGCCCGCATGGTCGAGGCGATGGCCACGGAGTCCGGCGCGGTCATGCCCGCGTCCGTGGTCCTCGACGGCGAGTACGGCGTCTCCGGCGTGAGCCTCTCCGTGCCTGTGGTGCTGGGCCGCAAGGGCGTGGCCCGCATCGAGGAATGGGACCTGATCGACGACGAACGCGAGGGCATGACACGTGCCGCGGCGCGCGTCGAAGAGACCTTGGCCGAACTCCACCAAGCCTGACCCGGAAGGGACTCAACGACGATGTCCACAGCAGACTCCTTGCTCGACCCGGTTTCCTGGGCCGGAAGCTTCTTCAGCGACGGCTGGAGGGTGGCAGCGCACACCACTCCCGTCGTCGAACCGGCAACCGGAGCCGAACTGGCCCGCATCGGCGTGGCCGACGCCGAGGACGTCGCCCACGCCGCCAAGTCCGCGGCCGAAGCGCAACGTGCCTGGGCGGCCGCTCCGTACCACGAACGCGCCGCCGTCCTGCGCCGTGCCGGGGATCTCTTCCAACAGCACGCCGAGTCCGTCCAGCACTGGCTGGTGCGCGAAGCCGGGTCGATCCCGCCCAAGGCCGCGGTGGAGACGGACACCGCGGCGCAGGAGTGCTTCGAGGCCGCCGCCCTCGCCTCGGCACCGGCGGGCGAGGTCCTGCCCACGGCGTTCGACCGCCTGTCCCTGACCCGCCGCGTCCCGGCGGGTGTCGTCGGCGTGATCGCCCCGTTCAACTTCCCGCTGATCCTGTCCATCCGCTCGGTGGCTCCCGCACTGGCACTGGGCAACGCGGTGATCCTCAAGCCGGACCCGCGTACCGCGGTCTCCGGTGGCGTGGCGCTGGCCCGGATCTTCGAGGAGGCGGGCCTGCCCGACGGCCTGCTGCACGTCCTGCCCGGCGGCGCCCCGACCGGCGAAGCGCTGGTGACCGATCCGCGCGTACGGGTCATCTCGTTCACCGGATCGACCGCCGCGGGCCGCCGCGTCGGTGAGCTCGCCGCGCGCCACCTCAAGCGGGCCCACCTGGAGCTGGGCGGCAACTCGGCGTTGATCGTGCTGGAGGACGCGGACCTGGACGCCGCGGTGGGTCTGGGCGCGTGGGGCTCCTACCTGCACTCCGGCCAGATCTGCATGACCACCGGCCGGCACCTGGTCCACGAGAGCCTGGTCGACGCCTACGTGGCCAAGCTGGCGGCGAAGGCGGAGGCCCTGCCCGTGGGAGACCCGGCCACCGAGCACGTGGCGCTGGGCCCGATCATCGACGCCGGCCAGCGCGACAAGATCCACCACCTGGTGCGGTCCACTGTGGACGCCGGGGCGCAGCTCGCCGCGGGCGGTACCTACCGCGACCTGTTCTACCGCCCCACCGTGCTGGCCGGCGTGCGCCCGGACATGCCCGCCTACCGCGAGGAGGTGTTCGGCCCGGTGGCCCCGGTCCTCTCGTTCGCGACCACCGACGAGGCCGTCCGCCTCGCCGCGGACAGCGAGTACGGCCTGAGTCTGGGCATCGCCACCGCGGATGCCGCAGCCGGCCTGGCGCTGGCCGAACGCATCCCCACCGGCATCGTGCACATCAACGACCAAACGGTCAGCGACGAGGCCGTTGCACCGTTCGGCGGAACCGGCGCCTCGGGTACCGGAAGCCGGTTCGGCGGTGCCGCCGCCAACATCGAGGCCTTCACCGAGACGCGCTGGATCACCCTGCGCGCCCGCCCGGCCACCTACCCCATGTGAGGGTCCATAGTCCCTGAATACGTTCGTTCGCGTACGTGGCGTGTGCCAGCCTCCACTTAATTCCTCGTGGAGGCGGCATTCGAACGGGCGAAGCAGGGGGCCGGACAGTTCTTCCTGGTCGAGGAGCACGACCAGGCACGGGCCGTGGAGCTCGCCCGCGCACACGGGTTCGCGGTCGTCTGGGCGAGCTGCCAGGCGGACACACCCGCGTACTGGCGCAACGTCGTGGGTGCTCTGGCTAGCACACCGGCGTTGGTCCTGGTCGACGACACCGACGAGCAGCTCACCCGGTTTGTCGTCAGGAGCCTGCCCGTGCTGCCGCTCGTCCTCGTCGTCACCACCAAGGCCGATCTGGTCACTCGTGCCCACACCGCGCTGGAGCAGGGCCGGATCACCGAGGCGCGGGACCTGCTCGACCAGGCCGCGCGCGACGGCCACCCGGAGGCCGCACTGGGGCTGCAGGGCATGTGGGTCAACAAGTTCCGCGGCCGGGCCGACCGCGCGCTCGCGATCTCCCGGCTGCGGGACGCGCTGGCGACCGACCCGTCCGAACCCCTGCGCACCCGGCTGGTCACGCGCCTCGCGGCCGAGCACGCATACCACCGGCGCGAGAGCGAGCCCGTGCTGGAAGCGTTGGAACACGCGAGAACCACCGGTGACCCGCTGACGATCGCCGAGGCGTTGTCGTTGGCGCATCACGCTTTGTGGTCTCCCCAGCACGTCGTCGCCCGGCTCGGCCTCACCGCCGAGCTGATCGAGGTGGCGTCCGCGGCCGGGCTGGACCTGCTGGCGCTCAGCGGGTTGTGCCGGCGCACCCAGGACCTTTTCTGCCTGGGTGATCCGCACGCGGAACGGTCGCAGGTCGAGCTGGCCGAACGGGCGGCCGGACATCCGGGCCTGATGTTCTTCCACGCGGCCATGGACGTCATGCGCACGATCCGCGCCGGACGGTTCGCCGCGGCGGAGCAGAAAGCCGGACTCTGCCTGAAGCTCGGGCTCGACCTGGGTGACGTGGACGCCGAGACGTTCCACAGCACGCACTTCTTCGCGATCCGCTGGATGCAGGGGCACGGCCGTGAGCTGGTCGACCTCGCCGAGACGGTCACGCAGTCGCCCACGCTCCCCGATCTGGAGTTCACCTTCGAGGCGGCGCACGCACTGCTGGCGATGGAGGCCGGGCAGCCCGACCGCGCGCGGGCCGCGTTGCAGCGGATGACCATCAACGGCCTGGCCGCGGTTCCGTTGACCAGCAACTGGCTCACGTGCATGTTCTCCGTCGTGCACGTGGCCGCCGGGCTCGAGGAGTCCGAGATCGCCCGCGAGGCCTACCACCTCCTGGAACCGTTCGCGGACCTGCCGGTCGTGCCGGCCACCGCCGTGGTCTGCTTCGGCTCGACGGAACTGTTGCTGGGCATGGCGGCCAGGACGTTCGGCGACCACGACCTCGCGGCCGCGCACCTGGAACGCGCGGTCACCACTAACATCCGGTTGGGCAACCGGCCGATGACCGCGTACGCCCGCGCTCAGCTCGCCCAGGTCGTGGCCGGCGACCGCGCGCGGGACCTGCTGGACCTGGCTGTCGCGGACGCGGCCGAGATGGGCATGACCGACCGCGTCGCGCAGTGGACCCGGCCGGATCGCATCTCGTTCCGGCGTGAGGGCAGCCTGTGGGTCGTGTCCCGGCGCAGCACCGAAGTCCGCGTCGAGGACCTCGTCGGCATGCGGTATCTGGCCAGGCTCGTGGCCGCGCCCGGAACCGACATCGCCGCGCTGGAGCTCGTCGGCGGTGAGGACAGCGGCAACCAGCCCGTGCTCGACTCATCGGCGCGCACCGCCTATCTCGCGCGCGTCCGCGACCTCCGCGCCCGAGCCGACGAGGACCCTCGGGCACAGGCCGAGCTGGAGGCATTGCTCGACCACCTGGAACGCGAAACCGGACTCGGCGGACGTACGAGGAACTTCGCCGGACCCGCCGAACGCGCCAGAACCGCGGTGCGCAAGGCGATCCGCCGTGCCATCGACGCGATCGCGGTGACCGAACCGTCCACAGCGGACGCCCTGCGCTCGTCCGTCACCACCGGCTACCGCTGCTCGTACCGGCCCTGACCACCGCGCGGCAGCCGGTTGGCCACCGGCGGTTCGTAGAACTCGTGCAGGCGCCGCAGGAGCGCCGGACACAAGGAGAGCTATGGACAAGAAGAGTTCCTTGCTGCAGCGCCTCGTGCGCTTCGGCGCGATCGGGCTCGCCGCGCTGGGCATGATGACCGTGATGTCGGGCGCGGCCGAGGCGAAGTCGGCGTGCTCGAGCGGCTCCAAGCACGTCATCTGCTTCTCGATCACCCATGTCGGCGGCGACCAGTACGACGTGCACGTGGGCATCGACATCACCATGTCCCAGTCCGACGCGCAGGCGATCATCGACCAGCCCGGCGACCCGATCGACGCGTGGGCCATGGGCGACGACCCGTTCTTCGACAACGCGGAGTTCCGCATCCCGTTGAGCTGGGTCAACGCCTGGGAGGGCGGCCTGAGCGCCGAGATGGACATCCGGGTGCCGTACGCGGCGCTCGACGAGGACTCGGACGGCGGCGACGAGCTGTTCGCCCGCGTGCGGTTGTTCGACCAGCGCACGTCGACCAGAACGTTCACGTCGAGAACGCTTTCGAGCCCGTTCTAGACAGCACCACGGCTTCCCGGCGGCGCAACGCGTCGCCGGGTTCCATGCCGAACTCCTCGATCATGAGCGTCCGCACCCGCCGGTAGGTCCGCAGCGCGTCACCCGGCCTGCCCGCCCGTTGCTGCGCGTCCATCAGCAGGTCCCACAACGACTCCCGCAACGGATACAGCGCCACCAGCCGTTCCAGTTGCCCGATAGCTTCGGCGTAGCGGCCTTGGAGGCACAGCGCCGCCGCGTGGTTCTCCTCGGCGGACGCCACCGCCTCCCGCAACCTGATGATCTCCGCGCTCGCCCACCCCTCGACCGGGCAGTCCGCGAGCGGCTCACCCCGGTACAGCCGCAGAGCCGCCTGGTAGTCACCGCGTCGGACGTGCTCGTCGAACTCCTCGACGTCGACCACGACCTGTGTGACGTCGAGCAGGTAGCCGGGTTCTCTGGTCAGGATCACGCCGTCCACACCGAGTGCCTTGCGAACCTTCGCGATGTGGCCCTGCAACGTCTTCGTCGCCGTCGGCGGCACGTCCTCGCCCCACAGCCCGTCCACCAGCGCCGACCGCGACACCATCTTGCCGGTCCGCAGCGCCAGCAACGCGAACACCGCGCGTCTTCGTGCTCCCGTGAAGTGGACCTGGCCGTTCGGTCCGTGCACTTCCAGCGGCCCGAGCAGCCGCACCTCGACCTTCATCACGATTCCCCTCCCCTTGGACGCAGGAAGAGGCGTGCCACGGGTGTGCCGTGGCGTGGCACATCACCCGAAGTCGAGCTTGACCAGCGGGTTGTCGAGGTGGAGGTCGCCCAGCGGGACGACCGAGCCGTTCCGCGTGAACGGCAGGTCCCAGTGCAGCGACAGCCCGCGGTAGTCGACACCGTCGGCGCAGAACGACGGCTCGCCCAGCGCGGCGCAGAACTCGTCGAACGAGCCGCTGCCGACCGTGCACACCCACGCCCGTCCGCCCAGAACCTCCTGGAACGCGTTCGGGCCCGTCTTCACCACCTGGCAACCGCCGTCGGTCGTGACCGCGACGAACCCGTTGCCACGACGTCCGGCGAGCCAGCCGCCGACCGCGCGCCACTCGTCCATGGTCGACATCGGGAACCAGGCGTGCGTCCGGTCGGTTCGGTGCACTGCCAGCACGACATCCCGGTACTGCCGCACGCGTGGCAACACCCGATGACCTGCCCACGCGTTGGGCCGTGCGGAGGAGTGCGTCGCGTCGTTGGCCGGGTGGGTGGCGTAGATCTGGGTCTCCGGGCCGAGCACCGCGCCCCAGACGTGTTCCTGCAGCCCGGGAAGCCCGGCTCGGTAGTCCTGGACGCTCGACAGCAGCACGTCCGACGTCTTGTACACCACCAGATGCGACTCGTAGGCGCGTTCCAGCAGGTCGTGGTGCAGCCGGTACTGGCCGCGGTAGTGCTGGAAGCCGAGCCACTCCTCGGGCAGTTCAGCGGCCCGCTTGACGTGGTCTGGGAGCACGTACTTCCTGCTGGTGGCCAGTACGGTCGCGGGCAGCACGGCGGTGTTCAACGCACCGACTCCCCAGCACAGCCACGAGATCGGCGCGGTCTCCTCCAGCCTCGCGCTGCGCTGGGTGTGCACGTACGACCTGCCGTGCGCGCACCCGTGGATGCCCCGCCACGAGTTCGTGGCCAGCGTGAACAACGTCTTGTCGAGCAACCTCCTGGCCAGATCGGCGATCTCCGCGTCGTCGCAGAACTCCACCAAAGTCGTCAACGCCAGCACGTCCACGGCCAGGTAGGCGTTGGAGTCGAACTCGCTGTACCCGGCGGCGAGCTTGCGCACCAGCCACTCCCGCGCCAACTCACGCCCATGTTCCTGGTGCTTGGAACCGGTCCAACCCGTGTTGGCGAACGTCTCGTCCGCGAACAGCTGCCCGGCCAGCAGTTCCGCGGTGTGCCAGACGAACTGGTGGTTCTCGGTGAAGTAGCACATCGCGTCGAGGCCGGGCTGGTCGATCCAGTACTTGAACCCCAGCAACGCGTCCCGCACCAGCTCCCGCGACTCCGGTACGCGATGCCACAGGTGCAGCAACCCGACCGCCTCGAAGTCGGCGCAGTCGGCGCGGTTCTCGATCATCCAGAACGACCGCGCCACCCGCACCGGCCGGAACACGTGCTTCGAGTCCAACTCCTGTGCCGCAAGCTCCGCGGCACACCCGGTCGCCGCCGCCGCGTGGTCGAGCAGCTCCCGACGCCACTCGTCGCGCTTGCCGACCGGCTCACCGCGGTACTCCGGCACCAGGCACACCGGGAACTCGCGGAACTGGTCCCCGATCGACACCCGGACGATCCGCTCGCCGGTGCTCAGCATCGACGCCGCGTCGGCTTGGTCGGACGACTCGACGGTGAGCGGCACGACCGCCCGCCCGTCGACAAGCGTCACCTCGCGCTCCATCTCTCCACAGTGGACTTGAACCTTGACATCCGGCCCGATCAACTCCACCTCGGGCTCGGTGATGCCCCACTTGGGTGTGCCGACGGCGTTCAGCAACCGATCAACGTGCTCGTCGCCGTCGTGTCCCGGAATCACGACTCGGACCGGCAGCCCCGCCACCCGCAACCGCAGAATCTGGCGGCACTCGCGAAACCCGACCTGCCAGCTCGCGATCACGACCTCGGAGATCCCCGACGGCAACCACACGCGAACGTCGTGCTCAGCGGGTTCCATGTACGTGACCTGCTCGGTCCGCAACACACAGGACCCGTTGACGTACACCAGAACAGGCCCGGTACTGGCGACTTTCAACGTCCGCCACTCCGCCTGGTCGACCTCGAACGCCGTGCCCGCCAGCGCGATCCGCTTCTGCGGCGTGAAGCAGAACTCGCTGAAGTCGACCAGCCCGTCCGCCGCCGCGCGCACCCGTCGCCACGTCTCCCCCGCGACCACAGCCGGTGGCGGCTCCTCGACCAGCGGATCCCGGCGGTACAGCAGCTCTTTGAACGGCGTCACGTCCGGGCCGTTCGTCAGCACCCACCGCCCGCCCGGCCCCCACGGCGAGCCCGAGGCGTCCAGCACGTCGTCGAGTTCCAACGGCGTCGGCCACGGTCCGGCGACCAGCCAGTCCCGCACCCCGCCGAGTTCGTCCAGCTCGTGCGTGCTCATTTGAACCCCGTCTGTGCGATGCCTTTGACGATGTGCCGCTGGGTGAGCAGGAAGACGATGATCACCGGCAGCATGCTGACCACGGACATCGCCAGGATGTAGTTGAAGGGCACGACTTCCTCGCTGTTGAACTGCGCCAACGCGACGGGCAGCGTGTAGAGGTCCTGCGACTGGGCGATCACCAGCGGCCACAGGAAGTCGTTCCACCGCCAGATCACGGAGAAGATCGTCACGACCGCCAGCGCGGGCCGGCACAACGGCAGGATCAGCCTCAGGAAGATCCGGAACTCACCGGCGCCGTCCATCCGCGCGGCCTCGACCAGCTCGTCCGGAATCGTCAGCATGTACTGCCGCAACAGGAACACGCCGGTCGGTGTCGCGGCCGGTGGGATGATCATGCCGAGCAACGAGTTCGTCATCCCGAGCTGCGAGGCGACCTGCTGCAACGGGATGAGGATGATCTGCAGCGGGATCATGATCGTGCCGAGCGTGACCAGGAACAGCAGGTCGCGGCCGCGGAAGTTGTACTTCGCCAGCGCGTAGGCGGCCATCGAGTTGATCGCGAGCGTTAAAACCGTTGCCGACACCGTGACGACGAGGCTGTTGCGCAGGTAGATGGTGAAGTCGAAGCGGGACAACGCCTCGGTGTAGTTGTCGAGCGCAAACGTCTGCGGCAGCAGCGCGGGCGGGCGCGCGGCCAGTTCCGTGCGGTCCTTGAACGACGACAGCGCCGTCCACACCACGGGCGCCAGGAACAGCAGCGTCAACGCGATCAGCCCGGCGTACGTGAGGACCCGGCCGGTGGTCGGCGGGCGCCTCACACCGCTTCCCTTCTGCGCGCGTACAGGAAGTTCAGCATCGTCAGCGCGAAGATCGTCACGAACAGGACGACCGACCCGGCCGCCGCGAGTCCGTACCGGATCGGCGAACGGAACGCGTGCTCGTAGACGTACTGGACCATCAGCGTGGTGGCGCCCAGCGGCCCGCCGCCGGTCAGCGTGTAGATGAAGTCGAACGCCTGGAACCCGGCGATCAACGACAAGATCACCACCACAAGTGTGGTGGGCCGCAACAGGGGTAGCGTCACGAACCGGAACCGCTGCCAAGCGCTCGCGCCGTCCAGCCGCGCCGCCTCGTAGTAGGAGCCGTCGATGCCCTGCAGCCCGGCCATCATGATCAGCGTGTAGAACCCGACGTGCGTCCACACGCCGACGAACACGGTCACAGCGAGCGCGAGCCTGCCGTCGATCAGCCACGGGATGTCCGCGCCGAGCATCGAGTTCAGCGCACCCGCCCGGCGTTCCAGGATCCAGCCCCACAGCAACCCGACCACGACCGGCGAGAGCAGGACGGGCAGGAAGAACACCGCGCGGAAGAACCCTCGCGCGCGAATCGGTTGCGTCAACAGCAACGCCAACCCGGCAGCGCCCGCCGTGCACAGCACGACGAACGCCAGCACGAAGATCACCGAAGCACGCGCGGCCGTCCAGAACTCGGCGTCACCGAACAGGTTTCCGTAGTTGTCCACGCCGACCGGGCGGAACGTGCGGCCGTTGTTGCTGTCGTAGCCGCTGACCACGAACCCGTTGATCGCCGGGTAGATGATGAACACGCCGAAGATCAGCATGTTCGGGGCGATGAACAGGTACGGGGCGAGCCGCTGGTTCCACGGCTTCACCTGAGGTTCTTCTCGGCCGCCGCCCGGATGTTCGTGACGGCCTGGTCAGGGCTTTCCTGACCGGCGATGACCGCCGCGAGCTCCTTCACCACCGTGGTCGCGGTCGGCGAGAAACCGGGACTGTAGGTGCTGGCGAACCCGGCCTTGTCCGTGCGTTTCACGTCGGCGAGGAACGTCGCCATGTCCTCCGCGCGGTTCGGGTACTGGACACCTGACGCGATCAGGTCCTTGCGAGTGGGCAGGAACTGGGCTTCCTTCGCGTACTTCTCCTGCGCGGCACGGGAGTTCATGAACGCGACGAACTTCGCGGCCAGCTGCGGGTTCGCGCTCTGCTTGGTGGCGGCCATGAACTTGCCACCGGGATACCCGCCGCAGCGTTCGGCGCACGGGTTCGGCATCGCGGCCCACCGGAACTTCGCGACCTTGGTGAACTGGCTGACCTGCCAGTTGCCGCTGACGCACACGGGTGCGTCGCCGGCCAGGAAGATGTCGATGGCGCCCTTGTACTTCGTGCCGGACTCCAGCCAGAAGTCCTTGGACATCAGGCCCTGCTGGTGCAACTCGGCGAACTGCCTGATGGCGGCGGAGGCTTTCGCCGCGTCCAGTTCGACACCGTTCGCACCGAACAGGTTGGTGCCGAACTGGTTGAGCATGCCGGAGAACCGGTGGCCCGACTTGTCGTAGGCGAGGGCGAACGCGGTCCCGTTGGCCTGCTGCACCTTGCGCGCGTTCGCGATCAGCTCGTCCCAGGTCCAGGGCTGCGACGGGGGCGTGACACCGGCTTTCGCGAACATGTCGAGGTTGACGAACGGCCCGTTCATCGTGAGGTCGCTGGGCACCGCGAGCAACGAGCCGCCGGGACCGCTGATGTAGTCCCGTGCCTCGTCCATGAACTGGGCGCCGATGTCCTGGCCGTTCGCCTTGAGGTCGAGCAACGCGTCGCGGTACCCGGTCAGCGTGTCGGTCCGGAACACGTCCGGGGCGTTGTTGCTGGCGATGCGACCCTGCAGCTGCTGGCTCAGCTCGGAGAACGGGATGATCTGCAGCTCGACGGTCGCCCCGGTCTCCTGCTCGAAGTCCTTGATCAGGGCTCTCGTGACCTGCTCGTCGGGACCGTCGGTGAAGTAGAGGTACGTGAGGTGGTTCTGCGCTGAGGAGTTCGTCCCGCTGTCGTTGGTTCCGGGAGCGCAGGCCGCCAGCAGCAGCGCCGCTCCCACGATCATCTTCCGGTTGAAGCGCATCGGTGAGCTCCACTCGCCGGCGACGGAAAGCGCTTACCCACCTCGACCTTAGCGCCCTTACCTCGGACTTAAATATAACCACCCGATAACGACAGCATCACGGCCACATATACCGACCGACCACACGGTCGGGACTTCTGGTGTGCTGAAGACATGGACATCGAGAAGGCGATCGCGAGCCTGGACCTGCCGCGCAAGGTGCGACTGCTGACGGGGTCCGCGCTCTTCGCCCTGTGGCCGGAGCCTGCGATCGGACTGGCGTCGCTCAAGCTCTCCGACGGCCCGACCGGTGTCCGCGGCGCCGAGCTCAGGGGCGGAACGATCGCCTGCGTGCTGCCGAACGCGACGCTGCTCGCCCAGCACTGGGACGTCGACCTGGCCCACGAGGTCGGGTCACTGCTCGCCGACGAGGCCGCCGCCCAGCAGGTGCACGTCCTGCTCGGCCCGACGATCAACCTGCACCGCACCCCGCTCGGCGGCCGGCTCTTCGAGGCCTACAGCGAGGACCCGCTGCTCACCGGCGTGCTCGCTGCCGCGTACGTGCGCGGCTTGCAGGACAAGGGCATCGCGGCGACGCCGAAGCACTACGTGGCCAACGAGTCCGAGACCGAACGGCGCACGGCCAGCTCCGAGCTCGACGCGAAGACGATGCGCGAGGTGTACCTGCTGCCATTCGAGATCGTCGTCGAGGACGCCGCGCCGTGGGCGATCATGGCCGCCTACAACAAGGTCAACGGCGTTCCCGCGACCGAGCACGTGGACCTGGTCGAGGGCGTGCTGAAGGGCGAGTGGGGCTTCGACGGCCTGGTCATGTCCGACTGGTTCGCCGCGCAGTCCACCGCCGAGAGCGCGAACGGCGGGCTGGACCTCGTGATGCCCGGTCCCGGCGGACCGTGGGAGGACGCGCTCGTCGCGGCCGTCGAGGCGGGCGAGGTCCCCGAACGAGTCGTCGACGACCACCTGCGCCGGTTGCTGCTGCTCGCCGAGCGGGTCGGCGCGTTCGGCGAGCGCTCGTGGCCGGAGGACATTCCCGCACCGGACAGTGCGACCAGGCGTGAGCAGCTGCGGAGGTTCGCGGCGGGCGGCATGACGGTTCTGAAGAACGACGGCGTGCTGCCGCTGCAGGACTCCCAGGTCGCGCTGATCGGCCGGCACGCGATCGACACCGTCGCCCAGGGCGGCGGTTCGGCCGGACTGCGGCCACCGCACGTCATCAGCATCGCCGACGGCCTGACGTCGCTGCTGGGCGACCGAGTGTCCGTTGTGGACGGTGTGGAGGTGAGGCAGCGGTACGCCGCTCCGGGTCCTGGTGTGCTGCGCGACATCCGTGCCACGACGTTCGACGCGGCGGGCGAGGTGCTGGCGTCACGGGAGATGGAGATCGCCGAGCTCGCGGCGTACGGCGGATGGGCGCAGGGTGCCGCGTCAATCGAGGTGTCCGGCGAGGTCGTGCTGGACGAGCCGGTCAGGATGCTGGTCGGGGTGCGCGGGTTCGGCGACTGGACGCTCGAGGTCGCCGGTGAGCAGCACGCCACGCGGCTGGCGTGGGCGGACGGCATCGTGGAAGAAGCGCTGCTGAAGCCGCCGTTCTGGACGACCGAGGTGCTCGTGTCCCCCGGCGACCGGATCACCGCTCGGGTGCGCGAGGCCGCCGCGCTGGTCGGGCTCATCGCCCAGCCGGTCCCCCGCTCCCCCGCCGACGTCATCGGTGCCGCGGTGCGGGCCGCGCGCCAGGCGGACGTCGCGGTGGTGGTCGTCGGCCTCACCGACGAGCAGGAGACCGAGGGGTTCGACAAGACGACGCTCGCGTTGCCGGGCGAACAGGACGCCCTGGTCGCGGCGGTGGCAGCGGCCGCGAAACGCACGGTGGTCGTGGTGAACGCGGCGACACCGGTGCTGATGCCCTGGCTCGCCCAGGTCGACGCCGTGCTGTGGGCGGGCCTGCCCGGCCAGGAAGCCGGTGACGCCGTGGCGGCCGCACTGCTCGGCCACGTAGAACCGGCCGGGCGGCTGGTCACCACGTTCCCTCGGGCTGACTCCGGCGCGCTGACCCCGGTACCGGTGAACGGCTCACTGCCCTACACCGAAGGCACCGCGATCGGCTACCGCGGCGCGACCGAGCCGTTGTTCTGGTTCGGCCACGGCCTCGGCTACACGACGTGGGAGTACGGCACGGCATCCGCTTCCGTTGTGGACGGTGTGGTCGACGCGGTGTCGTTGTCGCTCACCAACACCGGCGAACGCTCCAGCCGCGAGGTCGTCCAGGTCTACCTGCGGCCGAAGAACGAACCCGTGCGCCTGATCGGATTCGCGGTCGCCGACGTCGCGGCGGGCGAGACCGCGCGGGTCGAGGTGGCGTGCTCACCGCGCGTGCAACGGATCTGGGCGGACGGCTGGCACCCGTTGCGAGGCGGCGAACTGCTGATCGCCCGCGGTCTGGGCGACGTCCGCGTTACCCTGCGCGTTGATCAGGAGTGAGGTGAGCCGTGTCGTTCCCACCGAAGTACCGGGCCAGGTCGCGGGTCGACATCTCGGGTGAGGAGTCCAGGGCGAAGGCGGTCGCCGTCGCCACCGAGCTGTTCGCCACGTCCGGGTTCCGCGGCACGTCGGTGGCTGCCGTCGCGGCGAGGACCGGGCTCTCGCAGTCCGGTCTGCTGCACCACTTCCCCAGCAAGGCGGCCCTGCTCGCCGCCGTGCTGGAGCAACGCGACCGCGAGGACGGCGACTTCCTCTCCGGCACCACCGACCCGCCACTGGGCTGGGCGGCGTTCGACGCGCTGACGGCCCTGGTCGCGCGCAACTCGACCCGCCCGCAGCTGATCGGCCTGTTCGTCCGTCTGGCCGCAGAGGCCACCGAACCCTCGCACCCGGCCCACTCGTGGATCCGCGAGCACTACGCGGGCACCCGCACCTGGCTCACCGACGCCGTCCACACAGGACAGCAGCGCGGCGAGATCAGCGCGGACGCCCCGGTCGCCACCATCGTGCGCACCACGATCGCGGTGATCGACGGCCTCCAGCAGCAATGGCTGCTCGACCCGGACGAGGTGTCGATGGCGGCGGAGTTCGAGGCGTTCACGCACACCCTCCGCGCCCGCTGGGGAACCACGGGCGCCGCCGAACGTCCTTGAGGTCATGCCACGAGTACTCGTCGTGCTGTGCGCTGCGATCGTGCTGACAGGTGCGATCGCGGTCGCCGTGTTCGGCCGGCCGGGCCCGAGCCTCGATCCGGAACGGGAACAGGCCGTGCGCACCGCGGTCGAGACCCACCTCGAACAGAACCACTGGCAGGGCGTACTGGCGGCGCGGTACGAGGACCAGCGCGTGCTGTGGATCTGCGCGACCGAGGTGATCGAGGCGAACCGGGAGCAGTCCGAGATAGGCATGCGCGTGCTGTGCGACGAGTACGCCGCCATCAACGGAGAACTGCTCTACGGCAGCGGCGAGTCGATGCCCGTGCTCGCGACCGTGACCACACCGCCCGACGCGGTGGCGGTGCTCAGCGTGCGGTCACCTCCGGACGGAGCGGGCAACGCGGAGTGGATCGAGGACCACTTCTCCTGGCTCGGAGTCAAGAAGCTGCACCGGTTCGAGGGCGGCGACCTGCAGGACGAGACGGTCACCAAGGCCCTCAGCGCGTTCGGGCTGCCCGCCGACGCACCTGTTCGCCCGCGCTCCTGACCGGTACCGTTGGTGTCGGGTGAAGTCATGTGACAGTGGTAGTTCCGAACTTCCACGGCAAGCAGGCGCTCGACGCGTGGCTGACAGGCCACGACGCGGGATTGCTCCTGCAGGGTCCTGATCCGGACAGTCCCCATCCCCTCCTCAACGGCGTCGTCGTGGCGCAGCAACCCGCTGCGGGCACGCGCGCCGAACGCTGGGACGTGGTGACCGTGTGGGTCGAGGGCGGTGGCGACGGCAGCGGAGTCCGCGAGCCGCGTCGTCCGCTGCCGGAACGCCGTGAAGCGACTAAGTACTACGACGGGTGTGGTTGAACAACAGGTTCAGCACGAACGCGGTCAGCGCCGCACTCGTGATGGCGCTGCCCGCGATCACCTGTGCCCACGCGGGAAACGACTGGTAGATCTTCGGCGCGACGACCGGGAGCAGGCCGACGCCGATCGTCACCGCGACGATCAGCAGGTTGCCGGAGTTGTCGAAGTCGACCGTGCGCAGAATCGCGATGCCCAGTGCCGCGACGGTCGCGAACATGACCAGCCCGGCCGCGCCGACCACAGGACCGGGCAGGGCGGCGACGATCTCGCCGAGCTTCGGGATCAGGCCCAGCACCACCAGAATCCCGCCGGCCACCGCCGTGACGTACCGGCTGCGCACCTTCGTGATGCCGACCAGGCCGACGTTCTGGCCGAAGTTGGTGTCCAGGAAGCCGTTCATGACACCGCCGAGCACGCCGGAGACACCCTCGGCGGCCAGGCCCCGTGCCAGGTCGCGGGACGTCACCGGGCGCCCGGTCATCTCGCCGACCGCGATCATGGAGGCGGTCGACTCGGTGAAGGTCACCAGCATGACCACGCACATGGAGATCACGGCGGCCAGCGGGAACTGCGGCGCACCGAAGTGGAACGGCTGGGCGATGCCGAGCCACGCGGCGCCACCGACACCGGAGAAGTCGGTCATGCCCAGGAAGATCGCGACCACAGTGCCGCCGATGAGCCCGATCAGCACACCCAACTGGCCCAGCAGTCCGCGCGCGAACCGTCCGACGAGCACGATCACCAGCACGATCCCGAACGCCAGCGCGAGCTTCTTCCCGGACGCGTAGTCGGGTGCGGACTCGAACCCGGTGATCAGCCCGGCTCCTACCCCGATCAGCGACAACCCGATCACCGTGATCACCGACCCGGTCACCACGGGCGGGAAGAACCGCACGGCCCGCGCGAACGGCACCGCGATCAGGATGCCGAACACGCCGGCCGCGAGCATCGAGCCGTAGACGGCCTGCACGCCGTACTGGCCGGCGATCAGGATCATCGGTGTCACGGCGGTGAACGTCGCTCCGGCCACGACCGGCAGCCGCACGCCCAGGACGTTGCCGATGCCGAGCGCCTGCAGCAGCGTGATCAGGCCCGCCACCAGCAAGTCCGCGTTGACCAGCAGCCCGATGGTGTGGGTGTCGAGACCGGCGGCGGCGCCGAAGACCAGCGGCACGGTGACGCAGCCGGTGTACATGGCGAGGACGTGCTGCAAACCGAGCAACCCGAGCCGCGCGGGTGGCAGCACCTCGTCGACCGGATGCTTCAGGGCGGTGTCCATGGGCTCTTCGTAGACCCTCCACGTCAACGCCGCGTCACGGCCGCGAGAACTCGCCCGCTCAGCGGTACGTTCAGGCGCATGACCGAGCCGGTGACGCCGCTGACACCGCGCCCTGTGCGGTTCGCCGCCGTGGGCCAGTGGTGGCGGGACGTGACGTTCCTCCACTGGGCCGTCGAGCCCGAGCAGGTAGCGGGGTTCCTGCCCAGGGGCACGGTGCCGGACACGCTGAACGGCGTCACGTACATCGGGCTGGTGCCGTTCCGGATGCATCCGATCGGCGGACGGGTCGGGCCGCGGCTGCCGTACATCGGCACGTTCTGCGAGACCAACGTCCGGCTCTACTCGGTAGACGGCGAGGGCAGGCGCGGGGTGGTGTTCCTGTCGCTCGACGCCAGCCGGCTCGTGCCGGTGCTCGGTGCACAGACCAGCGCGCGGCTGCCGTACAAGTGGTCATCGATGCGGCTGAAGCGGGTTGGCGACGTCCTCACCTACACGTCCAAGCGCATCTGGCCAGGGCCGCGGGGCGCGTCCAGTCGGGTCGTCGTCCGGACCGGAAAACCTGTCACACCAGGTGACCTGGAGAGATTCCTGACCGCGCGCTGGGGTTTGCACGTCGCGTGGCACGGAAGAACGATCTACTTGCCCAACGACCACCCGGAGTGGCCGCTGCACGAGGCGGACCTGCTGGACCTGGAAGAGGATCTCGTGGCCGCGTCCGGACTCGAAGCCCCACCAGGGCCGCCGGTCAGCGTGCTGCACTCGCCGGGTGTGCCGGTGCGGTTCGGCGTTCCCCTGACGTAGAAGGGTGGTGGCCCGGTTCAGTCTGGGGGACCTGTCCGGGCCACCGGTCAAGGTGGCCGACGTGCGCGGTGACTTTCACACGCCGGCCAGGTTCTTGGGGGAACCGGACCCGGCAACTGCGCCGACCCCCTGTTCCCGGGTTTTCGGGCCCGGCGGCGCAGGTACCGGATCTGGGTACAAAGGTGCCAGGCGGCGCGCACAGATTTCGCCCAGGCACCGCACAGAGCCGCCTCGGTGCGCGAGGATGGTTCGATCCAAACGTTCGAGGAGAGATGCGCCTGTGGAGTTCCTGTTGCTCGGCCCGCTTTCGGTCAGGCGGACGGGCACACCGCTGGAGCTGGGCGGACCCCGGCAGCGAGCGGTGCTGTCGATGCTGTTGCTGCACGCCAACGAGGCGGTCAGCGTCGCACAGCTCACCGAGGCGGTCTGGGACTCGCCGCCCGTCGCACCCGAGTCGAACCTGCGCACCTATGTGGCCGGGTTGCGCAAAGTCCTCGGGGAACGGCTGATCACCCGGCCCGGTCACGGCTACCAGCTCGCCGTCGAACCCGGTGAGCTCGACCTCGACGCGTTCGACTCGTTGCTGCGCCAGGGCGAGGAGGCCTTGGAGGAGGCCGACGTCGAGGCCGCGGCAGGGTTCTTCGGATCGGCTCTGGCCAGGTGGCACGGCGTTCCGACGGCCGAGCTGAGCGCGGGACCGTTGCTGCGCGCGGAGTTCACGCGTCTGCAGGAACGACGGCTGACGGCGGTCGAGCGGTATGCCAAGGCGGCGCTGGAGCTCGGCCGGTTCGACGACGTGATCGACCGGTTGCGGCGGGAGACGGCGCAGCACCCGTTGCGCGAGGAGTTGTGGGCACAGCTGATGCTCGCTCTCGATCGCTCCGGCCGTCGCACCGAAGCACTGGAAGCCTATGCGGCCGTGCGCAAACACGTGGTCGAGCAGGTCGGTGTCGAGCCCGGTGCGCGGTTGCGGCAGCTGCAGCAGGTGATCCTCAAGAGCCGGGTGCCGTCGCACGCCGCGTTGAACGCGCATCGCCAGCTGCCGATGGACATCGCCGAGTTCACCGGGCGCGAGGCGGAGCTGCGCCGGTTGTGCGAGCCGGGGCCGCAGACCACCGTGGTGATCTCCGCGATCGAGGGCATGGCGGGGGTCGGCAAGACGAAACTGGCTGTGCGGGCGGCGCATCAGCTCGTCTCGCGGTATCCGGATGTCCAGCTGTGGGCCGATCTGCACGGGTTCGACGCGGACGAGCTGCCCGCCGATCCCGCCGCGGTGCTGGAAAGCTTCCTGCGCCTGCTCGGGGTGCCGGGCGGCCAGATCCCGGAGTCGCTGGAGGCACGGGCCGCGCTGTACCGCGACCGGCTGGCGGGCAAACGGGCGTTGGTGCTGCTGGACAACGCGGCCGGCGAGGACCAGGTGCGGCCGTTGCTGCCGGGCAGCGCGTCGTGCCTCGTGCTGATCACCAGCCGCCGCACGTTGCTCCGGTTGGACGGGGTGTCCTCGCTCTTCCTGGACGTGTTCACGCCCGGCGAGGCTGTCGCGTTGCTCTCGCGGATCGCCGGTGCCGACCGGATCGACGCTGATCGTGAGGCAGCTGTTCGGGTCGCGGACCTGTGCGGGCATCTGCCGATCGCGGTCGCGTTGGCGGCGAAACGACTCGCCCGCCGTCCACAGTGGACCGTGCTGGACCTGGTGGCGCAGCTCGAACGGGGTGGTGCCGGCGCGCGAGGCGTCTTCGACCTCTCCTACCAGGCACTCCCCGACAACCAGCGACGATTATTCAGACTGCTCGGACTCCACCCCGGCGAGGACTTCACCGCCGAGTCCGCCGCCGCGCTCGCCGGGCTGACCGCGTACGAGACGGAAGACCTGCTGGAGACGTTGCTCGACGAGCATCTGCTGCAGCAGCACACTCCTGGGCGCTACGGGCTGCACGATCTGTTGCGCGCCTATGCGGTTGAGCAGGTCATGGCCGCGGAACCGCCGCCTGCCAGGGACTTGGCGCGGCGGCGGGTGCTGGACTGGTACGTGCACACGTCGTGGCACGCCGAGCTGCAGCTCAACCCCGTGCGGAAGCTGGAGGTCGGCCCGGCGGACCCGGCCGTGCACCCGCGCACGTTCGCCGACCGGGACGCGGCTTTGCTGTGGTGCGACACGGAACGCGCGAACCTGGTGGCGGCGGTGCGGGACGCGGCCGAGCACGGGCTGGCGGAGCAGTGCTGGAACCTGGCTCAATGCCTGTGGGACTTCTTCAACCTGCGCAAGCACTGGACTGATTGGATAGACACGCATAGCGTCGCGCTGGCCGCCGCTCGTTCCGTTGGTGATCGCAGTGCCGAAGGTCGGATGCTGATCACCCTGGGCATCGGGCTGCGCGAGATTCGGCGTCACGACGAGGCGATCGAGTGCTACCAGCAGGCGTTGGCGATCTTCCGCGCGATCGGGGACAGGTCGCGCCAGGAACCGACGTTGAACAACCTCGGCATCGCGTACATGGTGCAGGGACGGGTCGACGACGCGCTGTCGTGCTACGAGCAGTCGGCTGAAATCGCCCGTGAGCTGGGGAATCTGCACTCGGAAGCCGTGACGCTGAACAACATCGGGCTGCTGCACGCTGATGCCGGTCGTTTCGAACCGGCGCTGGAGCGGTACCTGCGGGCGTTGGAGATCCGGCAGGAGATCAAGGACCCTTACAGCGAGGCGATCCTGCTCAACAACATCGGCGAGGTGTATCGGGGACTGCTGGACTTCCCCGAGGCCGTGTCGTACGTCGACCGGGCGCTGGAGACGTTCCGGGCGATCGGCGACCTCTACGGGCAGGCCGAGTCGCTGGACAACCTCGGGCTGGCGCTGGACGGGCTCGGTGACCGGCGCGGCGCGGAGAAGTGCTGGCTGGAGTCCGCGACGTTGTTCGAGGAGCTGGGCGAACCCAAGGCCGACGAGGTGCGCGGCCGGTTGTAGCCGCCGCGATCAAGCAGAGCGCGATCCGTGCCGTATCGCGCTTTGCGAGCCTGGTCGAACGGCCCCCCGGCCAGTACCACCACAATTGAATGAGAAAGGCCACGGCATGAAGGATCTTTCGTTCGACCTCGACGACCTCGAGCTCGGTGACCTCGCGGTCACCACGATGCGCGACTCGGTCGCGCTCCCCGAGTCCGGCGCGTCCGGCGGACCGTCCTCCTGCTCTTGCAGCAGTGGTTCCTGCAGCAGCTGCCACCAGCCGCAGCTTCCTGTCTCGAACTCATGACCGATCGCGTGCAGGGAGAAGCAGCGCCGTACGCACTCGTGCGTCTGGCGGCCCTGCCGCACCCGGACGGCGCCGCAGCCGCGGCGCCGTTCCGGCGGGCAGTGGAGGCGTTGGCGGACACCGAAAGCCGGTTGCAGTCGTTGACCGGTCCGTTGTGCGACGCGTTGCACGACAGCGCGGGCGCCCACACCTCCGAGTTCCACCGCCGTGTCGTGCTGCCGTTGCGCCGTGACGTCCACAACCGGCGCATGCCCAAGCCTTCGTTGCGTTCCGCCGCGTCTGTCTTGCAGATTTCTTTGTTGGACACGTGGTTCTCGTTGATGGACTCGCTCGAGGAGTTGGTCTCGGAGGTCGCGCGGTTGCAGCCCGAGGCCTTGGCCGCCGAACGCGCTGTGCTCGCCTCGGTATGTGCTTCGGAGCCGTTGCGCCGTGCGGCAGTCCTCAGTGGACGCGATCTGTGGCAGGGGCTTTCGCGTGCCGGTTCCGACGACCGCCGGGCCCGCAAAGCCGAACCGACTGTGCTGCGCTACGCCTTGCGCGCCACGTCGAAGACCAGTCCGCTGTCCTGGTACACGTCGACGGGCTGGGGCACCTGGTCGGCCGACGCTCCCGCGCCCGACTGGGGCACGCCCGTCGCCGTGACGCGGGTCAACCAGATGCTGCTGACCCGCCTGGTCGCCGCGCTGGTCTCCGACCGCTCCCGGCTCTTCGATCACCCGCACCGGCTCGCGCCCGACGTGCACGAGGACGACGGCCGGATGAAGTTCCTCCGCGACGTCCCCGCTTCCGGGCCGTTGCGGGCGTATCTGTGCTCCGAGGAGAACGTGGAGCTGGCGGCCAGTCCGCCGTTGAAGTTCCTCATCGGCCTGACCGCGGCCAATCCCAAGGGAATCAGCCCGTCCGAGCTCGCCAGCGTGCTCGCGACCCGGCTGCCCGACGGGGAGTCCGACCGCGCGCAGGGCTATGTCGCGCTGCTGCTCGACATCAAACTGCTGATCCCGGTTCTGCCCGTCGATCCGCAGGACCCCGCCGCCTGTCCGGCGCTCGCCTCCTGGCTGCGCGACACAGGACGGTCCGAGCTCGCCGATGTGGTGATGTCGATCTACTCCGCGACCGTCGCGTTCGGATCGCTCTCGTCCTCGGAACGTCCCGCCGCGTTGGCCGCGTTGACCGCGTCGTGGGAAGAGTTGGGCTCCTCGGTCGGTGCCGATCTTGGCGGGCTCGTGCCGCTGAGCGAGGATGTCGTGCTGCCGCAACCGGTTCGTCTCGGTCGCTCCTACGGGTACGACGGTGTGCGGTCTTTGGCCGCACTGACTCCGTTGCTCATGTTGTTCGACCGGCACCTCGCTATCCGCCGGCACATCCGCGACCAGTTCGTCGTGTCCTTCGGCCGCGGCGGCTCCGCCCGGCTCGCCGAGTGCTCGCAGTTGCTGCTGGACGCGCTGGCCTCCGCGCCGACCGGTGGCCTAGGTGCCAGCCGCGCGCAGGTTGCCGATCTGGTGGTGGACGGCGTGATCACCGACGAGGCCGTCTCCGCCGCCGCCGACCTGCTGCCGTCGTGGATGAAGACCCGTCCTGTCTCGTACGGCTTCTTCGCCCAGCCTTCTCCTTCCGGTCTTGTCGTGAACCACGTCTACGACGGGTTCGGCCGCTTTCCGGGCCGGTTCCTCGATCTGCTGCCGCCCGAGGCCTACGCGTCCGTCCGGGCCACTTTGGACGGTGTGTTCCCGCGCGGCTTCGCCGAGTACCGCCCGGTGCAGGGCTTCAACCCGAACCTGCACCCGTTGCTGGGCTCGGTGGAGATCGGCGAGGATCCGCGCTGGGCCGACCACACCCCGGACGCCTTCGAGCTCTTCCACGACCAGGAACGCGACGAGCTCCGGCTGCGTCGTGGCGGCACTTCGGTCGACGTCCTGTACCTCGGCTACCTGATGCCGATCTCCCTGCCCGGCCGCGCCGCCGCCCTGCACGCCGACCTCGCGTGCGGCGCGGCCGACCTCTCCCAGTTGAGGCCGTTCTCCCACTCCGGTGACGTGCTGTTCGCCGACCGCCTGCGCTACCGCGACGTCCTGCTCGCCCGTCGCACGTGGGAGTTCGCAGCTTCTTCGCTCGACGTCTCGGGCGTGGCCTCGGTGACGAGGTTCCGTGCTTCGTGTGGTCTGCCGGGTGAGGTGTTCGTGGGCATGGGCGGTGTCGTGTCGTCGCGGGAGGACTACGTGGCCCGCATGAACGGCCCGAAACCGCAGTACGTGGACCTCACCAACGCCCTGCACCTGCGCAACCTCCCGCGCCTGCTGACCCGCTACCGCGACCACCGCGTCCAGCTCACCGAGGCCCTCCCGGTCCCGTCCGGCCAGGTCCTGGAAATCTTCGCGGAGACCTACCGGAGGGCCGAGTGACCGACGTCGTCTGCTACTACCACGACCCGATCAAAGCCCCACTGGTTCGCGACGGCGCCCTCCCTTCGCTGGCGGCCGCGTTGTCGGCCTTCCCCGACGTGATCGGGCACGTGGAGCGCCACTGGCTGCACGGCCCGCACATCCGCGTCCGCCTCTCGGGCCCGTCCGCCGACACCGCTGCGCTTCTGGTGGCTTCATTGCTTCGTTCCTACGTGGCCGCTCATCCGTCCACTGTGGAGCTATCGGAAGCCGAGCAACTGGCCCACGCCTCCTCGGCCGCAGCCGCCGAACTGCTGCTGCCACCGTTCACACCGTTGTACCCCAACAACTCCGTGCGCATCGAGCCGACGTGCGTCGACCGTCTGCGCGACCTCGTGCCCGACGCGTACATCGACCTGCGCTTCACGGGCCTGCGACTGGGTTTGCCGGCGTTGCGGGAGTCCTTCAGCATCCCGCGCGCCGAACTGGCGTTGACCGCGATGGCCGTGCACGCCAGCCGCTACCCCGCCGGCCTCCAATACGGCTACCACTCCTTCCTCTCCCACGTAGAAGAGTTCCTGCTCGCCTGCGACCCGACCGGCACAGTCCGCTCCACTTTGGACTCCGTGTGGTCGGCCAACGCATCCTCAGCCCGCTCCTTGGTCTCACGCGTGGCCTGGGGTCACCCGACGACGTCCGTTGAAGCCACCTGGCAAACCTGGACCATCTCCATGCGCCTGGCCGCCGAGTCCTCCTACGACACCGGCCTGCTCGAACAGGGCCGCAACCCCCGCCACGGCACCCGAGCCCACGAAATCGGCGACCCCACCGTCATCAGCCGCCACGACCCGGCCTCCCGCACAGCTTTCAGCGAGTACCACCAGGCGCTGTGGTCGGTCGACCTCTCCCAACCGGAGATCGAACGCAACATGACCGTCTACCGCTGCGGCACCAACGTCCTCTACCAGCTCCTGGCCATCCTCGACATCACCCCGATGGAGCGCTACTGCGCGGGCTACCTCCTGGCCCGCGCCGCCCAGGACATCCTCGGCACCACCTGGTCAGCCCAGTTCGCCTCGCTGACGAAGGCCGGGTGACGCCCGTGCTCATCCGCCTCCGCCCCATCGTCCAAGCCACTCCGACCGCCAACGGCCTGCACCTGCGAGGCTGGTCCTCGTCGTGCACGATCACAGGCGGCGCGGGCCTCTGGAAGGTGTGGCAACGCCTGGCCCCGCAACTGACCTCCGGCATCACCGACTTGGAAGTGCCTGAAGGAACTCCGCCGGCGGTCCGGGCTGCGGTCTCGCTGATCCTGGACCAGTTGCGGGAACACGACATGCTCGTGTCGATGTCCGCGGAGTGGGACGCCGACGGCCCTACGCCGGACGTCGCTGCCTGGCTGGAGTCGGCGGCGGCCGATCCGATCGACGCGTGGCGCCGGCTGCGCGCTGCGGTGGTGACGATCTCGGGAACCGGACCGCTGGCCGAAGCGGCGGCACGGGCTGTCGCGGCAGTGGGGCTGGCGGTTGTACGCGAATCTGGAACTCAGGCCGACGACGCCGAGCTCTTGGTTGCAGCTGGAGACCTCGTGGTCCTGGCGGGTTGCGGGGCGGATGTCGGCTATGTCCTGCCGATCGAGGAAACTTTCAATTCGTTCAACACTGAAGCCACTATGCGAACCGTCGCAAGGCTGGGTCTCACCGGAGAACCGACCCCGATCTTGGCCACGCTCATCGGATCCGCCGCCGTCCATCGCCTCGTCTGCGCGGTAGCAGGATTCCCCGACCCGGCCTCAGAGTTCGCCAAGACGCACCCCTACCCGATGGCCCTGATCGCACGAACCAATCCCCTCCGCGCCACCTACCACCCACTCATCACCGCCTCCCACCTCACCCCCTCCGCCCTCACAGACCCGTGGCAAGCCCTCGACGCCCTCACCGACCCCGAACTAGGCCTGGTCGACCCGCCCGAGTTCGGCACCCTCCCCCAGGTCCCGGCCAAGCTCGCCCGATCCGGCGACTCGCTCGGCATCGGCACCACCGCCGACGCCGCCCGCCTCGACGCCGCTCTCAACGCCCTCAAGTCCGACGGCATCGACCTCCTCCACGCCACCGGCACCATGCTGCGGAGGGCGGCCCTTCTCCACACCGGTGAGCCGGTCGACGACGAGGAATGGGCCGACGATCCCGCCGCGCGCCGGTGGTGGAAGGCGTTGACCGAGAGGTTCAAGGTCCCGGCGGTCGTCTACGTCGAGCGGCTGGCCCGAGGTGCCTACAAGGCCGAGATCCGAGACAGCCACCACCTCCTCGCCTGGGCGGTCGAGGCCACGCCCGCGCAAACCGTGGCGCTGGCCGCCCTCGCTGCCACGGGTTACGCCCAGGCCGGCAGAGACGGCACCGCCCACCTCAACAACGCCGGTCCGCACCAGAGGGACCAAGAAGAGGCGCTCCAGCGGACGCTGGCCGACCTGGACAGTGCCGCATGATCACCTACACAAGAGCCGATCCTCCGCGGGTCCGGGCGGACGGCGCGCTCGTGCTGATCGGCGGCTGCCCGAAGTGCGCGGAACAAGCACGACTCCCGGCAATCCCAGAGCTGAAGCTCAAGGGCCTGGGAGCGCCGGCATTCCAACCTCTCGTCGAGGCACTCCGAAACCACGAAGACACCGTGATCGCGATCCGCACCGACCTGGGAGTGGTGTCCACCCACGAACCGAGGCCGTGCAGCCAGACCTACACAGCGCCGACGGAAACCAGCGTTCCGGTCAAGCAGAACGAACTCAGGACCGAGAACGAACTGACCACTGTGGACAACCTCAAGGCGGCAACCGTCGACTTCCGGCACGGCCCGGTCACGAGCCTCTACCGCAGCGGCGACCTCCCACTCGCCACGGTCACGGCGGAACTCAAGGACCACGCGGCAGGCCACGGCAGAACAGCGACCTTCGAGCAAGCGGAACGAGTCGCGTTGTTCGAAGCCATCGAGCGCTACAACGGCATGCGCCCGCGCAAGCACCAGCCCACGACAGAAGCATCGTTCGCGGAGCTCGGAGACGAGGCGCTCGACCCGGCAAGCCTCGCCCTCAACGACGAAGACCAGCGCTACACGAAGGACCTCAGGATCCGCTGGGTCGAAGGCTGGTCGTACAGCCGGAACAAGCCGATCTGGGTACCCGAGCAGGTCGCCTACTGGGGCGCGGAAACGCCACCGGAGCAGCGGTTCGTCTACGAGACGTCCAACGGCTGCGGCCTCGGCAACAGCCTCACCGAAGCGGTGCTGCACGGCCTGTTCGAGGTCGCCGAACGCGACGCCTTCCTGATGGCCTGGTACGCCAAGACCCCGCTCACCAGAATCGAGCTGCCACAAGACCAGCTGCTCGCCCACCACGCCGACAGGCTCGAAGAGCTCGGCTACGAGCTGATCTTCCTGGACGCCACCAACGACCTCGGAATCCCGACCGTCCTCACCCTCGCGAGAACCGACGAAGACCTGCCCAGAGCGTTCTTCGCCGCCGGCGCCAGCCCGGACCCGCTAAGGGCAATGCATTCGGCAGCAGCAGAAGTGGTCGTGGACGTCGAGGCGTACAGAGCGCCCGAGAAAGACCTCCGGACACTCCTCAACGACCCGTACCAGGTCACGTCGATGGACGACCACGTCGCGGTCAACACCCTGCCCGAGGCCAGAACCAGATACGACTTCCTCGTCAGCGACCAACCACCAAAACGATTGCGGGACAACAGAAACCACACCGATCTCAGGCAGCTGCTCGACAGCTACGCCCAACGGCTCGAAGTGATCGCGGTGGACCAGTCGGATCCGCACACGGCAGACAAGCTCGGGCTGTACTCGGCCAAGGTCATCGTCCCGGGCACGCTGCCGATGACGTTCGGCCACCGACTCCGCCGCACGCGAGTCCCGAGGCTCCGCGAAGTGCGCAACCCGCACCCCCACCCGTTCCCCTAGGAGCAGCTGTGACCTGGACCGGCCTGCACTGCAGGGTCTCCTGGAAACGAGCGGACGTCGACACCTTCATCGCCGACGCGCTCGCCGACGTCATGGCGCCCCACGAGTGGTACTTCCTGCGCTACTGGGAAACCGGCCCACACCTGCGCATCCGCATCAAGAACGCCCACAACACCACCGAGCTCCAAGCCCAACTCCACCACCTCATCGCGCAACAGGACTTCGCCGCCGAGCCGGACGAAGAAGGCTGGCTCCCCCACGGCGACGTCCGCGAGGTCGAGTACGTCCCGGAGACCGCACGCTACGGCGGCCCGAAAGCACTCCCGATCGCAGAGGAAGTGTTCTGCCGCAGCACAGAAGTCGCCATCGCCGTCCTCAAAGCGGCCCGCACGGACAGCGCCAGGCTCACCGCGGCGATCGACCTCGCGATCGCCACGACCAAGGCACTCGACCTGAACCTGCCCCGGGCCGCGAGCTGGCTCCGCACCCTCGGCGCGGGTTGGCGCAACGTCCAGGAGCGCGCCCCGGCCCCGACGATCGGCTCCCACCACGCCGCCCACCAGCTCCTCGCCCAGCGCGGCGCGGACCTGGCCGCCCGATGGCACCGCGAACCACAAGGCGCGCTGGCTCACTGGACCACGTCGATCAGAGAAGCCCTCAACCGCACCGGCGAGTACCTGCCCTACGTCTGGGCCTCCCAGCTGCACATGCTCCTCAACCGCCTCGGCATCAGCCCGAACGAGGAACGCATGATCTGCTGGACCACCGCAGCGGCAGCACTCTCCCCCACAGGTCTCCAGGACTTCCACGAGGACGGCGCAGAAGCCCCAGATCGACGGTACCTGGAAGCCGCCAAGTTCCTCCCGGGCTTCACAGACCAGCTCCCCCGCAAGACAAAGCCCCAGCGACAAGTGTGGGCGCCAACCACCACACTGCCGTCCACAGTGGACCTGAACACCTTCACAGGCCGCAAGACGAGCCGTGATCTCGACGGCGACCTCACCAGCACCCAGCTCGGCAACCTGCTGTGGAACGCCATGTCACCGAGAGACGGCAGATGGCCCTACCCGAGCGCCGGCGCCCAGTACTGCGCCCGCCTCAGGCTCATCGCGCTGAACGTCGAAAACCTGCCCCCAGGCCGCTACGAGGTCAACGAAACCGACCAAACGCTCAGCCGCACAGGTGAAGCACCGAAGATCGAAGACCTGGAAGCCACCTCGATGTGGTTCGGCCCAGGTACCACCGAACTGAAACACACCCCGGCCATCCTCGCGCTGTACGTGAAGATCGGCGAGCTGAGGCAAACCTACGGCCTGCGAGCACTCAGGTTCGCGTTCACCGAAGCCGGACATCTCGCCCAGAACCTCACCGTCACAGCGGCGAACCTGGGCATCAAAACCGGGCTGGTAGGCGGTTTCTACGACGACATCGCCCACGACGTCATCGGACTCGACGGCGTGGACGACGCACTCGTCTACTTCCTGCCCCTGGCCTCAGAGAATCCGGCCGCCGACGAACATCAACGCGCTGACCAGCACCGCCAGCAGTCCCAGCAGCAGCCCGATCGCGGCCATCGGCTTGCCGCGCCGGTTCCCGGTCAGGCCGAGCACCGCCACGACGACCACGATCAGCCCGCCGCCCAGGCCGACGTAGACCCGGAACCCGCTCATGTTCATCGGGAGGAACGGCGCCACGACCGCCACCAGCCCGAGAACCAGCGCGACCAGCCCGAGCACGGGACTCTTGGATGACGTCGGCAGCGACATGTTCGCGACCCTAACGAACCGAAAACTAGATCTCCACCGAATCCAAAAGAACATCCACAGTCGGTTCGATCGCGGCAGCCGCCCGTGCGTCCCGGAACCGGCGCTCGATGCCCAGATCCCGGCGGAACGCCGCGTCCCCGCACACCTTCATCGCCATGTCCGTGACAGCGACCGCAGCCTCGGTAGCGGTCACCGCGAGCAGCCGAACCCGGTCGACAGACCTCTCCGGATGCCAGGTCACCGCCGACAAGGTGTCGTTGTAGAGCACCCGCACCGAGTCCGTCCGCAACCGCATCCGAGCCAGATCGGCCCGTGTCCGCGGATCCCCGCCGCCCAAATGCCCCAGAGCAGCGGCCAGCGCACCCTCCATGAGCCCCAACGACACGGCGGCCCCGAGCACCAGGAACCACGGAAACGCCAGCTCTTCCGCCCACAGCAGGTTCGACGCCGGCACTCGCACGGGATCCGCTTCCACACACGTGGCGACAGTCCCCCGCAAGCCCATCCCGGCGTGGTCGGCGGGCACGAGCAACCCCGGCGCCTCGGCGGGCACCAGCAGCAACGCAGAGCCGCAGGACCAGACGTAGCTGTCGGCCTCCCCGGCCGCGATCACCCAGCTCTTGCGCGCCCGCACCTGCACGACATCGCCGTGCGTCGACACCGAACCGGAGGCACCGAACGCCGCCAACGTCGACAAGTGACGGCCCGCCGCGATCTCAGCACGCAACCAGAGCGGCCCGGAGCGGTTCAGCACCGCACAAGCCGAATAGTGCGAGCGCAACACGGAAGCCGTTGCGCCACAAACCCGAGCGATCTCCTCGACGACGCGTCCGGCCGAACGAAGATCCTGCCCTCCACCGCCGACGGTGCGGGAGATAGTCATGCCAAGCAGGCCGCGCGCCCCAAGAGCGTTCAGGGCAGCGCGCGGGAACCTGGCCTGTTGATCGACATCGGCGGCGGACGGTGCCACCACGTTCTGCACGATGCGGAGCAGGTCCGCCCGGTAGGTCACGTGGGCGGGTAGAGCGAGTAGGACGGGAAGTTGCCGTAGGGCCGTTCGTCCGGCGGGCCCTCTGTCACGGCGTGCACGAGCAACGAGCCACCAACGAACGCACCGCGCCACGAGGCGCCACGGCCACCGAACACCTCGTCCCGGTCACCCCGCGAGCGCGGCTTGTTGATGCCGACCTTGAACGCCTGCACGTCCTCGGCGAGCCTGCGGGCCGTCGCCTCGTCGTCGCACGCCAACGACGCCACCAGCGCGCCGTTCGAGGCGTTCATCGCGGCCAGCAGTTCGGCCTCGGTGTCGACCAGGACGATCGTGTCGACCGGCCCGAACGGCTCCGCGTGGTGCAGCACCGAAGACCGCGGCGGATCCAGGATCGCGACCGGCGCCAGGTACGCCGCCGTCTGCTGACCGGGCAGGAAACGGCCGGAGTCCAACGATCCCCGGTACAAGGGCACACCGCCGGCCCGGATCGCCTCCTCCACGACGTCGCCGAGCTCCTTGGCCTTCGCGTCGTTGATCAACGGCCCGAAGTCCAGCACGGGCAGCTCGTCGCCGGGCGAAGTGACGGCGAGCGGATGCCCGAAGGTGACCTCCTGGACCGCGGGCAGGTACACCGAGAGGAACTTGTCGAACAACGACCGCTGCACCACGTAGCGCGGATAGGCGGTGCAACGCTGCTTGCCGTAGTCGAACGCCTTGCGGATCTGCGCGCCGAGCATGTCCCAGGAGTCGGTTTCCCAGACACCCCAGCAGTTCAGGCCCTCCTGCTCCAGCACGTGCCTGCGCTGCGAGTCGACCAGCCGCGTCGCGATGGCGCTGCCGACGTCACGACCGCCCACAAAGGACACACAGCCCAGGAACGACGACCCGACCAGCACTGGTGCCAGCTCGGCACCGCTGCCGCTGACCAACGTCAACGGCAGCCCGGACCGCACCGCCAGAGCGGTGGCCAGCGTCAGGCAGCTCACGCCGCCGTCGGTCGGCGCCTTGGCGATGACCGCGTTGCCCGCCAACGCCTGCACGAGCATCGCGTGCATCAGCACGCTCATCGGGTAGTTCCAGGAGGCGATGTTGCTGACCGGGCCGGACAACGGCGTGCGCCCGGCCAGCATCGAGTCGATCTCCTCGACGTACCAGCGCACGCCCTCGATGCACCGGTCGACGTCGGCCGTAGCGAGCCGCCACGGCTTGCCGATCTCCCACACCAGCAGCAACGACAACAGGTCGCGGTGCTCAGTCAACGCGTCCAAAGCGGACGACACACGGGCTTTGCGTTCCGGGAGAGGCACGTTGCGCCACTCGATGTGCTGGTCGACGGCCGCGACCACCGCCCGTCCCGCGACGTCGAAGTCGAGGAAGGGCGGGCCCGCGATGGTGGAGCCGTCGACCGGGGTGGTGGCGGGCATCGGTTCGCCGGAACGACTCCACCCGCCGCCGAAGTGGTTGAGCAGCCGATCGTCGTGGAACGCTTCGGGTGCGATCCGAACGCACTGCGAATAGACCTCGTCCCACGAGGTGCCGGGCTTGAGGATCAACGACATCTTCAGCGCCCTCCAAGATGCTGTGATCAGCGGTTTTGCACGTGCTGCCAGCCGAATCGGCCCTTGATGCACAGGTTTCCGTGCGTGACAGTGCTTTCGTGCGGTGAGGTGACCTTGACGATCTCGTTGTCCTGCACGTGCAGGGTGAGGTTGCACCCGACACCGCAGAACGTGCAGATGGTCGTCGTCTGGGTCTGCGCGGACTCGTCCCAGGTGCCGTCCTCGCGCTTGTCGTGCTCGCGCTTGAAGCTCAACGCACCCGTCGGGCAGACCTCGATGCAGTTGCCGCAGTACACGCACGCGCTGTCGGGCAACGGGGTCGAGAACTCCGTGGAGATCCGCGAGTCGAACCCGCGGCCCGCGACGGAGATGGCGAAGCTGTTCTGCCACTGGTCGCCGCACGCGTCGACGCACTTGTAGCACATGATGCACTTGCCGTAGTCGCGGACGTACAGCGGATTGTCCACAATGGTCGGCTGAAGCTTCGTCTCGGCGTCGGGGCCGAAACGAGCGGGGTCGGCGCCGCACGCGGACATCCACTCGTCCACGTGCGGCGTGGTGGAGAGGTCCGTGGCGGACCCGAGAAGTTCCAGCACCAGCTTGCGGCTGTGTTGCGTGCGTTCGGAGTCGGTTTTCACGACCATGCCGGGCTCGACCTTGCGCGAGCACGACGGCACCAGCGTGCGCGATCCCTCGACCTCGACCATGCAGACGCGGCAGGCGTTGGCGGGCTTCAACGTGTCGCCGTAGCACAGCGTCGGGATCGACTTCCCCGACGCCGTACACGCATCCAGGATCGTCGCGCCCTCCGGCACCCGCACGCTTTCGCCGTCCAAGGTGAACTCGACCAGCCGCTTCGGAAGCCCGATCTCGACGATAGTCATGATGTCGCCTCCTCCGCGTAACCCAGCCGGTCAAGAGCTGATTCGATGGCGTTCCAAGCCGTCTGGCCCAAGCCGCAGATCGACGAGTCGCGCATGACCTGCCCGACGTCCCGCAGCAACTGGAGATCCGCCGCGCTCGTGCTCAACGGACGCTTGCCGACCAACCGGTGCAGCGCTTCCTCCTGCCGCACAGTGCCGATCCGGCAGGGTACGCACTGCCCGCACGACTCGTCGCGGAAGAACGAGGCGATGCGCACAAGGAAGCTGCCCAGGTCGGCCGTGTCGTCGAGCACCAGCACGACACCGGAGCCGAGCGTGGTGCCGGCGGCGCGCGCGTCCTCCAGGGTGAGCGGCAGGTCGAGCTCGTCCGGGCGAACGAACCCGCCTGCCGCCCCGCCGAGCAGTACCGCTCGCAGCTCCCGGCCTGGCGGCACGCCACCCGCCAGATCGAGGAGTTCCCCGAGCGTGGTGCCGAACGGCACCTCGTACACGCCCGGACGACTCACGTTGCCCGACAGGCAGAAGAGCTTCGGTCCCGTCGACCCGGCGGTGCCGAGGCGCGTGTACGCCTCGCACCCCTCCGTGAGGATCACCGGCACGTTGACCAGCGTCTCCACGTTGTTGACCACGGTCGGCTTGCCGAACAGCCCCGACTCCACCGGGAACGGCGGCTTCGAGCGCGGTTCCCCGCGGAAGCCCTCGATCGAGTTGAAGATCGCGGTTTCCTCACCGCAGATGTACGCCCCGGCGCCGCGGCGGATCTCGATGTCGAACGAGAAACCCTCGTGGCCCATGATGTTGTCGCCGAGGAAGTTCCGCTCGCGCGCCTTCGCGATCGCGTTGCGCAGCAGGTGCAACGCGCGCGGGTACTCACCACGCAGGTAGAGGTAGCCGCGCGAACACCCGGCGGCGAACCCGGCGATCGTCATGGACTCGATCACCGCGAACGGGTCGCCCTCCATGAGCAGCCGGTCCTTGAACGTGCCGGGTTCACTCTCGTCCGCGTTGCACACCAGGTAATGCGGCCGCACCGGCTGACGTGCCGTGGCATCCCACTTGCGCCCGGTCGGGAACGCCGCGCCACCACGTCCCATCAGCTTGGCGTCGCTGACCTCGCGGATCACCCCGGACGGCCCGAGCAGCAGTGCCGTCCGGAGAGCGTGATAGCCGCCCGTCGCCCGGTAGTCGTCGAGCGACTCGGGGTCGACGACGCCGACTCGTTTGAGCAGCCGCAGGCCGGGGGCACCGGCCTGCGGCACCTCCGCGCGCTCACCGTCCACGTGGGAGGGACCAGCGGCCGCCACCGCGATCACCTCACCGGCGTGGGTGGGCGCCAGGAGCTGCTCCTTCGCCACCTCCCCCGCCTCGAACGCGAGCGCCGCCGGAGCCTTCTCGCACACCCCGAGACACGGGCTGCGCAGCCAGCCGCTCTTCACCCCCGCCGGACCGAGCTCGTCGGTCAGCCTGTCGCACAACGCTTTCGCGCCGTTGACCTGGCACGCGAGGTCGACGCAGACGTGGGTGATCTTCGCAGGGCGTTCGGAGAGCGAGAACAACGAGTAGAAGCTCGCCACCCCGTACGCCTCGGCCGGCGGGATGTGCAGGACGCGGCAGATGTGGTTCAGCGCGCCCTGGCTGATCCAGCCGACCCGGTCGTTCACCGCGTGCAGGGCGGGCAGCAGCTGGTCCCGCCCCATGCCGGTGAACAGGTCGACGACGACGCGTTCGGCTTCGGTGGGCTCGACGTCGAGCAGTTTGAGGTCCACTCACGCCACCGTCCCGGAAACTACAGGGACCGGAAGCTTGTCGATGCGGATCGCCGCGGCCTTGTACTCGGCCGTGCCCGCGATCGGACAGGTCGCCTCGATGGTGATGATGTTGACGTCGATCTCGTCCGGGAAGTGGAACGTCATGAACACCAGGCCGGGCGTGAGTCCGTCGTCGATCCGCACCGGCGCCTGGATCTGCCCGCGCCTGGACGTGATCTGGACTTCCTCGCCGTCTCGAACGCCGAGCTCCTCCGCGTCCTGCGGGGAGAGGTCGAGCGTCTCGCCCTTGCGCAGCGGCGACTCGAACCCGGCCGACTGCACGCCGGTGTTGTAGGAGTCGAGCCGTCGGCCGGTGGTGAGCCGGAACGGGAACTCGTCGGTCAGCTCGTCGACCGGCGGGCTGTGCAGGACCGGCGAGAACGTGGCGGGCATGCCGCGCTTGGCCGGGTCCTCCTCCCACAGCCGGCCGTGCAGGAAGCTGGGTTCGAGGGAGTCCTCGCTCGGGCACGGCCACTGGATCCCGCCGAGCTTCTCCAGCCGCTCGTAGGACATGCCGGTGTGCAACGGCGACAGGCTGCGCAGCTCGTCCCACACGTCCTCACCGGTCATGTGCCGCCACGGCGCGCCGAGCCGCTCGGCGATCTGGCTCATGATCTCGATGTCGTCGCGCGCGCCCTCCGGTGGGTTCAACGCCTTCCTGACGCGCTGGACCCTGCGCTCGCTGTTCGTGAACGTGCCGTCGGTCTCGCACCACGCGGCCGCCGCGGGCAGCACGACGTGGGCCATCTGTGCGGTCTTGGTGAGGAAGATGTCCTGCACGACGATGTGGTCCAAGTTGGACAGTCGCTTGATCGTGTGCTCGCAGTCCGCCTCGGACTGCACGGGGTTCTCGCCGATGATGTAGACGGTGGTCATGTCACCGCGTTCCATCGCCTCGAGCATCTGGGTGAGGTTCCAGCCCTTCTTCGGCTGGATGTTCGAGCCCCACGCCTCGTTGAACTTGGCCGCCACCGCGGGGTCCGTGATGTCCTGGAACCCCGGCATGCGGTCGGGGATGGCGCCCATGTCGCCGCCGCCCTGGACGTTGTTCTGCCCCCTGAGCGGGTTCAGCCCCGCCCCGTACCGCCCGACCTGCCCGGTGAGCAGCGACAGGTTGATCAGGCTGAGCACGTTGTCGGTGCCGTTGTGGTGCTCGGTGATGCCGAGCGTCCAGCTGAGCTGCCCCCGGTCGGCCTTGGCGTAGGCGTGCGCGAGCTCGCGGATGAGCTCGGCGGGCACCCCGGTCTCCAGCTCAGCGACCGGCAGCGTCCACGGCTCGACGGCCTTGACGAACTCCGCGAACCCCTCGGTCGCCCGCTCGATGAAGCTCATGTTCGTGAGGTTCGACGCGATGATCTCGCGCGCGATGGCGTGGGCCAGCGGGATGTCCGTGCCGACCTTGAGCCGCAGCCACTTGTGCGCCCACCTGCCCGTGCTCGTCAGCCGCGGGTCGACGACGTACAGCTTCGCGCCCTTGTTCACAGCCTTCAGCACGTGCTGGAAGAAGATCGGGTGCGCCTCACGCGCGTTGGACCCCCACAGCACGATGAGGTCGGCGTCCTCGATCTCCTGGTACGAGCTCGTGCCGCCACCGCTGCCGAAGACCTTGGCCAGCCCCGCAACACTGGGCGCGTGACACGTGCGGTTGCACGAGTCGACGTTGTTCGTACCGATCACGGCCCTCGTGAACTTCTGCGCCATGTAGTTCATCTCGTTGGTGGCCCTGGCACAGGAGAACATCCCGAACGCGTCCGGCCCGTTCTTGGCGACGTTGCGCCGGAACCCCTCAGCCGCGCGGTCGAGCGCTTCGTCCCAGGTGGCAGGGCGCAGGATGCCTGCGTCGCGCACCAGCGGCTGGGTGAGCCGCACGTAGGGCTCGGTCTTCTTCCGCCTGCTCATCACGACACCTCCTGCCGTCCATACTGTATGCAATCTTCGGTATGCGCTAGCCCCTGTTGCGGTTTCTTGACGAGAGGGAGTGCGGTTACCCGCGTCTTCAGGCCAAGCCGAACCGCTCGGCGTGCACCTGACGGCGCGGCACGTTCAGGCTTCGCAATCCGCTCAGCACAGCCGCGGTCATCGCGGGCGGGCCGCACACGTACACGTCGCGGTCGACGATGTCCGGCACCAGTTGCCGCAGCACGTGCGGTTCGAACGGCCGGGCTCCCTGGCTGCTCCGGCCGGTGAGCAGGTGCAGGCGACCGCGGCGAGCCACGACGAGCTGCCGCAACTCGCCCAGCAGCACGGCCTCGCGCTCGTCGCGCACGCGGTAGAGCACGACGAAGTCGCCGGGAACGTGCTCCTGCAGCAATGCGCGGACAGGGGTGACACCGACGCCGCCCGCGATCAGCAGCACGCCCGGCCGCGTGCGGTGCAGTGAGGTGAACGCGCCGTACGGCCCCTCGGCGAACACACGCGTCCCGGGCCGGAGGTTGCGCAGACCGGCACTGGTGGTGCCGACGGCTTTGGCGGTCAGCCGCAACGTGCGGCCGTCCGGCTCGGCGGACAGCGAGAACGGGTTCGCGAGCCACCAGTGGTTGTGTCCGGGGAACCGCCAGATGAAGAACTGACCGGCCTTGGCGGGCAGGCGGTGGAGATCGCGGCCGGTGACGTACACCGACACCACATTGGGCGCCTCTGGCACGACCGCCGCGACCCGGAACTGATGGCGCGCGTTCAGCCGCAACGGCACCACTATCCGCCCGACGACCAGCGAACTGAACGAGAACAACCACAACGCCCACCAGTAGGCCATCGCGAACACCGAGGACGCGAACGTCGTGGTTTCCAGCAGCTGGTGCGTAAAAGCCAGCCCGAGCGCCAAGTACAGCAGCAGGTGCAAGCCGTGCCACGTCTCGTAGCGCAGGCGCCGCCGGACGTACCGGGTGGAGACGACCCCGATCACGACGATGGTCGTGGCAGCGAGCATGCCGAGCAACGAGGCGGGCACGCCGGCCAGGGCGAGGAACGTCTTCCCCATCGTTGTGTCGTCCAGAGTCGCGTACCCGAGCACGACCACCGTGGCGTGCACGAGGACGGTCCACAGCAGGGAGAAGCCGACCCACCGGTGCCACACCGTGAGGCGGTCCATGCCGATGCGACGCTCCAACCACGGCAGCCGGGCCACCAGGAGCAGCTGGAACAACAGGAGCAGCGCGGCGTGCAGCCCGAAGAACTTCGCGACGGTGAGAACCTCGTTCTTGCCGGTGCCCGCGGTCAGGAACAGGTACTCGACGATCGCCACGTTGACCGCGACGAACACCCACAGCGCCCACCGCGCTCGAACCACTGGAACCACCACGTTGCGCCGAACGTACGAGTTCGCTGTCACCTGGGACCACCTCTCGGCCGCTCTTGCGTGGCGAGCCGGGACAGTATGAATCGGCCAGAGGTTCCGCGCTGCGGTCCAATCAGGTCACAGGTTGCTCAGTACCTCGTGCCCGAGGCGAACATCGGCAGCATCGTCGACGGACGTCCGTCCACGGTGGCGCCCGCGAACTGCAGGTGCGGGGCGAGTTCGCGGTTGTTCTCGGCCGGGAAGTTCAGGTGCGGCGCGGACACCTCGTCGAGCTTCGCCCGTTGCGCGTCGGTGAGGGTGACGTCGAGCGCGCCGAGGTTCATCTCGAACTGGTCGTAGCGGCGCGCGCCGATGACGATCGAGCTGACGCCGGGCCGTCCGCGCAGCCACGACAACGCGACCTGGGACGCGGGCACTCCCAGTTCGTTCGCGACCTCGTTGACGGCGTCGATCACCACGAACTCCTGCGGACTCGGTACGCGGCCGCGCTCTGACGCGGGTGCGGCGCCGGAGGTGTACTTGCCGGACAGGAAGCCGCCGCGCAACGGCGACCACGGCATGACGCCCATGCCCATGGCCTGTGCCATCGGGATGAGCTCGCCTTCCGGGGTGCGTTCGAGCAGGGAGTGTTCGAGCTGCAGCGCGATGATCGGCGACCAGCTGTGCCACTGGGCGAGCGTGGCGGCGTGCGCGGTGGCCCAGGCCGGGACGTCGGAGAAGCCGATGTAGCGGACCTTGCCCGCGCGCACGAGATCGTCGAGCGCCCTGAGCGTCTCCTCGACCGGGGTGGCGGGGTCGAAGTTGTGCAGCCAGTAGAGGTCGACGTAGTCGGTCCGCAGGCGCCGCAACGAGTCCTCCAGCTGGTGGATCATCGCCTTGCGACCGGGGCCGCCGCCGTTCGGGTCGCCGGCGTGGAGGTTGCCGAAGAACTTCGTGGCGAGCACCAGCCGGTCGCGCAGCTTCGACCCGGCCAGGAAGTCGCCGATGATCTTCTCGGAGTGGCCGTTGGTGTAGAGGTTGGCGGTGTCGATCGAGTTGCCGCCGCTGTCCACATAGGACGCGAGAATCTTCGCGGACTCTTCCGGGGTGCTGCCCCAGCCGTGGTCCTCGCCGAAGGTCATCGTGCCGAGGGTGAACGGGCTGACGCGCAGGCCTGAGCGGCCGAGGGTGAGGTAGGAATCAAGCGACATGCCTCAATTCAAGGCCCCCGCTGCGTTATCTCCTAGACCGATGGGCTCGAACGATTGCACGATCCGCTCAACTTCGCCCAGATGTGATACTGGGCGCATGACGTACCTGGAGGAGCTCCGCCGCGGGATCATCCGGCACGCCGGACCCTACGGCCGTCCACTGTGGAACGAAGGCGTGCTGGTGTTCGCGGGCGACCGGGTGACCGAACCGATGGGCACGGTCACCGAGCCGGTGCTGACGCTCGTGGCCCAGGGCGCCAAGCGCACGATGCTCGGCGACCACGTCTTCGACCACGGCCCCGGCAAGATCTCGGTCGTCACGGTCGACCTGCCGCTGACCGGGCACATCACCGAAGCCAGCCCGTCGAAACCGTTCCTCGCGCTCGGCCTCAAGCTGGAACCCGCGACCATCGCGCAGCTGCTGGTGGAGGCCGGTCCCGCGCCGATCAAACCGCACGACGGCCCAGGCATGGCGGTCTCCACGGCCGACGACAAGCTGCTCGACGCCCTCGTCCGGCTGCTGCGCCTGCTCGACGAACCACGCGACCTGCGCGTGCTCGGCCCGTCTGTGCGCCGCGAGATCCACTGGCGGCTGCTCAACAGCCCGCAGGCGGCCCTGATGCGGCAGGCGGGCACGGCCGACAGCCGCCTGGCCTTGGTCGCGGCGGCCATCGCGTGGATCAAGACCCGCTTCGACCAGGTGATCCGCATCGACGACCTGGCCGCCGACATCGGCACCAGCGTGTCGACGCTCAACCGCCACTTCCGCACCGTCACGGCCATGAGCCCGTTGCAGTACCAGAAGCAGATCCGGCTGCAACGAGCCCGCGCAGCCCTCGTCTCAGCGCCTCACGACGTGGCGGCGGTCGGCTACTCGGTCGGCTACGACAACCCGTCACAGTTCAGCCGCGAGTACCGGCGCATGTTCGGCGCACCGCCGGGACAGGACGCGCTCCGGCTGCAGACCGCGTCCATCGTCCAGGAGTGATCAGGCCTTGACGAACGGTGCCGCGAAGATCGGCACCGCGGACGTGAGCTGTGCCGCCGCGGCCGCCTGGCTCTGCCCGGACGCCACCACGAGCGCGATCATCTTGCCCCGCGTCAGATACGCCTGGCAGGACCACGGAACCATGTCGGGGCCCTGGTTCGCCTTGCAGTAGGTGTAGAAGTCCTCGACACCCTCCGGCTTGGCGATCGGGAGGTTCGCGACAGCCTGGTCAGCACCGAAGGACAACACGCAGTTGTCCGCGCCCCTGCGCAGCGGCAACATCAGCACCGACGCCGGAAGTTCGGACATCGCGTGCCGTACCGCTGTCGACGCGCAGCGTGGAGTTGCCGCGGCATTGCTGGGCGACGATCTCGCGCTCGATGCCCGGATCGCTGTTGTTCGCCGGCGTGCTTTCCGCTGGCGTCAGCGGAACCACAGAGGGCTTCGTGGTGGTCGTCCGGGCCTGCTGCGTGGCTGGTTGCCCCGTGCCACAGCCCGCGACCAGGTCAGCGACAAACCTCGAAGTCACAGTTCGCGCCGGTCGAGATGCTTGTGCAGCAACCGATCCAACTCGCCGCGCAGGTCCAGCCCGCGCGTCAGCCCGAGCATCGCCCGCGCGAGCATGGAGACCTGCTCACCGACGACCAGTCCGATCTGCGGCACCCGCTGGGGATCCTCGATCCGCACCACGCGCATGCCCTCGGGCGTGCCGAACATCTGCAACCACGCGTGCGCGATGACCGAAGACCACTTCCGGGTCGCCACGTGCGCGTACAGCGTCGCCACGGTGTCGGCCTCGATCACCGGCACCGGCTGCACCCCGGCGTCGGCGAAGATCCCGTCCAGGATCCGGCGGTTCCGCATCTTCGAGGTGAGCAGGCACAACGGCAGCGCCGCCACGTCCGCCCAGCGCGCGACCGGGCGCGAAGCGATCTCCTCGTCGGCGGGCGTCAGCAGCACGTAACGTTCCTCGTACAACGGCATCGCGCGCACTGAACTGTCCACATAGGTCATCGCGATGTCGAGCTCGAACTCGTCGAGCCGGCGCACGATCTCCCGCGACGACAAGGATTCCAGCGTGATCCGCACGTGTGGGTAACGCTCGCAGAACGGCGTGGTCAGCATCGGAGCCGCGGGCAACGCGGTCGGAATCGCGCCGATCCGCAGGATTCCCGACAGCGACTCGCGCATGCGTGACAGGTCCTGCTGCAGTGCATCGCGGTCCGCGAGCATGCGATGCGCCCACAGCAGGACCCGTTCCCCCTCTGGCGTCAGCGACTCGAACCGGCGGCCGCGGGACACGATCGGCACCCCGAGCTCGCGTTCGAGCTTGCTGATCGCCGCCGACAACGACGGCTGGGACACGTGACAGGCCTCCGCGGCCCGCGCGAAGTGGCGTTCACGGGCGAGTGCCACCAGGTATTCCAGCTGTCGCAGCAGCAACTCAGGACACCAGCGACGTGCGCGACAGCAGGTCGATGGCCGCGTACACGTGCCGCAACGTCGGCGCGGGCACGCGGGTCAGCGAGGCGATCTCCACCACGGCGGCGATGATCGCGTCGATCTCCAGTCGTTTGCCGGCTTCCAGGTCCTGCAGCATCGACGTCTTGTGGTGCCCGACCCGACGGGCGCCGTCGATGCGCTTGTCGATCGAGATCTGCGGGTCGCAGCCGGCGGCACGGGCGATGGTCAGGGTCTCCGCCATCATCTGCGCCACGAGGTCGCGGCTGTCCGAGTGGTCGCAGATCTCCACCATCGTCGCGCGGGTCAGGGCGCTCAACGGGTTGAACGCCACGTTGCCCATCAGCTTGATCCAGATGTCCTCGCGGACGTCCTTCTCCACCGGGCACTTCAGGCCGCCCGCGATCATCGCCTCGCTCAACGCCACACAACGGGACGAGATCGACTTGTCGGGCTCCCCGATCGAGAACCGCGTGCCCTCCAGGTGACGGATCACCCCCGGCGACTCGATCTCGGTCGAGCAGTAGACGACGCAGCCGATCGCCCGTTCCATCGGCAGCACCGCGGACACCGAGCCGCCGGGGTCGACGGCCTCGATCCGCTGTCCCTCCAGAGGATGGCCGGTCATGCCGTGGAAGTACCACCACGGAATCCCGTTCTGCGCCGCGATGACGGCGGTCGAGTCACCCATCAACGGTGCCAGCAGATCGCCTGACGACGCGTACGAGTACGCCTTCAGACCGAGGAAGACGTAGTCCACCTCGCCGACTTCCTCCGGTGAGGACGTCGCATGTGGACGCGCGGTGAAATCACCACGAGGACTCAGCACCCGCACGCCGTGCTCCTGCATCGCGGCGAGATGGGCTCCACGCGCGATCAGGTGGACCTCCACGCCCGCACGATGCAACGCCGCACCGACATAGGCACCGATCGCCCCGGCTCCGAGAACAGCGATCTTCATGTCACGCCCCGCCCATTGATCAGGTACGCATGATTGCATACAGTATACGGACAACATGACCAAAGCTCTAGAAGTGCTTTTTGCATACCAAAAGCTGTATTCTGTCTGGCATGACCTCTTTGCCCAGTGGCCGCCGAGCCGGCAAGGGCTCACTCAGCGCCGCAGCGAGCCGCCGGGTCGAACGACCCGCGCCGTTGCGCCAGGCCGTCTACGACGCCCTGCTCGAGCTCATCATCAACCGCACCCTCGCCCCCGGCCAGCACCTGGTCGAGGCCGAGCTCGCCGAGTACCTGGGCGTGAGCCGCCAGCCCGTGCGCGAGGCCCTGCAGCGCCTCCAGACCGACGGCTGGGTCGACCTGCGCCCCGCCCAGGGCGCCTTCGTGCACACCCCGACCGAGGATGAGGCCGACCAGCTGCTCGCCGTGCGCAGCGTCCTCGAGACCTACTCCGCCAAGCTCGCCGCCGAGCACGCCACCTCGTCCGACGTGAAGCTGCTCAAGAGCCTGCAGAAGAAGGGCGAGGAAGCGCTGGTCACGGCCAACGTCGAACGCCTGGTCAAGGCGAACGCCGACCTGCACGCGGCCATCGCGGCGATCGGCCGCAACAAGGTCCTGTCCGAGATGATCGGCCTGGTCGACCGCCGGGTCCGCTGGTACTACACGCCGATCGCCCGTCCGCGCAGTGGCGACTCCTGGAAGGAGCACGCCGAGCTCGTCGCCGCCATCGCCGATGGTGACGTAGAGCGAGCGGGTGAAGTCATGCACCGCCATGCGGAGCAGACCCGGATCACGTACCACGACAGGAAGACGACCGAGGGTAACTAGGCGATTACTCTCAGATCACCCGAAATCGGTCATTTGGTGCCACACGGGTGATCCGCGACACGATGGACGTCGATTGCATACAAAACGCAGTATGCTGAATGTCAGCGAGGGTGGAGTCGACGAAGACCCACATGAGGTAGCCACGCAGTGGGTATCCAGTGGCGAAGACCCCAGCCGCAACCTCGCCGATCCCGTGTGACAGTGCCTGATGGGCTGCTGCACGCCTCGGGAACGACCATCGACCGGGAGAGTAGGAAAACCATGTCTCGCTTGAAGAACTTCGCGCGCTCTCTCTCCGAGCCGCGCGCCGGATTCTCCGCCGACGGCCGCGCGCTCGGCCTCGGACTGTCCACCGCGCTCAACGAGCAGCGCAAGGACGCCGAGGCCGTCGCGGCCGTGGCCCAGACGCTCCGAAAGGACGCCGAAGGCCACACGATTCACGGCTGAGAGTCCCGAACGGGAGCGTCGTCGCTCCTTTGGGCACTCTCGGCACCCTCCACGGCGGACTGGGCGGCCCGCTTGGAGGTGTGCAGGCTCCACACCGTGGTGACGGCGAGCGTCACCAGGATCACCCCGAGAGACACCACGATCGGGATCTCCGGAGCCCACGAAACACCGTGGTGGTGCATCGCCTCGAAGATGAGCTTGAGCCCGATGAACGCGAGCACCACCGCAAGGCCCTTGCTCAGGTGCACCAGCCGATCGAGAAGGCCGCCCACCAGGAAGAACAGCTGGCGCAGGCCCATCAACGCGAACGCGTTGGCGGTCAGCACCAGATAAGGCTCCTTGGTGAGCCCGAAGATGGCCGGGATCGAGTCCACCGCGAACAGCAGATCCGTGGTGCCGACCGCGACCATGACGATCAGCATCGGCGTCACCACCCGACGGCCGTCGATGCGCGTCGTCAACGCCGCACCGTGGTAGGTCGTCGTGGCCGGCACGACCTTCTTCACCGCGCGCAACGCGGCGTTCTCGGAGAACTCGGCCTCCTCGGTTTCCTCCTGGCGCAGCAACTTCCACGCCGTCCAGATGAGGAAGGCGCCGAAGAGGTAGAACAGCCAGTCGAACCGTGCGATCGCCTGCGCGCCCAGTGCGATGAACACGGCCCGCAGCAACAAGGCCAGGACGATGCCGACGATGAGCACCTTCTGCCGGTACTCGCGCGGCACCGCGAACCTGGCCATGATGAGCACGAACACGAACAGGTTGTCGACGCTCAGCGAGTACTCGGTGATCCAGCCGGCGAAGAACTCACCGCCATGACCGGGTCCGGCGAACAACGTCACGCCGAGTCCGAACAGGACGGCCAGGCCGACGTAGAACACGACCCAGTACAGCGACTCGCGGAACGACGGTTCGTGCGGTTTTCGTGCCACCAGGTAGAAGTCGAACGCGATCACGGCGGCGATCCCGCCCATGGTCGCGATCCACACCCAGACAGGAAGATCCAGCATCCTCAGGCTCCTTCGGCGGAAGGGAAGGTCAGCGGGCGGCGGCAGCGGAACGCATTCGCAAGCGCATTGCGATGCGTTCGTGCAGCCAGAGGAAACCGATGGCCCAGCCGAGGCTCACGATCCCTTGGTAGGCGAGGAAACCGGCCAGGTCCGAGGGCAGTCGGACCTGGCCGGTGAGCACCAGGCTCACGACGGTCTCGTGGATCAGTCGCGCCAACGGGAACGCGACCAGCCAGTACAGCGCCACGGGAGCGAACCGCCCCGCGGGAAGCTTGCCGGCAGCCACCAGCAAGCCGAAACCACCACCGAACGCGCCCAGCGGCAGTCCTAAAGCGACCATCGTGACGAGAGCCCACCCGAGCGGCTGGCCGACGAGCGCGGCCAGCCCTCCCGCGATGAGCCCGGCAGCGAGTCCGACAAAAGCACCGGGAATTCCTTCGCGGATCTGCATTCGTCAGCCCACCACTACGCCGAACTTGAAGAGGCTGAAGAGCAGCATGCCCAGGTAGAACACCGCGCCGAAGCCGATGATCAGATTCGTGATCAGCTTGGGCCGGATGGGTTTGGGCAGCATCCGGTTGTTCACCAGCAGCAGCACCACGCAGTAGGCGCCCATGGCGAACGTCGACAGGAACGCGAGCACGTCGAGAATCGCTCCCGGTCCGTCGGCCGGTCCGAACAGCAGGATCAGGATGCCGAACGTGATGACACCCCACAGGAAACCCGCGTAGATGTGCGACATCCGGAACCTCTTCGCGCCGGGCACGAAGTGGTACGTCATGTCCGCCTGGCCGCGCGAGAACGAGTCGAACAGGCCCAGTGTCGCGTTCAGGCCGATCAACGCGATGAACCCGAGGAACACCGCACCCAGTACCGGTCCGCCTGCTGACGCGAAGGCGTCCGACATGGCGTTGAGTGCTGCCTCACGCTCACCGGACTCGATCAGCGCCTTCACGTCCGGCGAGGTCCGCGAAGCCGACTGCGCGAGAACCGTGAAAGAAACCGTGACGAGCATCGTGATGCCCCAGAACAACAGCAGGGCGTCGAAGGTGACCCAGCGCCGCCAGCCCTTCCACTTGGCCAGCTCCGCCTTGTCGTCGGTGTCGAACATGTAGCCGCGGGAAGGCATCTGCTCTTCCTCACCCGCGTGCCGCAACCCTCGCAGCTTCGGGATGTGCGCGCCCATGCCGGCGCCGCTGTCGCGCAGGTGCAGCGTGTACCACATCTGCTGCATGCCGGACGGGCCGGCGAACGCGATCGAGCCGACGATGATCGGGAACCACTCCGGCGACATGGCCTGCGCCGGGAAGTACCCGAACTGGAACATGCCGGTGATCGTGCTGGTCAGGTCGCCCCACGTGCCGACCATCGCCGCCACCACGGCCGTGCTGACGACGAGCAGTCCGATGAGGATGGACAGCAGGTTCTCGAGCAGGTTGTAGATGACCTTGGCCAGGCTGAAGAGCACCCCGACGAGAATCAGGCCCACACAGGCCGACACCGTCCAGGGTATGCCCGTGATCCGTTCCAGGGCCGCCGCCCCGGCCGAGAGATGACCTGGCCAGATGTAGACGAGTATGGCTACGACGAAGAAGAACCACATGATCGGTTTGAACACGCGTGCGGCGCCGAAGAAGATGCTCTCCCCCGTCGCCATCGCGTACCTCGCCATCTCGAGCATGACGACTGCCTGCAGCGTCACGCCGATCAGGAAGAGCCACCTGATGTCCGGTCCGAAGACCAGCACCAGGCGCGGCCACATGTAGGACTCGCCCATGCCCACGCCAAGGGCCACCAGGAAAACAGTGGGACCCAGCAGGTGAATCGACGGTGGTGCGTCGGGCAGTTTCCTGATGGGCATCGCTTCCAGCCGTCCCGCGGGCCAGAAGCGCTCCTTCTCAGGTGGCGAACTGACTTCCGTGCGGGCGACCAGATTTGGATCATCCACGGTTAACAACCTCCAGAGGACCGGCTGTCTTCGTTGACCTCCCTGGCGGGTTCGCGACCGTGGGCGTGTCACGGTCGCGGACGGGCCATCTCTCCCTTGCTACACAGAAAACCCAGCGCTACCCAAGCAGCCCAGCGGCGCGTGCCCACCGGTATTTGGCGCCCAGTACCGCGACAGGTTTCTCCGTTGTGTACGGATACGCAACCACTCCGTTCCGATACAGGTACTCGCTGGCCTCCTCCACCTGCACGTCACCCGCGAGCGACGCGACGACGGGCTTGTGGATGCCGTTCGCCCGGTACTCCTCCACGACGTCGACCACGAGCTTCGCGAACACCATCGGTGGTGTGACGATGGTGTGCCAGTAGCCCAGGATCAGCGAGTGGATGCGCTCGTCGGCAAGGCCGAGCGCGATCGTGTTCCGGTACGTCGAGGGCGGTTCCCCGCCGGTGATGTCGACCGGGTTGCCCGCCGCGCCGAACGGCGGGATGAACTTCCGGAACGCCGCGTCCAAATCGTCCGGAATGGTCATCAGCGACAACCCGTTGTCCACACAGGCGTCCGAGAGCAGCACGCCCGAGCCGCCCGCGCCCGTGATGATGACGACGTTCTCGCCCTTCGGCGTGGCCAGCAGCGGAATGCCGCGCGCGTACTCCAGCAGGTCGTTCAGGCCGGGTGCGCGGATCACGCCGCTCTGCTTGAGGATGTCGTCGTAGACCCTGTCGTTGCCCGCGAGTGCGCCGGTGTGCGAGCTCGCGGCCTTGGCGCCCTGGTCGGTGCGGCCGGCCTTCAGGACGACGACCGGTTTCTTTTCCGAGACTCGTTTCGCCGTTTCCGCGAAGGAACGACCGTCCTTCAGGTCTTCCAGGTGCATCGCGACGAGCTGGGTGTTCGGGTCCTGCTCGAAGAACGTCAGCAGGTCGTCCTCGTCGATGTCGGCCTTGTTGCCCACGCCGACGATCGCGCTGACGCCCATGCCCGCGGACCGGCTGAACCCGAGGATCGCCATGCCGATGCCGCCGCTCTGCGACGACAGCGCGACGCCGCCCTTGACGTCGTACGGCGTGCAGAAGGTGGCCGACAGGTTCTCCGGCGTGTAGTAGTAGCCGTAGATGTTCGGGCCGAGGATGCGCACGCCGTGCTTGCGCGCGATCTCCACGATCTCGTTCTGCAGCTCGATGTTGCCCGTCTCGCCGAAGCCGGACGGGATCATGATCGCGCCGGCGACACCCTTCTTGCCGACCTCTTCCAACGCCGCGGGCACGAACTTGGCCGGGATCGCGAACACCGCGACGTCGACGTCTCCTGGAACGTCGGCGATGCTGGCGAAGGCTTTCCTGTCCAGGACTTCGTCGGCTTTGGGGTTGATCGGGTAGATCTCGCCGCCGAACCCGCCGTTGACGAGGTTCTTCATCACCGAGTTGCCGATCTTGCCCTCTTCGTTCGAGGCACCGATCACGGCGACGGCGGCGGGCTTCATGATGCGGTTCATCGCGGTGAGGATCTCGTCCTGCGTGAACCGGTGCGGCTCCTTCGCGGCGTTCTCGTCCACGAGGATCCGCACGTCGACCGCGGTGGCTCCGGAAGGCGTCGCCAGCACGGGGTTGAGGTCGACCTCGGCCAGTTGCGGGAAGTCCGTCACCAGGTCCGACACGCGGTGGATCAGGTCGGCGATCTTGTGCGCGTCGACGCCCTTCGCGCCGCGGACTCCGCGCAGGATCTCGGCGGCCGCGATGCCGTTGACCATCGACAGCGCTTCGGAGTTGCTGGTCGGTGCCAACCGGAACGTGACGTCCTTGAGCACCTCCACCAGGATGCCGCCGAGACCGAACGCGACGATCTTGCCGAACGTCTCGTCCGTCACCGCGCCCACGATGACCTCGTGGACCTCGTTGCCGGTCGGCAGCTGCTGCTGGACCTGGACGCCGGTGATGTCCGCGTCCGCCTTGTAGTTCTTGGCGTTGTGGATGATCGTGCGGTAGCCCTCGGCGACCTCGGCCGCGTTCTTGAGACCCACCAGGACGCCGCCGGCCTCGGTCTTGTGCAGGATGTCCGGTGAGACGATCTTCAGCACGACCGGGTAGCCGATCTCCTCGGCGAACGCGACGGCGCCCTCGGACGACTTCGCCAGCGCCTCGGCCGGGGTCGCGATCCCGTAGGCGTCGCAGACCCGCTTGCCCTCCGGCGCGGTGAGGGACGACCGCCCCTCCGCCCGCACCTTCGCGAGTACGTTCTCGACCGCGGCGCGGTCGTAGCCGTTGTCCGGCATGAGAATTCTTCTCCCTAAGGGATTAGATGACGCCTGCGGTGCGAAGTTCGGCCAGGCGGTCGGCGCTGTAGCCCAGCGCGCCGAGCACCTCGTCGTTGTGCTCACCGAGCAGCGGCGGGCGCTGCACCGAAACGTCGGAGTCGGAGAGCTTGAGCGGGTTGCCGACGGTCTTGAACGAGCCGCGCTCGGGGTGCTCGACCTCGACGACGGTGCCGAGCTCGGCCAGCGTCTCGTCCTCGATGATCTCCTTTGTGGACAGAATGGGTCCGCACGGGATGTTGTGGGCGTTGAGCTTGTCCATCACCTCCCACTTGGTGTGCTTCTCCGTCCACTCCTCGATCAGCGCGAACGCCTTGTCCAGCTTGGAAAGCCGGACCTCGGGCGTGGCCCAGGCCGGGTCCTCGGCGAGCTCCGGCCGGCCGATCAGCTCGGTGAGCGGCGCCCACCCGACCGGCTGGATGATCACGTAGATGTAGTCGTTGGGGCCGCCGGGGGCACAGCGCACCGCCCAGCCGGGCTGGCCACCACCGGATGCGTTGCCGGAGCGGGGCACCTCGTCCCCGAACTGCTCGTTCGGGTACTCCCCCAGCGGCCCGTGGGTGAGCCGCTGCTGGTCGCGCAGCTTCACCCGGCACAAGTTGAGCACGGCGTCCTGCATCGCTACCTGGACGCGTTGCCCACGACCCGTGTTCGTGCGTTGGTACAGCGCGGCGAGGATGCCCGCCACGAGGTGGATGCCGGTGCCCGAGTCGCCGATCTGGGCGCCGGTGGCGAGCGGAGGGCCTTCCTCGAACCCGGTCGTGCTCATCGAGCCGCCCATGGCCTGCGCGATCACCTCGTACGCCTTGAAGTCGGCGTAACGGCCGGGACCGAAGCCCTTGATGGACGCGTAGATCAGCGCGGGGTTGAGCTCCTGCAGCTTCTCCCACGGGTAGCCGAACCGTTCGACGACACCGGGTCCGAAGTTCTCGACCAGGATGTCGACGTCCGCGATGAGCTTCTCGAAGACCTCCTTGCCCTCCGGAGACTTCATGTTGAGCGTGATGCTCCGCTTGTTGCAGTTGAGCATCGTGAAGTAGAGAGAGTCCACTTTGGGCAGATCGCGCAGCTGGCCGCGGGTGATGTCGCCCTTGCCGGGCGTCTCCAGCTTGATGACGTCCGCGCCCAGCCAGGCGAGCAGCTGGGTCGACGACGGTCCGGACTGCACGTGCGTCATGTCGAGGACTTTGACGCCCTCCAGGGCCTGTGCCATCTCAGCTCACCTACTTGTACATCGTCTGGTTCATGGTTCCCGGCGCGTACACGTCGGGGTCGATCCACACGTTGATCAGCGACGGCTTGCCGGACTCGCGGGCGCGCTGCAGGGCGGGGCCGATGTCCTTGGGGTCGCGCACTTCCTCGCCGTAGCCGCCGAGCATCTTGGCGAACTGGTCGTACTTCACGTCTCCCAGCGTGTTGCCGACGCGCTCGCGCTCGAGGCCGTACTTCGCGGCCTGGCCGTAGCGGATCTGGTTCATCGACGAGTTGTTGCCGACGATGCCGACGAACGGCAGGTTGTAACGGACGAGCGTCTCGAAGTCCCAGCCGGTGAGGCTGAACGCGCCGTCGCCGAACAGGGCCACGACCTCCTTGTCCGGGCGCGCGAGCTTGGCCGCGAGCACGAACGGGATGCCGACGCCGAGCGTCCCGAGTGGACCGGGGTCCATCCAGTGGCCGGGCGACTTCGGCTGCACGACCTGACCGGAGAACGTGACGACGTCGCCGCCGTCGCCGATGTAGATGGAGTCCTCGGTGAGGAAGTCGTTGATCTCGCTCACCAGCCGGTAGGGGTGGATCGGCATGTCGTCGGACCGCAGGTGCTCGGCGCGCTTCTGCCGGGACTGCTCCTCGACCGCCTGCAGCTCCTCCAGCCACACCTTGCGGCCCATCGCGCCGTTGTCCTCGCGACCGGACGCGGCCTGCGTGACGGCCGAGAGCACGAGGTCCGCGTCGCCGACGATGCCGAGGTCGACGTCGCGGTTCTTGCCGACGGTGCGGTAGTCGAGGTCGATCTGCACGACCGTCGCGTTCGGCGAAAGCCTGCGGCCGTACCCCATCCGGAAGTCGAACGGGGTGCCGACGATGACGATCACGTCGGCGTTGTCGAAGGCGTAGCGGCGCGACAGCTGGAAGTGGTGCGGGTCGCCGGGCGGCAGGGTGCCGCGACCCGCGCCGTTCATGTAGGCGGGGATGTTCAGGGTGCGGACGAGCTCGATCGCGCTGTCCGTGGCCCTCGTGGTCCACACCTGGCTGCCCAGCAGGATCGCGGGTTTCTTGGCGTGCACCAACAGGTCCGCGAGCTTCTCGACGTCCGCCGGGTCGCCGAGGCTGCGCGTGGAGGCGCGGTAGTGGCCGGCCTGCGGGATGCGGGCCTGGGAGACGGGAACCCTGGCGTCGAGAACGTCGCGCGGGATCTCCAGGAACGACGGGCCGGGCGCGCCGGCGTTGGCCTCGCGGAACGCCATCGACACCATGTCCGCGATGCGGGCGGTGTGCGGGACGTTCGCGGCGAACTTGGTGATCGGCGTCATCATGTCGACGTGCGGGAGGTCCTGCAGTGAGCCCATCTTGTGCTGGCTCAGCGCACCCTGGCCGCCGATCAGCAGCATCGGGCTCTCCGCGCGGAAGGCGTTGGCGACGCCCGTGACGGCGTCGGTGGTGCCCGGCCCCGCGGTCACCACGGCGCATCCGGGCTTGCCGGTGATGCGTGCGTAGCCGTCCGCTGCGTGCGCGGCTACCTGCTCGTGACGGACATCGACGACGGCGATGCCCTCGTCCACGCAGCCGTCGTAGATGTCGATGATGTGTCCACCGCACAGCGTGAAGATGGTGTCGACACCCTCGGCCTTCAGCGCTTTGGCGACCAGGTGGCCACCGGAAATCGACTCCGGCTCCGCGGAACTCGTCATCGGCGATCAGCTCCCCTGAGGCTCTCAACTGTAGATTGCATACCGTATGAGGTAGGCATATCGTTACTCCGCTACCAACCGGATGTCCATAGATGGCCGCAAGTTTTCGGCGAGAGGACGTAGACGGTGGATCTTTTCGAACATGAGGCGCGGGACCTCTTCGAGCGCCACGGAGTGCCCGTTCCGCGCGGTCTCGTGGCGGACACTCCTGAGTCCGCGCGCGAGGCGGCCGCTTCCATCGGTGGGACCGTGGTCGTGAAGGCTCAGGTCAAGACCGGCGGGCGCGGCAAGGCGGGCGGCATCAAGCTCGCTTCGTCGCCCGACGAAGCTTTTGCCGCTGCCGAGGCCATCCTGGGGATGGACATCAAGGGCCACACCGTGCACAAGGTGCTGGTGACCGAGGCGAGCGAGATCGCCGAGGAGTACTACCTCTCGTTCCTGCTCGACCGTGCCAACAGGACGTTCATCGCGATGGCGTCGGCGACCGGCGGCATGGAGATCGAGGAGATGGCGGACTCGATCACTCGAATGCCAGCTTCGGCTTTTGACGCAGCTGCGGTGTTCTCACCGGAAATCGCCGCACAGGTGAACGAGATCGCTTCCGCTTTGTGGAAGGTCTTCGTGTCCGAGGACGCGACATTAGTCGAGGTGAACCCGTTGGCGCTCACCAAATCCGGACAGATCCTCGCACTCGACGGCAAGGTGACGCTGGACGACAACGCGTCGTTCCGGCACTCCCGCACCGATTCAGGCGCGGAGGGTGACCCGCTGGAGGTGCGGGCGGCCGAGAAGGGGCTCAACTACGTCAAGCTCGACGGCACGGTCGGTGTCATCGGCAACGGCGCGGGTCTCGTCATGTCCACATTGGACGTCGTGGCACTGGCCGGAGCCGCGCCCGCGAACTTCCTCGACATCGGCGGCGGCGCCTCGGCGCAGGTGATGGCCGACGGGCTCGACGTGATCCTCTCGGACCCGTCGGTGCGCAGCGTGTTCGTGAACGTGTTCGGCGGCATCACCGCGTGCGACGCGGTGGCCAACGGAATCGTGCAAGCACTCGGGCTGCTGGGCGACCGCGCCGACAAGCCGCTGGTCGTGCGGCTCGACGGCAACAACGCCGAAGCAGGCCACCGCATCCTCGACGAAGCACGACACCCGCTGATCACCGTGGCGCACACGATGGACGACGCGGCCGGTCGTGCCGCCGCGCTCGCCGGTGCAGGTAAGGAGTCCTGATGGCCATCTTCCTCGACGAGAACAGCCGCGTGGTCGTGCAGGGCATGACCGGGTCGGAGGGGTCCAAGCACACCCGTCGCATGCTCGCCGCGGGCACGCAGGTCGTGGGTGGTGTGAACGCGCGCAAGGCCGGAACGTCCGTTGCGTTCGACGATGTCAGCCTGCCGGTGTTCGGCACGGTCGCCGAGGCGATTGAGGAGACCGGCGCGAACGTGTCGGTGCTCTTCGTGCCGCCCGCGTTCACCGGCGACGCGGTGATCGAGGCCGTCGACGCGGGCATCGGCCTGGCCGTGGTGATCACCGAGGGCGTACCGGTGCACGACACGGCCAAGTTCTGGGCTCACGCGCAAGGGAAATCCACGCGGATCATCGGGCCCAACTGTCCAGGCATCATCAGTCCCGGCAAGTCGAACGCGGGCATCATCCCCGCCGACATCACCAAACCGGGCTCGATCGGACTGGTGTCGAAGTCGGGAACCCTGACGTACCAACTGATGCACGAGCTGAAGGACTTCGGGTTCACCACGTGCGTCGGCATCGGCGGCGACCCGATCGTCGGCACCACGCACATCGATGCCATCGCGGCGTTCGAGGCGGATCCGGAGACCGAGCTGATCGTGATGATCGGCGAGATCGGCGGAGACGCGGAGGAACGGGCCGCGGAGTTCGTGCGGGACAACGTGTCCAAACCCGTCGTGGGTTATGTCGCCGGCTTCACCGCGCCCGAGGGCAAGACGATGGGGCACGCGGGCGCCATCGTCTCGGGGTCCTCGGGCACGGCGGAGGCCAAGAAGCTGGCCATGGAGTCGGTCGGGATCAAGGTCGGCAAGACGCCGTCCGAGACCGCGGCTCTGGCGCGGGCGATCCTGACGTCGTGACTACTGGCTCGGCGACGCTGCCGACAGCGTCGCCGAGCCGGTCCGCGATGCCGTCGGGAGCTTCGCGGAGCCGCTGCCCTGAGCCTGCTCCCCGATCACCGACATCGCCTGCTTGACCACCTTCAACACCGCTTGGGCGCCTTCGACGAGCTTGATCAGGTTCTCGCCGCTGGCCAGCAGTTCACCGAGCTTGGCGGCGATCTGCGTGCCGCACTCGACGGCGATCTGCACGCACTGCGGGATGGCCGCGGCGACGCTGGCCCCGAACGTCGCCGCGGCCGCCGCGATCGCCTGGGTCATGATCGGCACGATCTTGCCGACCGCCTCGGTGATCAACCTGGTCACCTCGGCGACGACCTGCGCGACCACCTGACCCGCCTTGATCAGCGCACTCGCGTTGGTCAGGGCGGTCTCGGCGACGGACATCACGCCGTCGACGAGCTGCTTGCCGGTCTTGGCGTAGTCCTGCGCGCTCTGGCCTTCCCAGCCGCTGGTCTCGCTCTTCGCCTTGCTCTCGTAGTCGCTCGCGAGACCCGTGGCCGCCTTGCCCGCCTTCTCGAACTCTGCAGCGCCCTGCTGCACGCCGTCCGGGTTGCCCTTGAGCTGGTTCAGCGGCTCGTCCAGGAACGAGACCATCGGCGTGAGGAAGCCGACGCCCGCGCTGTCCAAGGCCTGCAACGGTTTCCCGTTCGAGCCCAGTTCGCTGATGTCCGCTTTCGGAGTGCTCGCGAGGTCCTGGGTCAGCCATTGGTCGCCGGCGATGGCGTTCGTGGTGGTGCGGAGCTCGTTGAGCAGTGCGGTGATCGTGCCTGTGTCCGTCATCGGCCGGCTCCGACCACCGCTGCCGCGTTGTCGTCGTCCGTGCGCTGGTAGAGATCTGCCGTGTTGCGCATTCCCTCACTCACTTTGTCCATTGTGGACGCGATGTGCGTGAAGGCGTCGAGAGTCTCGTTCATCGCGCTGCCAAGCCCTGCGGTGAGGAACTGGGCGAACGAGCCGAGCGAGTCCTGGCCGAGCTGGTCCGGCAGTCCCGTTCCCGTGGAGGACAACTGGTCCGCGTATCCGGCGAGCGTCGCGGCGTGCCGGCGCAGCTGCTCGTGATCGGTCTGGAACGCCGTCATCGCACGGCCTCCGGCAGGTGCTTCGTGATCTGGTGCAGGGCGTCGCTCTCGCCGAGGTAGTCCGCCATCACCTCGGTCATCCGCGCGCTCGCCAGTCGTTGCGCTTCCCTCGCGGTGCTGACGATCAGCATCGCGAGCGTGTCGACGTCGAGCTTGCGCGCCGCCGGCGTCAGCGCGACGTCGCCGAGCACACCACCCGCGTTGACGCTCACCGTCACCTCACCGCGTGGCGAGGTCGCGCTGGCACCGACCTCGGCCAGGCTGGCGCTGGCGGACCTCGCGCTGTAAGCCACTCGTTCCAGGCGTTCCTGGTAGTCCGCCAGCCACTGTGCTGGATCCACTTCTCCCCCTCTTCTAGGCTCGGGCGGTTGCCGCGAGCTCACCGATCGCACGGACCAGGTCGTTGTGGCGCATGGGATTCACGCTGACCCAGCCGTTTCCGCTGACGTCGACCCTGACCCGCCCTTTCGGACCGTCCAACCAGGACACTTCCTGCCGTTGCCCGCCCTTGATCACGCCTGCCTGCCCCTGTCCGGTGATCTCCAGGTCGAGGACCGCGTCGGGTGGCAGGGTGATCGGCATGATCTGGGCGGGTTTGAGCTGCGGGACCAACTGCGCGAGCTCGTCGGCCAACGTCTCCGCCTCGACCTGCGTCGCGCGGACCGTGCTTTCGTGTTGTGTGCAGATGAGTGCGTCGTTGCCGTAGACCATTGCCACCGCGCCGGTTCCCGGGATCACGAGGTCGACCACGGCCGTGTGCTCCTGCAGCGCGGTGACGAGCTCCTCGGCCATGCCGGTCGGTCCGTGCGGCTCAGCCAGTCCACGCGCCTGGAGCCCGTGGCCCGCCTCGGCGAGGAGGTCAGCGCGTTCGCTCGCACGGGTGCCGAACGACGGCACCCGGAGCGGGAACGGCCAGCGCACCCCGGCGTGGGTGGCGAGCAGGTCCATCTCGACCAGGTCGAAGGCGATCATCGGACCGCCCTGCGCGCCTGGTCGTCGGTCTCGGTGTAGGTGGTCCTGATCTGGGCGAGCATCTCCTGGAACGCCCGCACCTCGCGTTCGGCGGCGCTGACCTCGTTCTTCAGGCCCTCGCCGGCGCCTTTGAGCCGCTTCGACAGATCCTGGGCGGGCGGCGCGGTACCGAGCAACGGCTGACGTTCGGCCAACCTGCTCGCGGTCGCCACCAGCTCGCCCGTGAGCTCGGCCAGCCGGGTCAGGGTCTTGACGCGGTCCTGCAGGCCGTCCGGCGCGACCTCGTAGCCGTTCACTGCTCCTCCCCGATGACGGCGGGCGACACGCGGTCGTCCACCACGAACAGGCCGTGGTCGAGCGTGGGCATCTGGTTCTCGTGCTCCTGGTCGTCGTCCTTGCGCGCACCCGCACCTGCCGGCGCCATGCCCGCGCCCTGTGCGGCAGTGCGTCCTTCGCTGAGGGGCGAGCCTGACGTGAGTGGCCCGATGGTGTGGCCGGTCATCACGCCAGCGCGCATGCCGGGGGTGAGCTGGCTGACCTGGGGTGTCGCTCCGATCACCGGGCCGCGAGCCGCCGGTACTGCGCCTCGGCCGGATCCGCCTCCTCCGCCGACGAGTTGCCGCCACGGCACACCGCCCGAGCTGGGTGTTCTGATCGGCGGCGGCGCTGCGGCCACGGTTGCGGGCGCGGGTGCGGTCTGAGGGATGGTGCCGCGGGCGTTGTCGATGAGGCGGCCGCTGCCGTTGAGGTTCGACTCGTAGGTCTGCATTGCTCGGACCGCGTCGGCCTTCTGCTGGTCGGCGGAGGCGGCGCCGAAGTAGAAGTAGAAGCCGGACGTGGCGCCCGCCGGCATCGTCGGAGCGCTGGGCAAGGTCATGGGCGCCGGAGCGCTGGGCAGTGTGAAGGGCGTGTTCGCGAACGGCGCGGGCGCGCTCGGCAGGCTGAACGGCGCGGCACCGGCCGGCAGCGTGAACGGGGTGCCTGTGCCGGTTGGTGCCCCGATCGGCGTGGCACCAGCCGGCGTTCCGAACGGCGCGCCAGGCCCGGCCGGCGGTGCGAACGGCGTGCCTGGCCCAGTCGGCGCCCCGAACGGCACCGCACCGGCTGGCGGTGCGAACGGCGTGCCGGGCCCACTCGGCGCAGCACCCGTCGGTGAGCCTGCGAAGGCAGGCGTCGTGGTCCCTGCCGGCGGTGGCGGCATCGCCACCCGCGCCTGCGCCAACGCGTCCGCGGCGTCCTGCGCCGCCTTCTCCCCCGCCGCCGAGAACTCGCTGATCTTCTCGATCCGCTCGGCCAGCCTGGCGAGCCGAGCCCCCGCCTCCTCAGCGGCCGCCCCGTGCCAGCCGTCGAGCAGCGCGGCCCGTTGCTCCTTCAGCACGGCGGCGTGCGTGTCCAGTGCCTCGCGATGACGCGTCCACTCGTCGGCGAGCGTGCTCACGTCCGCGACGTCGGCGTCCTGCCACAGCATCCGATGCAGCTCTTCATGGCTGTACGCCTCCCAGTTGATCGCGTCCACGTCGAGAACGATCACAGCCGGGCCAAACGATGGACCAGGCCAGGCGACCGGCCACTTATGGCCGGTCGCTCTGATCAGCGCAAACGCGCGAAGTATTCCTGGAGTCTCGCGTGCCGGAATTGGTAGACGGCCCCCGCCCGCCGCAGCACGCCACGCCGGTACGCGTCGTCGAGGAACGCCGACAACCGCCACGGCAACCGTCCGGTCAGCGGCAGCCACACGCGCGCGAACACCACCCACTGCCCCCACGCGGTCAGGCTCAGCACGTACGCCAGCCCGCCCCCGATGCCGCAGACGAGCCCGAGCGCCAACGCCGTCGTCGGACTCCACGCGACCTCGAACCGCAGCGCCGTCAGCCCGCCCGCCACGATTCCGGTGGCGGCTGCGACGAACGCCGCGAACACCGGCACGAACAACGTCACCAGGCTGAGCACGTGCCGCCGGTTCGCCTCGATCAGGTCGTCCGGGCTGCCGGCCGAGCGGACGTCGAGCGGTGCCTCCATCGCCGAGACGAGCCCGAACACCAGCCCGGCGCCTAGCGCGAACACCAGCCCGAAGACGCAGACGTCGACGAGCACGCCCGCTGTCATCTCATATCCGGGCATGACCAGCCAGAACGCCGCCGCCCGCACCGCCCCGTACGCGGCCCCGATCGCCGCGCCGAAGGCCAGTCCGAGCCGTGCCCGCGACCACACGTTCGCGCCGATGCGGCCTCTCAGCCTGATCCGCGTCCGCACGGGTTCGAGGGGTGCGCTCCTCGTGACGTACCAGTTGGCCAGTCCGAAGAAGAGACCTGTGACCAGCCCGATCATCGTCGCGAACAACAACCCTCGGACCGTGAGCGCTCCTATGAGGATCGTCTCGACCACGAAGTCCGCGAGCCCGACCGCTGTCCCGACACCGAGCCCGCTGACCGTCGCGGAAGTCCCGAACTGCCACCACGCGATGTTGTGCGTGCCCAGCCGCGTCAGATGATCGGCGAGATAGCCGAGCCACGGCTGCACACGCTCTGCATACGACCCGTATACAGCTGGTACGAAGCTCCCGAGCAGGTGCCGTTCGATCTCGTCGGCGTCGTGAAACGCCAACAGCGAGACGGGGTCGTGGTCCGGCGTATCGCTGTAGATGCGCCGCGCGAGAGCGACCATCAACGGCGTGGTCAACACGTCAGCCAACGGACCGCCGGCGCGCACCGAGTCGAGCACGGGCGTCCACACGTTCTTGCGCGTGGTCCGCGGCAGGTAATCGGCCAGATCTGAGGCCGTCAGATCGCGAAGCACCACCGCAGCAGCAGACGTCAACACGTCCGTGCCCTCAACCGCGTCGCGGTATTCGTCTACACGGCTCGTGAGCAGCAACGGCAGAGTGGTGGTGTTCAACGCGTTGAGCGCCGGCCGGTGCAGCCCGGCCGCGATCTCGTCGAACCCGTCCAGCACCGGCAAGATCCGCTGCGCGTCGACCAGCGCCGCCGCCAACGTCCCACCGCTCGGCCCGGGCGCATCGAGGAACGGGTGGTCGAGGATCAGCTGCGCAGCCATCCAGTCGCGCAGCCCCAGCAGTTCCGGATTCCACGACCCGAGCCCGAAGATCACCGGCACCGGCCCGTCGTCCGCGAGGTCCAGCACGAACCGCGTGGTGAGCACCGTCTTGCCGGAGCCGGCGCGTCCCAGCACCACCAACCGCTGCGACCCGACCCTGCGGTACACCTCGACGACCTGGTCGAGGCTGCCCGACAACGGCACCTCGCCGCCGATGTTGAGCCAGCTGTCCTGCAGTTCGGACGAAGCCGGATCCCACCGCACCGGCAACGGCACGGGGTCGTGGATCTGCCGCTGCTCCTCCTCGCGCCGCCATCGCGCCGAGACAGCCGCCTTCAACGTCGCAGCGGCCTCAGCCAGCGGGTCGAACCGCACCGGCTCAGCCAAAGCAACAACAGGCTCGTCCCGTCCGGCAGCGGCGAACAACGACGCTCGCTCGGCCCCGGTCAGCTCCAGCGCGTCGGCCAGCGACCGCACGGTGCCCATCCGCGGATCGGTCCGCTCGCCGGTCTCGAGCCCTCGAACAGTGCGAATGCCCACGGCAGCGCGCTGGGCGAGCGCTTCCTGGCTCAATCCCGCCCGCTGCCGCCACTGACGCAGCAGCACGCCGAACTCGCCCACCACACCCCCTTGGTTGATCCACACCCTAGCTGGCAGACAACCCGTTCTGAGGGGAAGATCGCGAAGGTGCTGACCGAGTGGCTTCACCACATCCCGCCGCTGCTGGTCTACGTCGTCGTAGGCCTGGTGGTCGGCATCGAGAGCATCGGCATCCCGCTCCCAGGCGAGATCGTGCTCGTCACCGCCGCCCTCATGGCCTCACACCACGACGGCATCTCACCGCTGATCGTCGGCATATCCGCCTCGGCAGGAGCGATCATCGGCGACAGCATCGGGTACGCGCTGGGCAAGCGGTTCGGGCCGCGTGTGTTCGCGAAAGCCGGGCAGAAGTTCCCCAGCCACTTCAGCGAGGACAGGATCGGCAAAGCCCAGGCGCTGTTCACGAGGTACGGCGCCTGGGCCGTCTTCTTCGGCCGGTTCGTGGCGTTGCTGCGGATCCTCTCCGGTCCGCTCGCCGCCACGATGGGCATGCACTACGGGAAGTTCCTCCTGGCCAACGCAGCGGGCGGCATAGCGTGGGCCGGGGGCACGACGGCGGCGGTCTACTTCGTCGGCGAGGCGGCCGAGCACTACCTCGCCGAGTTCTCCTGGATCGCGCTGCTGGTCGTGCTGGTGGCGGTGATCGGGTTCAGCGTCCGAGCCCGGCTCCGCCGTTCACCCCGATGACCTGCGCCGTGATGTGCCCCGCTTCCACCGAGGTCAGGAACGCCACAGCAGCAGCGATGTCCGCCGGCGTGCCCGCGCGCCCGTTGGCCGGGTTGCCGACGAGCTTCTTGCGCCGCTCCTCGCTCAACGTGCCGCCGAAGAACTCCGTGTCCTCGGTGACGCCCGGCGACACCACGTTGACCGTGATCCCCCGGCCGCCCAACGCGAAGGCCAGATCAGCCGTCCACGCCTCGACCGCGGACTTCGCTGCGCCGTAGGCACCCGAGCCACGACGGCCAGCGATCGACCCCAGAGTGACCACGCGTGCGTTGTCGGCCAGTCGCGGCTCCAGGGCCGTCGTCACGAGCACCGCGCTGATCACGTTCGACTCGTAGTTCGCGAGCCACAGGTTCCGCACGTCCGCCAGGTTCTCCGGCGCGGGCAGGCGCCGGGTCATGTTGCCGCCGGCGTTGTTGACGAGAACGTCCACTGAGGACGGCAGATCGCTCAGCGCCGCCTCCACCGCGTCCGGGTCGGCCGCGTCGAACACCACCGCACGCGCACCGATCTCCTCGGCCGCCGCCTTCAGGACGTCCTCCCGGCGTCCCGTGATCACCACGTCCAGCCCCTGCTCCACGAGCCGGGCCGCCACCGCCTTGCCGATGCCCGTGCCGCCGCCGGTCACCACTGCAATCCGTTTCATGAAGCCTTCATAACAGCCGAATACTTGCAGGTCGATCAGCCTAAAAGCCGATACGGGTTCATGGTTGTGACTAGGCTGCTCACACCCGATCCGACTGGGGAGAAATCGTGAGTACACACGTTCTCGAAACCGACAAAGCGGCCATCACGTACGACGTGCACGGCGAGGGCGGCCGTCCGTTGATGATGATCGGCCAGCCGATGGACGCGTCCGGCTTCACAGCGCTCAAAGCGCAGTTTCCCGATCGGACAGTGATCACCTACGACCCGCGCGGCCTCGGCAGGAGCACGCGGTCGGACGGCAGCAAGGAGAACCGGCCGGACATCCAGGCCGCGGACGTGCACGCGGTGATCGAGGCGGTCGGTGGCCCAGTCGACCTGTTCGCGTCCAGCGGCGGCGCGGTCACGGCGCTCGAACTCGTTGCCCAGTACCCGAACGACGTCGTCACGCTCGTCGCGCACGAGCCGCCGATCATCGACGTGCTGCCCGACGCCGAGGCCGCGCGCAGGGCCCGCGACGGGTTCATCGACGCGTTCTTCGCCAGCGGTTTCGGGGCGGGAATGGCGCAGTTCCTGGTGATGTCGGGGTGGCAGGGCGAGTACAACGACGAGTACTTCGCCCTGCCGCCCGCCGATCCGGCGCAGTTCGGCATGCCGACCGAGGACGACGGCAACCGCGACAACCCTTTGCTGTCAAGGGACTCCCTCGCGGTCACCGACTACCAGGTGAACGTCGACGCCCTCGCCGCGGCGCCGACCCGCGTCGTGATCGCGGTCGGCGAGGAGACGGGCAACGCGTTCACCGCCCGCACCGCCGTCCACACCGCGAAGCTGCTCGGCCAGGAAGCCGTCGTGTTCCCCAGCCACCACGGCGGGTTCATGGACGGCACCTTCGGCTACGCGGGCAAGCCGGAGGAGTTCGGCGTCAAGCTGCGCGAAGTGCTCGACTGAGAATCACCTCGGCGGCACGGGAAGCACCACCGCCGGCGTCGATGGCGGCACGCATTCGGTCCACATCGGACCGGATCGTGCCGCTCGACGCCACCCGTTCCACCGCCGCGCGCAGTTCCGCGTGGTCGTCGACCCGTTCTCCCAGACCGAGCTCGGCCACGCGGTCGCCGTTCGCGGCCTGCTCCGGCGTCTGCGGAACGATCACCAACGGCACTCCCGCGTGCAGAGCCTCCATGGTGGAGTTCATGCCACCGTGGCTGATGAACACCGCGGCGTGCTTCAACACCGCGGGCTGCGGAAACCACGGCCGCACATCGATGTTCTCCGCGGGCTCGACGTCGCGCGCGGTCATCGCGACCTGCCACGCGCCATCGCCGAACTGATCGAGGCACGCCTGGTAGAACCGAGCGTCACTCATCACGGAACCCAGCGACACGAACAACAACGGCAGATCCGGACGCGCCGGCGACCACTCCTCGTCCACCCGGCTGCCGAGCACCGGGCCGACGAAGTGGAACGACTCGTCGAACGTCTCCCCGAACGGCTGCCACTCGCGCGGCACGAACACCACGCTGGTCGCTTCCGGCGCCTCGATCGTGCTCGCGATGTCCAGCTCGACGTCGTGGGCGGCCACGAACGCCGCCAGATCGTCGGCGATGAACCGGGCCAGGCTCGGATCCATCAACCTGTAGTGCTCGTTCGACGCGGTGTGCGGGAGCATGCGCACCGCCGGGATGCCGAGCTTGCGCGCCACCAGCCGAGCGGGCCAGTTGGTGGAGTCGTAGCAGATCAACGACGGCCGATCGGCCCGGCAGCGCTCCAGCAGCACCGGGTAGATCGCGACCATCGCCCTGAAGTAGTGCGGAAACCACTCGTCGATCGGGTTGGCGGTCGTGGGCCGGAAGTCGGGCAACCCCGGCAGCTCCACCCAGCGCGCTCCCGCCCCGGTCACCAGGTCCGCGAACTCCGCACCGGTCGCGTACTCGACCTCGGCCCCGCGCCGCACCAGTTCCTCGACCACCGCGAGCGTCGGCATGACGTGCCCATGTCCTGACAGCGTGACGAACAAGATCCCCATTCCCTCGATCCTGCCGAACCACGTCAAGCGCATTTAGCCCACGGCGGGCGGCACGGGGTGTGGAATGTGGACGGTCATCACCACCGCGCCGCGCTCGGGACCGCCTCCCACCACGGAAAGACAGATCAGGTCACCGTTGGAGACCCGCCCCGCGGTCACGTCGTCGTGCAGCATCTGCATCGTGGACACGGTGACGAGGTTGCCGAACCGGCGTGCGTTCGTCGGCGCCTTGTCCTCGTCCAGCCCCGCCAGCTCGTGGAACGCGTCGACCAGCGCTGGATTCGCCTGGTGGGTGTAGATCCGGCGCACCTTCTCGACATAACCGGGGAGCGCGGCCTCGATGTCGCGGTGGTTGAACATCATCGCGGCGGCGTAGAAGCGGGCGATTCCCTTGGAGTCCATGCCGAACACCGCGCGTTCGGCCGCTCCCGGCGTGCCCGGCGCGTGGTTCAGGCCGCCGCCGGGATAGTGGATCAACGGGTCCTCGGCGAACTCGTCGGTGTCCCGCGAGTACAGCACGAAACCTTCGTCGTCGGTCCGGTCGAGCACCAGCGCGGCGACGCCGTCGGAGAAGATGCCGGGCGACGACCAGACGCTGTCGCCGTCAGGATGCACGGGATTGCTGCGGTACAGGTCGTTGATGCCACCAGCACCATCACCCGCGGCGCGGCTGGGCACGGTGTAGGTGACGATCAGCACCCGCGAGGCATCCGTACGAGCAGCCAACGCGATCGCCCGCGCCAGACCCGCGCAACCGGCGGCCATCTGCGTCGGGATCACGCTGTCGGGCAACCCGATCCGTCGCACCAGCCGGAACGCGTCCTGGTCCAGCATCAGCTCGTAGGGCGTGCAGGAGACGACGATCGCGGCGTCGACGTCCGACGGACTCAGCCCGGCCGACGCCACCGCGCGTTTGCCGACACCGGCCACGACGTCGATGCTCGCGAACAGCTCGTGGTCCCAGCTCTTGCCGTGAATGCCGAGAATGCGGTGCATCATCGCGCCGTCGAGGAGCTCGCCCGGTTTGCCGCGGAACGGCACCCGGACCCGCTGCGCCCAGTCGTCGAGCGGAATGGGCTCGGCGACGAGCGTGGCGAGACCGGTGAGCCGGAACGGAAGAAGGCGTGCACGAGCCTCACTCATGAGGATGCCTCCGCTTTTGTTGGTGCCGCGGGAGAATGGCCCACAGTTCACAAGCGGAGGCCCGTCACGGGCAATCAGCCGGAAAGCGCATTCCCGTCTCAGCGGGAAGGGTGGAAAGCCTCGATGATCTCGGCGACCCGCACGCCGCTCGCGAAGTCGGCGAGGTCGCGCGGGTGCGCACCCCGGACGGCCTCGGCGAACAACGTCAGCCGTGCGCTGTCGGAACCCGTCCGGGTCAACGGAATCGGCTCCCATGCACCGCCGGATGAGCTGTTGAGCTGCGCCCATTGGTCGAGCCGCAGTGACCGGCGAGTGCCCCAGAGCGTCCACTCGTACAGCTCAGGCACCGCTGCTCCGGACACCGCCGACACGTGCACGGGAATTTCGCCCGCGCGCAGGATTCCGCGGGCGGAGATCTCCGCCGCGCCCGCCGCCGGGAAATCGGCCGACACGCTTTCGACAGCAAGTGGGCCGAGCACCCGATCAGTGAGATATATGAAGTGCGACAACACCTCACGAATGAATCCGCCCTGCGCGGACTCGGCGAGCCACGTCGCTTCCGCCTGGAAATCGCGAGGCCACCTCGGGAACTGCAGCCGGATCTCCGCGCCGCGAATCTCGCCGAGATCGGGAACGAGTCGTTCGATCTCCAGAGTCGCCGCCATGTCGCTCAACGCGAAGTTCACCGCGTTCGGCAGTCCCTCGGCGGCCTCGGCCATCGCCCGCGCCTCGTCGAGGTCGACCGCGAGCGGCTTCTCGCAGAACACCGCCTTGCCCGCGGCGAACGCCTGCAGGGTCAACGACGCGTGGGACGCGGGCGGGGTGGCGATGTACACGGCGTCCACATCGGACAGCACCTCGTCGAGCGAGGCGACGACCGGGACGTCGAGCGTGCGGGGTACGACGTCGACGCCGGCGACCACGGTGTAGCCGGGATGTGCCCGCGCCGCCGTCAGCATCCGGGTGCCCATGGCTCCCAGGCCGACGACGGCGAGGCGAATCGGATCAGCGATCATGCGCCTATTCTGCAGGTGCCCACGCTCGTGACAGCTTGACCCGCGCACCGGTCTGCAGCAACGACCCGGTGTAGAGCCGCGAGGCGACCAGCAGGATCGTCACGACGGTCGCCGCGAGGATGCCGAGCGACACCAGCGCCTCCCACGGCTGGGCCTGCTGCGCGAACATCCGCACCGGCATCGCCACCCCCGCGGTGAACGGCACGAACGACAGCACCTTCAGCACCGTCAGGTTCTCGTGGAAGAACTGCACGCCGAAGTACGGGCCCATCACCGCGATCATCACGAGGCCCATCGTCGAGCCGAGGTCCTCCTGACGGCTCACCAGCGCACCCGCCACCGCCCACATCGACGAGGTCAGCACGAACCCGAGCATGAGGAACGGGACGAACCAGCCCAGCGCGGGCGCGACCACCCCCAGCAACTCCCCCAGTCCCGCGACCCGCAAGGCGATCGGCGCCGCGAGCGCCAGCACGACGACCTGGCCGAGCGTGAGGATCGTGTGCCCGAGGATCTTGCCCGCGAGCAGCGCGCGCACCGGCACGGTCGACACGAGGATCTCGACGATCCGCGTCTGCTTCTCGGTCACGGTGCTCTGCGCGATCGCCGCGCCGCCCATGCCGAACATGAGGAACACCAGCCCGAACACGATGACCGTGACGGTTCTCTGGGCCGAGGTCACCGCCGCGCCGTCGAGCAGCTCGACCGGGGGCGCCTCGACGAGCTGGCGGATCACGTCGTTCGGCGGGTCGTTGAGCGCGAGCACCTTGATCCCGGCGCCGTCCGGCACGATCGCGGCCTCGACCTCGTCAGCCCTGACCAGGTCCGCGGCCTCCTGCACGCTGCCGACCTCGCGCACGTCGAGCGCCTTGCCCTGCACCACCCTGCCGGCCGAGCCGACCACCGCCACCTCGGGGTCGCTACCCCCGAACACCGTCGGCAGCACGGTGAGCGCGAACAGCCCGGCGATCGTGATCACGAAGCTGATCCAGAAGCCCTTGGTGGTGACCAGGACCTTGATCTCACGTTCGGCGACGAGCCAGGTCGCCTGGCTGAAGGACGCCTTGGCCATGTCAGATCACTTCCTTGAAGATCTCGTCGAGCGTGGGGACGATCGGCGTGAACGAGCGGACCTCGCCGCGTCGCACGGCCTCGGCGAGCACCTGCTGCGGTTCGGCCTCGAAGACCGCGCGCGGCCCGTCGAGCTCCAGCACGGTCACGCCGGGCACGTCGCGGATCCAGCCGGCGTCCTCGGCGACGACGATCTCGTAGCGCGAGGTGGCGTGGTTCTCCCGCAGCTGCTCACGCGATCCGCTGGCCGCGATCCGTCCCTTCGAGATGATCACGACGTCGTCGCAGAGCCGTTCCACGATCGCCAGCTGGTGGCTCGAGAACAGCACCGGAACCCCGCTCGCGGCGCGCTTGCGCAGCACGTCCAGCACGGTCTCGACGGCGATCGGGTCGAGGCCGGAGAACGGCTCGTCGAGGATCAGCACGTCCGGGTCGTGCACCAGGGCGGCCGCGATCTGCACGCGCTGCTGGTTGCCGAGCGACAGCTGCTCCAGCCGGTCGTTCGCGCGGTCGGTGAGCTCCAGGTCGTCGAGCAGCTGGTCGGTGTTGCGCTGCGCGACCGTCCTTTCGACACCGTGCAGCCTGCCGAGCCAGGTGATCTGGTCGCGCACCTTCATCTTGGGATAGAGGCCGCGTTCCTCGGGCATGTAGCCGAAGTGCGGCCTGTTCTGCGGCGTGATCACCTGGTCCTGCCAGCTCACCGCACCCCCGTGCGCGGCGAGCACCCCCAGCACGATCCGCATGGTCGTGGTCTTGCCAGAGCCGTTGGCGCCCAGGAAGCCCGTCATGCGGCCGGGCCGCACGTCGAAGCTCACCTCGTCGAGCACCCGATGATCGCCGAAGCTCCGGCTGATCCCCCTCACAGTCAACATGGGAGAAATCTAAGGTTCTCGGGCGAAGATCGCGTCCGCCGCGAGGGGTCCTCCTCGCGGAGGACTCCTTACGGCCTAGCGCCGACCGCGACGCCCAGGCGGTGGGCTCCTGTGTAGACGTTCATCGAGCTGCCGCGCAGGAACCCGACGAGCGTCACGCCCATCTCCTCGGCCAGGTCGGCGGCGAGCGACGACGGCGCGGACACCGCCGTGAGCACCGGAATCCCGGCCATGACCGCCTTCTGCACGAGCTCGAACGACGCCCGGCCGCTGACCATCAGCACGGTGCTCGTGAGCGGCAGCCGGCCGTTGCGGGTGGCCCAGCCGACGACCTTGTCGACCGCGTTGTGCCGGCCGACGTCCTCCCTCAGGCAGAGGAGGTTGCCGCCTGCGTCGAACAGCCCGGCGGCGTGCAGGCCGCCGGTCTTGTCGAAGACCCGTTGCGCCAGGCGGAGTTTCGTCGGGAACTCGGTGATCTGTTTCGGATCGAGCCGGATCGGGTCCGCGGCCACCTGCCACGTCGCGGTCGTCCGCACGGCGTCGAGGCTCGCCTTGCCGCACAGGCCGCAGCTCGACGTCGTGTAGAAGTTGCGCTCGATCGACGGGTCCGGTGGCGCGACACCTTCCGCGAGGCCGACGTCGAGCACGTTGTAGGTGTTGCTGCCGTCGGCCGTCGCGCCCGCGCAGTAGCGGATGCTCGCGATGTCGGACGGGTGTCGCACCACGCCTTCGCTGACCAGGAAGCCCGCCGCGAGGTCGAAGTCGTCACCCGGCGTGCGCATGGTCACGGCGAGCGACTTGCCGCGCACGCGGATCTCCAGCGGTTCCTCGACCGCCAGCGTGTCCGGCCGTGCGGTGGCCGAGTCGTCCACCAGCCGCACCACGCGCCGCCTGCTCGTCACTCGTCCCATCACTTACCTCCCTGCAGATCGCGACGCACTCCTGGAGCAGTCGCCGCAACACCTCGTCTCCGCTGAGCGCTCGTACGGCTTTTGCCACGACCCAATTGCGCGGCCACCATCGTCCGGCTTTGATACCGGCCCTGGTGAGGCAGTGCGCGACCAGCCGTTGCGCCGAAGCGTTCTCCGTGCCGATGACCTTGATGGCGAAGGGCAACAGCTTCCGACGTCCGTCCGCTGTGGACTGATCGTTGACGCAGCGCGCCACGCACGCCAGCACCGGATGCACGCAGGCGGGCCGGTCCGACCACACCTCGCCCGCGAGCACCGACGTCAGCTCCATCAGGCAACAGCCTTCTGCAGGCGTCTGATGCCAGCCCTTGTCCAGTTTCGGCACCCGGCTCACAGGCGCGGCCTTCCCGGCTGCGACAGCTGACTCGTGAGCACCGAGCCCGCCAGCCCGAGCACGCCGGCCGCGAGGAACGCGAACGTCGGCCCCTGCGACGCCAGCACGATCGCCGCGATCAGCGCGCCCGCGGCTTTCGCCGTGTAGAGCACGCCGAAGTTCTGCGCGCCGTTCGTCTCGCCGAAGTACTCCCTGGTGACGCCGACCAGCAACGAGTAGCAGCACCCGGTGCCGAGGCCCGCCAGCGCGGCTCCCAGCAGCAGTGCCGGGACGTTCTGGGAGTACAGCAGCACGAACTGCGCCACACCTCCGGTCGCGAGCGTCCAGACGAGTGCCTTGCGGCGGCCGATCTTGTCCGAGATCCACCCGACCAGCACGCGTCCGGTGCCCGTTGCCGCCGCGAGCGTGGCGAGGGCCGTCGCGCCGAGGATCTTGTCTCCGACGAACAGCGGCAGGTAAGCGAGGTCGTAGAGCGACACCGCCGCCGCGAACGCCACCCCGCCGTACAGCCACCAGAACGTGCCGGTCCGCATGGCCTCGTGCGTCCGGAACTCCTTGAGCGCCGCGCGGTTCGCCACTCGTGCCCGGTCCAGCGCCCACTCGCGCGGTGAGATGTGCGCCGGCCACCAGTGCTCGGGCGGGTTCTTCATCAACGCGCCCGCTACGGCGACTACGGCGGTGATCGCGATGGCCGCCTGCGTGAGGAAACCGCCCTGGTAGTTGATCCCCACGGCCAGCACGAACGGCACCGACCCGTACGCGAACGCGCCGCTGACGAACGCCACCTTCCGCGTCACGCGCTCCGGATACCAGCGGACGATCGTGCCGAGACACGTCGCGTAGATGAGCCCGGCCCCGATGCCGCCGAGCACGGCGTACCCGACGAGCTGCCCCTGCCCGAGCGTGAAGAACCCGGTGCCGGTGAGGATCGCGCCGATCCACAGGGCCCCTGTGGGCGTCAGTCTTTGTTGTTTCTGGAGCCACGCAGCCGGAAACGCCGTGCCCGCCTGGCACACCGTCCACAACGCCAGCGCCCAGAACAGCTCCGGAACACTCCACCGGTCCTGCAGTTGCGGGATCAACGCGCCGAAGCCGTACTGCCCGATGCCGGCCGCGAGCATCGCCGCCCAGGCGGCCCACAACGCAGTGCGCCGCGACCGCCCCGACACCTCGACGTCGGTCTCCCCCACCCGGTAGAGCCTGCCGACGTGATCACGTACGTAAGTCGCGACTGACATGCCCTTCACCCCGTTCCGAGGATTGCATACAGTATGAGGTAGGCTATACCACGGGAGCCCACATGAACATGCCCTGGAATCTCGCCCGCCAGACGGCCCGCTCGGCCGCCAAGCCGCTGGAGGGTCTCGAGGTCGCTCTGCCCGACGCTCTGGGTCTCGCGCTCGCGTCGGGGGTGCGGGCTCTGGCCAGCCAACCGACCTGCGACACCTCCGCGATGGACGGGTACGCGGTGTCCGGGGCCGGGCCTTGGGTTGTGGTGGGGCGGGTGGCTGCTGGGGATCCGGTGCCCGGGGTGTGGTTGCGGGGTGGTGAGGCGTTCGGGGTTGCCACGGGGGCGCCGGTGCCAGGCGGGGCGGAGCTGGTGGTCCCGGTGGAGCGGTGCTCGGTCGAGGGTGGGTGGCTTCGGGAGACGGCAGGTGTCGCGCACCCAGGCCACGGCTGTACCGGCGGGCACCCGCACGCCGCCCAGGTTCACTCCGGCAGCCACGCTGATGCCGCACGCCGCCAGCACGGTGCCCCCGCGCGCGCCATCGCACACCCGCAGCCCGGCACACACCCCCACCCCGCCGCACAACTTCAGCCCGGCAAGCACATCCGCCGCCGTGGCGAGGACTGGTCAGCAGGCGATGAGCTGATCCCCGCAGGTTCCCTCGTCTCCCCCGCAGTCCTCGGCCTGGCCGCAGGAGCAGGCCACGACACCCTCCTCGTCCACCGCCGCCCCCGAGTAGCCGTGATCGTCACCGGCGACGAACTCCTCCAAGCAGGCCCACCCCGCCCAGGCCGAGTGCGCGACGCCATCGGCCCGATGCTCCCCGGCCTGCTCAAGAAAGCCGACCTCCTGGGCACCACCCACTTGCGCGACGACCCGGACGCTCTCGCCGACGCCCTCACGTTCGACGCGGCCGACGTCCTCGTCACGTGCGGCGCCACCTCGGTCGGCCCCGCGGATCACCTCCGCCGAGTACTGGCCGAACTGCAGGCCGAGATCCTGGTCAGCGGCGTCGCCTGCCGCCCAGGTCACCCGATGCTGCTCGCGGTCCTCCCCGACGGCCGCTGCGTCGTCGGGCTGCCGGGGAACCCGTTCGCCGCGCTGGCAGCGGTCCTGACCCTGCTGAACCCGCTCCTCGACACCCTCGGCGGCCACCACCCCAGGCCGCCGATCACCGCGTGGCTGGACGAAGTCGCCCACCCCGGAGACACCAGGCTCATCCCGGTGGCTGGAGCGGTTCCGGTCGGCCACGACCGCCCCGGTTCGTTGTGGGGTGCGGCCCTGGCCGACGCGCTCGCCGTCGTCCCACCAGGGCACCAAGGCGGCGAGGTCGAGCTGCTGCCGATCTGAGAGCTCAAGCAGGCCAGCCGGTGTAGCCCTCCGCCAGGTACCGCGACCCCGCCTCGGAACCGACCACCGACCTCAGCTCGCCGAGTTGACGGCGCACGTCGAAGTCCGTGGCGGCGGGTAGCGCGTGCAGCATCGTCGTCATCCAGTACGAGAAGTGCTGCGCCTTCCACACCCGGTCCAACGCGCGCGGCCCGTACTCGTCCAGCGCGTCGCTGTCGTTCTTCAGCAGAGCCCGTGAGATCACCTCGGCGAGAACGCGCACATCCGCCAAAGCCAAGTTCAAGCCCTTCGCACCGGTCGGTGGCACGGTGTGGGCGGCGTCGCCGGCGAGCAGCAAATTGCCGTGGCGCATGGGTTCCGCGACGAAAGAGCGGAACCGCAGCACCGTCTTCTCGGTGATCGGCCCCTCCTTCAACGAGAACCCGTCCGGCCCGGCGACGCGTGCCTGCAGCTCCTCCCAGATCCGGTCGGAGGACCACGACGCGGGATCGGTCGACGGGTCGCACTGGAAGTACATGCGCTGGTGCGTCGCCGTCCGCTGGCTGATCAACGCGAAACCGCGCGGCGAGTGCGCGTACACGAGTTCCGGTGCGCTGCGCGGCGCCTCGGTGATGATGCCGAACCACGCGAACGGGTACTCGCGGAAGCTGTGCAGCCGCACGGACTCCGGCACCTCGGCCCGGCAGATCGACCGCGACCCGTCCGCGCCGACCAGCAGATCGCAGCGCACCTCCCGCTGCACACCGTCCGAATCCACGAACCGGATCGCAGGCGCGTCAACATCCACCGACGTATCGCTGACACCGAACCGCACGTCGCCGCCGTCGCGGGCGCGCGCATTCGCCAAGTCGACGAAGACATCGGTCTGCGGGTACAGCCACACCGACTCGCCGACCAGAGCGCGGAAGTCGATGCGATGGCTCTCGCCGCCGAACCGCAGGTCGATGCCCTCGTGCGCATGCCCGTCGCGCAGCACGCGATCCGACACGCCGGTGTCGACGAGCAGGCGGGCGCTGTCGGCTTCCAGGATACCCGCGCGGACCGTGTTCTCGATCTCCAGGCGGGTTCGGTTGTCGATGACGATGCTGTCGATCCCGTTGAGCGACAACAGGTGCGAGAGCATCAGCCCGGCCGGCCCAGCGCCGACGATGCCGACCTGAGTGCGCATCACGCCTCCTCCTTCAGCACGGTTCGCGCCACCGCGAACGCGTGGTTCGCCGCGGGCACGCCGCAGTAGATCGCGCTCTGCAAGATCACCTCGGAGATCTCCTCGACGGTCAGCCCGTTCCGCAAAGCCGCCGAGACGTGCATCCGGAACTCGTCCCAGTGCCCGTGCGCGATCAACGCCGTCAACGTGATCGCGCTCCGCATCCGCCGGTCCAGGCCGGGCCGGGTCCAGATCTCGCCCCACGCGTACTTGGTGATGAGCTCCTGGAAGTCCTGCGTGAACTCGTCCGGCACAACGCTGTCCACGTGCGCGTCGCCGAGCACCTCGCGCCGTACCTTCATGCCGTCGTCGTAGGTCACCGCTTCTCCCACCGCCCCAACACAACGTCCACAAAGGACGACGCAGCTCCCAGGTACGAACCGGGATCCGTTCCACCACCCGCTTCGGCCAGCAGATCGCCGGCAGCCGCATCAGCACGCCGAGCCATCACGTCGGCGTGCACCTCAAGCCCGGAAACCAGTTCAGCCGCCTGCGACGCCGCCACCGCGACCAGCTCCAGCAACGAACGCAACGCCGGCCACTCCGCGTGCCAAGCCCCGTCCGGACGTTCGTCCACCGCGCGCGCCGCACACAGGTGCAACTGCGCCCCGAGCTGCGGAGCCTGCAACGCTGCACTGTTCACCAGCACCGAGAGCACCGGATTCCGCTTGTGCGGCATGGTCGACGACCCACCACGCCCGGCCACGACACCCTCGGACACCTCGCCGATCTCCGGCCGCCCCAACGTCAGCACGTCCGCCGCGATCACCCCGAGCGCGTCGCACACCCGCACCAGCGCGTCGCCGAGTCGCGTCACCGGCGCCCGATGCGAGTGCCAGGGCAACCCGGGCCACACCAGTCCGAGGTGCTGAGCGAAAGCCGACGCAGCCACCAAAGGGTCCCCGTCGACCCGAGCCAACGTCCCCGCAGCACCACCGCACTGCACGGGCAGCACCACGGCCGAAAGCCCGTCCAGCGCGTCCAGCACACCGTCCAGCCACCGGGCGGCCTTCAGCCCGAACGTGATCGGCACGGCGAACTGCGTCAACGTCCGCCCGGCCATGACACTCGACCGGTGCGCGGAAGCCAATGCGGCAAGAGCCTCGGCAACCAGCGACAAATCCGCCGACACCTGGCCCAAAACCTTACGTGCCAACAACATCATCGCGGTGTCGAGGACGTCCTGCGAAGTGAGTCCGGTGTGGACAGGACCGGAAACCTGAGCACGCAACGCCGACACCAGAGGCAGCACCGGATTCCCGGCGGCCTCGACCTCGACGGGATCGAGCTCGACAAGCGATACGGAGATCGAGTTCCCCAGCACCCGAGCCCACGCCACCTCGACGTCGACCAGAGCACGGACCAGCGCGGCGTCGTCCACCAGTCCGGCAGCGCGATACGACCCGGGCAGCACGGTCAGCTCCGCGGGAACGTGAAGAAGGGAGTCTCGGACGGCCCCTGCAGGTGGATGTCGAACCGCAGCCGCCTATCGGCCTCCCGAACGCACGTCAACCCGTCCACGTCGGCGCCCGGCAGGTAGATGCGCGTGAACAACCGGTCGAGCAACCCCCGCGCGAACACGGTCACCGCGAAGAACGGCGCCCCCGGCTCCACGGTGCTGAACCAGTAGTGCCCGGCCGCGTCGGTGCAGCACCGCCCCCACCCGGTGAACCCGGACCCGCGCCGCCGCAACGACCCGTCGACGGCAGGCACCACACCCGAACCATCAGCCTGCCGGATCTCGATCATCGCGTCCGGCACCGCGGCCCCGTCGCCGTCGTACACAAATCCATGCAGCACAACGGATCCAGCCGATCCGAACGGCACCAGCTCGGCGTCGCCGGGATAGGCGAGCGCGTGGTGGAAGAACGGGCCGATGGTCTGCCCGGGAGTCTCAGTCATCGGAAGGCTCCAGGTAGGTCGCGTGGCTGCCGGTCAGCACGATGTCCCAGCGGTACCCGAGCAACCACTCGTGCTCGGACCGCGAGTGGTCGTAGGAGGCGATCAACCGGTCCAGAGCACCGGGCGCGGTGATCGACTGCGCGATCGGGTCCAGCGCCAGCAGCTGGTCGCCGGGGAAGTACATCTGCGTGATCAGACGCTGCGTGAAGTCGGTGCCGAACAACGAGAAGTGGATGTGCGCGGGCCGCCAGGCGTTGTGGTGGTTGCGCCACGGATAGGGCCCCGGCTTGATCGACGTGAACGAGTACCAGCCGTCGTCGTCGGTCAGACACCGCCCGACGCCGGTGAAGAACGGGTCCAGCGGCGCCGGGTGCTGGTCACCCTGATGCGAGTACCGTCCCGACGCGTTGGCCTGCCAGATCTCGACGAGCTGACGCCGCACCGGCCGTCCGTCGCCGTCCAGCACCCGCCCCTGGACGCGGATGCGCTCGCCGATGGGCTCGCCGCCGCGCTGGATCGTCAGGTCGGACTCGACCGGAGCGACGTCGGAGTGGCCGAACACCGGGGCGAGCAGCTCGGCGCCCTCGGGATCCACGAGCCGCGGTTCCTTGGTCGGATGCCTCAGCAAGGTGCTGCGGTACGGAGGGAAGTCCAGCAGCGGCGCACCCGTCGGTGAGTCGGCCTGGATCTTCGCGATCTCGTCGCTGATCTCGTGCTGGCTGGTCGTCACACCATCGAACGCTAGGGACGAGCACCGGACGCCGTCGACCGTATGCTTCCACTCAGTGGAAGGAGACCGCGATGGCGGGGAACACCTCGGTGCCGGGCGCGACGGTCGTGGCGCGCACGATCGCGTTGCTCGCGGCCTTCGACGAGGACCACCCCCGGCTCACGCTCACCGAGCTCAGCCAGCGCGCCGACCTGCCGCTCACCACCGCGCACCGGCTGGTCACGGAACTGACCAAGGCCGGGGCGTTGACGCGAACGTCGAGCGGTTACGTCGTCGGCCAGCGCCTGTGGCAGCTCGGCACCCTCGCGCCGGTGCAGACCGACCTGCGCCGCCTCGCCTCGCCGTTCCTGCACGACCTCTACGCCGGCACGCTCGCGACCGTGCACCTGGGCGTGCGCGACAAGCTCACGGTGCTCTACCTCGACCGCATCTCCGGCCAACGTTCCGTGCCGGTCGTCAGCGAGATCGGCTCGCACCTGCCGTTGCACGCGACGGGCGTCGGCAAGGTGCTCCTCGCCCACGCACCCGAGTCGGTGCAACGCGAGGCGCTCAAGAAGCTCGACCGCATGACGCCGTACACGATCACCCAGCCCGCGCAGCTCCAGGCGCAGCTCGGCCGCATCCTCGACGACGGCTATGCCACCACCTACGAGGAGATGTCGCTGGGCGCGTGCAGCGTCGCCGTCCCGATCAGGCACGACGAGAACGTCGTCGCGGCGCTCGGCGTCGTGGTCCCGTCGCTCAAGCGGGACAAGGTGCGGTTGATCTCCGGCCTGCGCGTCGCGGCCCACGGCATCGAGCGCAACCTGGCTTGACGCAGCTGAGACGACCGCTCATATTGGGAGAATGCCCAGGGCCAGCACGCGAGACCAGATCGTCGACGCCGCGTACGAGCAGTTCCACCGCCACGGCTACAACGCGGCGGGCGTCAAGCTGATCACCGACAGCGCCGGCGTGCCCAAGGGCTCCTTCTACAACCACTTCGAGAGCAAGGAAGCGCTCGCTCTCGTCGTGATGGACCGCTACGGCGAGTCGCGGCACCTGGAGACGCTGGCGGACGAGCAGGTGCCGCCGCTGACCCGGCTGCGCGTGCACTTCGAGTTCCTCGCGAAGGACATCGTCGAGTTCGGCTACGAACGCGGCTGCGTCTACGGCAACTTCAGCGTCGAGGCCGCCGACCACATCCCGGCGATCCGCGAGGGCGTCAAGACGGGGTTCGACTACTGGGCCGCAGCGATCACCGCCGCGATCCGCGAGGCCCAGGAGGACGGGTCGATCACCTCGACCCAGGACGCCGAGACGCTCGGCCGTTTCCTGGTCAACGCCTGGGAAGGCGCGATCGTGGGCGAACGAGCGGCCAAGGACGGGTCGTCGTTCGCCGCGTTCTTCACCATCGCCTTCGACGCACTCCTCCGCTGACTCGCGCGAAAATGACCGGTCGTCTCAGCCCTTGACGGGCTTAAGACGACCGGTCATATTGGAGTCATGACACAGATCCAGCCCCGCTTCCGCACCATCGACGGCCTGTCCATCCGGTACGCGGAGAGCGCTCTCAGCGACAAGCCCGCCGCCCTGCTCTTCAGCCCGTGGCCCGAGAGCATCTACGCCTACGACGCGACCTGGTCACGCCTCGCCGAGCACGCTCACCTGATCGCGGTCGACCTGCCCGGCTTCGGCCACTCCGAGCTGCGCGAGGACCTGCTGACACCGAGCGCGATGGGCGAGTTCATCGTCAAGATCGCCGACGCGTTCGGGCTCGACCACCCGCACGCCGTCGGCCCGGACGTCGGTACCAGCGCGGTCCTCTTCGCCGCGGCCAAGGCGGCCGGCCGGTTCCGCAGCGTCGTGATCGGCAGCGGTGGCTCGCTGGTGCCGACGGACCTGGGCACGCCGCTGCACGAGTGGGTGCACGACGAGGACATCTCGCAGTACAAGGCAATGGGCCCCAAGGACGTCGTGAACATCGCGATGGACGCCATCCAGGGCTACGAACTGCCGGACGTGGTGCGGCAGGACTACCTCGCCGCGTACCAGGGACAGCGGTTCTACGAGCAGATGGCGTACGTGCGCGCGTACCCGACAGACCTCAAGAAGCTCGCCGAGCTGCTGCCGTCGATCACCACGCCGGTCCAGCTGCTCAACGGCAGGAACGACCCGGTGGTGCCGGTGTCGAACGTCGAGTTCCTGCACGGCAAACTGCCGAACAGCAACCTCGACGTGATCGACGCCGGCCACTTCGCCTGGGAGGAGAACGCCCCCGAGTACGCGCGCGTGATCACCGAGTGGTGGCAGAAGAACTGACCTGAAGAACTGATCACCCGGTGGTGCAGGCCGACCCGTTCAGCGTGAACGAGGAAGGCACCGAGTTGGCGCCGTTCACCGAGCCGTTGAACCCCAGCGACACGGAACCGTCGGGAACGAGCAGCGCGGTGTAGCCGGCGTTGGTCACGGTCACGTCGGCGCCGGTCTGGGACACGGAGGCGTTCCACATCTGCGCCACGGTCTGCCCGTCGGGGAACCGCCAGCGCAACGTCCAGCCGTCGATCAGCTTGCCGCTGACGTTGCGGACGGTCACCTCGGCCTGGAACGAGCCGGGCCAGGTGCTGTTGACCCGGTAGACGACAACGCACGGCGGCGAGGGCGGCGCCGGCGGTGTCTGAGCTGCCGGAGGTTGCGTGGCAGGAGTGGACGCGGGTGTGGGCGGAGGAGTCGTCGAGGTGGGACAGTCCTTCCCCCACAACCCGAGTTTCCCCTTGGACGCCTTGGACTCGGCCTCCGTCATCGGACCGCCGTCCACGCCGGTGGTGCGCAGGATGCCGTTCTTCACGGCGAGCATCGCGTAGTCGGTGCCGTCCTCCATCCGCAGCGTGATCTCGCCGGGGGTGATGCTGCCGACCTGGACCTCCTTGTCCAGCAACGTCTTCGTGGCGAACTCCAGCGCGGCGGCAGCGTTGCACGACGGTGGTTCGGCGAGCAGCGAGATGCGCGCCTTCGTGCCGTCGGCGAGTTCGACCGTGCGGCCGTCTATCACCGCACGGACCTTTGTGGACGTCTCCTTGTCCGGAGAGGGAGATGAGCTCTGTGGTGCTGGCGAGGGCGTGCCGCCCTGCTCGGCCGTGCAGGCGGTGGTGAGCAGGGTCAGCAGCACCAAGAGGTGTTTCCGTGCTGCCATTGGGCAAACTTATCGCCGGTGGCAGCGGAATCAATCCGCTGTTCGGCGTTGATCAACTGGAGCGTTCAGAGCCAAGGCACGTGGAATCGGGTTGGTTGATCCAAGACCGCCCACGCCGTCCACATCTGTGCGAGCGTGAAGAGGCCACAGTTGCGCGGATGGTTCCCTGCCGTTCACCGGCTGGTGGTGATCAACAGCGAAGATCACGACATCCAACGATCCCTGCCGATGGAGGTCTGAAGTGCGAACCCTGCAAGCACCCTGGACGCATCGCCTGCTCGCCGCTCTCGCCATCGTCGTGTCCGTGCTCGGTGTGACGACCGCCGTCGCACCCGCCGCCGACGCCACCGTGTACAGCTCCTGCACGCAGTCCCGTTGTTCGGCGGCCCGCAACGCCAGGGACATCTGGGCCGGGAAGGGCTGGCCGACGTCGAGCGGCTGGTACTCCTGGCCGACCGGGCAGTACAACTACACCGGCGGCACGTTCCAGAACCGCGAGCGCCAGCTGCCGCTCGACCACACCTACTCGGAGTACGACGTCTACCCGCGCGCCCGCGGTGCCGCCCGCGACGCGTACCGGATCGTCCGCGACCGCACCAACGGCGTCGTCTACTTCTCGCCGAACCACTACACCGACTTCTACCGCCTGTAGCACGTCATCGGGCGCTGCGGTCGATCCACGACCGCAGCGCCCACCAGGTGTGCAGCGTGGTCAGCACGTGCGACCGCGCTACGTCCGGGTTCTCGCCGAGATCGACGTCCGTGAGCTCCACCAGCCGATCGAGCCGGTACCGCACGGTGTTCGCGTGGATGTGCAACGCCGAGGCCGTCGCGCTGAGCCGGCCGCCGTTGTCGAGGTAGCACAACGCCGTCGCCACCATCTCGTGGTGGAACGTGCTCTTCGGATCCAGCTGGCCCAGCAGCGAGTCGGCGAGCGTGTCCGCCAGTCCCGGGAACGCCGCGAGAGCGGTCTCACCCGCGAGATCGGTCAACAGCCGCACTCCCAGCGACGCACCCGCCGCCGCCAGGGCCTGAGTGCACAGGGAGTACGTGCCCCGCAACGACTTCAGGGCCGTCGCCGGTGAGACGACGAGAAGATCGTCCGACCACGACGGCGGCAGGTGGGTGAGCCCGGCCAGCCGTCCCTCGACCAGCCCGTACACGCCGCCGAACGGGTGCAGCCGCTGTTCCAGCGTCCGCGCGTGGCTCGGATCCGTCACCGCGGAGACGAAGCAGTGGTAGCGCCCGTCCGGACGCAGCCCGGCGCGCGCCAGCTCGGAGGCGTCGGGAAACTCTCCCGAGACCAGCAACCGGCGCAGCACCTGGGCGTTCAGATCCCTTGCGGTGCGGGACAGTTGCAGCTCAGCCGTGTGATACCCGCTGATGATGTGCCGCTCCACGGCGCCGACGTAATGGTCCAGGTCGATCATGAAGTCGAGGATCGTGCCGTCGTCGACCGCGAGCGACCGCGCCAGCTCGACAGCGGCCCGGATCAGTTCGGTGCGTCCCGCGTGCACCCCGCGCAACAGCCCGGCCATCGACACGCCTTGAGCCGCACGGTCCGCGCCCAACGCCAGCGCCGCGGAGAAGTCGCCGTCGTCCGGTGTCCCGCCGCGTTCGAGGTGCGCGATCCCTTCCGCCAGCAGGAACGCGATGTGGCGCCGGTTCTCCTCGGCGGGCAGCCGGGCCACCTCCGGCGAGTGGCCGCGGGCGGCGTCGACGACCCGTTCGACCACCTTGTCGTCAGCCGCGACGGCCTCCAGCACCTGTCGGACCATCTCGGACATTCCCGGCACAACGCCTCCACGAGCCAGGTTGTGGGACGGCCACAAGACCACTGCCGCCGTTTGGTGGTGAGCCCCTATCCCCCGCTCAGCCGTTGCTGGTTAGTTGCATTACGCGAGAGTAATTCGCGTTGGGCACCACCTTCAACGAGGAAGGCCTGGGATGTCGGACCGGAACATCAGCCGTCGCAACCTGATCGCCGCGGGTGGCGCGATCGCGGCGAGCGCCACGCTCGGGCAGGCGATGGCAGGGGCGGCGCCTCGGACGGACGCGGACGTCATCGTGGTGGGACACGGCCTCGCCGGGCTCGTGGCGACCTCCGAGCTCGCCGCGGCGGGCCGGAAAGTGCTGCTGCTGGACCAGGAACCCGAGGCCAGCCTCGGCGGACAGGCGTTCTGGTCGCTCGGCGGCCTCTTCTTCGTCAACTCGTCCGAGCAGCGCACCGCGGGCATCAAGGACTCCCTCGAACTGGCCCGTGCGGACTGGTTCAACACCGCCGGGTTCGACCGCGGCGTGAACGATCCCCTGGGCGAGGACTACTGGGCCGCGAAGTGGGCCGAGGCGTACCTGAACTTCGCCGCCGGGGAGAAGCGCGACTGGCTCTACGGGCTGGGCGTGCGGTGGGTGCCGATCGTCGGCTGGGCCGAGCGCGGTGGTCAACTCGCCGACGGGCCGGGCAACTCGGTGCCGCGCTTCCACATGACGCTCGGCACCGGCCCCGGCGTGATGGAGCCGTTCGAGAAGAAGGTGCGCGACGGGGTTCGCGCCGGCAAGGTCACCTTCAAGTTCCGGCACCAGGTCGACGGCCTCATCGTCACCAACGGCGCCGTCACGGGTGTGCGCGGCAGCGTCCTGGAGCCGAGCAGCGCCGCGCGTGGCACACCCAGCTCGCGCACCAAGATCGGCGACTTCGAGCTGCACGCGCCGATGGTGATCGTGACCTCCGGCGGCATCGGCGCGAACCACGACCTGGTGCGCCGCAACTGGCCCGCGCGTCTCGGCCCCGCCCCGCAACGGCTGATCACCGGCGTTCCCGCACACGTCGACGGGCGGATGCTGGCGATCACCGAGCTCGCCGGCGGCCGGATCGTGAACCGCGACCGCATGTGGCACTACACCGAGGGCATGATCAACCACACGCCGATCTGGCCGGACCACGGCATCCGCGTGCTGGCCGCGCCGTCGTCGATGTGGTTCGACGCGCGCGGCCGCCGGTTCGCGAACCCCGGCATCCCGTCGCTGGACACGCTCGGCACGCTGGAGCTGATCGGCAAGTCCGGTTACGACTACTCGTGGTTCATCCTGAACAAGAAGATCATCGACAAGGAGTTCGTGCTCTCCGGATCCGAGCAGAACCCGGAGATCACCCGCAAGGACCTGGCCGCCTACATCGCGATGCGGATCTTCAACAGCACGCCGCCGCCGGTGAAGGCGTTCATGGACAAGGGCGCGGACTTCGTCATCAAGAACAACCTGCCGGACCTGGTGGCCGGGATGAACCAGCTGACCGGCCAGAACCTGGTAGACCTGGACTCGTTGCGCCGCCAGATCGTGGTGCGGGACCAGCAGGTCGACAACCCGTTCACCAAAGACGTGCAGGTGATGGGAATCCGGAACTCGTTGGCGTACAGCGGGGACAGCCTCGCCCGCACGGCCCCGTTGCACAAGATCCTCGACTCCGGCTCCGGCCCGTTGATCGCGATCCGCATGAACATCCTGACGCGCAAGACGCTGGGAGGCCTGCAGACCGACCTCACGGGCCGGGTGCTCGGGTCGAACGGACAGCCGATCACCGGCCTCTACGCGGCGGGCGAGGTGGCCGGGTTCGGCGGTGGCGGTGTGCACGGCTACCGCGCGCTGGAGGGCACGTTCCTCGGTGGCTGCCTGTTCTCCGGACGGGCGGCCGGTCGAGGTGCGGTGGCCGAAAGCGCCTAGCGACCAAGGATTCTGGTCAGCGTGTCGACCAGTTCCGCGGCGGGCTCAGCGGTCTCCCCTGTCGACCGCCAGGCCACGAACCGATCGGGGCGCACCAGGATCGCGCCCCGATCGGTGATCCCGCGGTGCCGCGCCCACTGCGAGCGCGGGTCCAGGTGATCTCCGTCGAGGTGACCGATCCTGACCGCGTCGACCGGTACGTCCAGGTCTGCTGCGGCCTTCGCCGCCGCCGCGAGCCAGTCGTGCCCCTGCTCCCCCGCGATGAGCAGGAACCGGCCGGGCCGCACCAGGTCCATGACCGGGACCCCGTCGCCGAGCCACGCGTGCGGCAGCGGGTGTCCCGGTCGTGTGCTCGGCTGGTAGAGGCGGATCGGGTCCGGGTTGTGCTCGGGTTCGGTCCAGTCGCTGACGATCGCGTCGGACTCGTAGGTGTAGCCGTACTCGACGTTGTGCTCGTCGAACTCCATCGACTGGCTGGCGATCACTCGTTGTCCGTCGCTCCAAACGTTCCGGAGCGCTGCCCAGTTCTGGTCTGCCGTGTTCTCGGGGCTGATGCCGAGCTGCTGGGTGGTGACGAGGTGGTTGACGGCGTTCTCGACGGCCCGTTGCACGTTGCGCGCGGTGGTCGGCTTGCGTTCCGGCTCGTAGGTGTCGAGCAGCGCGTCGGTTGATTGTCCATTGAGGACTGCCGCGAGCTTCCAGCACAGGTTGTGCGCGTCCTGCACCGCCGCGTTCAGGCCGAGGCCGCCGGTCGGGGGATGGCGGTGGGCCGCGTCGCCGAGCAGGAACACGTGGCCGTCGCGGAACCTGTCCGCCACCACGCCCTCGATCGACCAGCGGGTGATCATGTGGATCTCGTAGGCGTCGATGCCGAGTGCCTTGCGGAGGTCGGCTTCGACGGCCGCGTCGTCGAGCGCGCGTTCGTCGTCGGGCAGGTAGTTGAGGTGGAAGATCCACTCCTCGGAGTCCGGGCCCCACCTCGTGGGTCCGGCGGGAGCGAGCACGCCACCCAAGCCCATGTGCGGCAGGCAGAGCCAGCGGATCAGCACCTCGGGGTCCTGCGCCCACTTCGACAGGTCCGCGGTGAGGTGGAACGTGACCACGCGGGCGACGTCGCGGTGGCCCTCCATCGTGACGCCGAGCGCCGGGCCGACCGTGCGGCCGCCGTCGCAGCCGAGCAGGTAGCGGGCCTTGATCTCGTAGGTCTCGCCGGTGTTCTTGTCCAGGATCGTGGCCGTGACGCCGTCGTCCTGGCTGATCCCGATGACGTCGTGGTTGAAGCGGACGTCGCCAAGCTCTTCCGCGCGTTGTTTGAGGATCGGTTCGAGCCGGATCTGCGGCAGGTTAGCGGGCAGGCACGCGCTCGCCGCCGCCCACGCCGGGTTCTGCCCACCCGCACCCCAGCACTCGAGCTTGCCGAACTGCCTGCCGCAGTCCGGGTCGTCGCCGCGCAGCCCGGCGTACCAGGCGGTGTGCGACATCTGGTGCGGTGGCGTGCCGCGCTCGTAGACCTCGTCCGCGATGCCGAGATCGCGGAAGATCTCCATCGTGCGCTGGTTGAGGTAGTGGGCCTTGGGCAACGCGCTGGTGCTCGGCCGCGCGTTCACCAGAACCGTGTCGATGCCGAGCTGGGACAGCAGGATCGAGGCCGTCAGCCCGGCGCCGCCTCCGCCCACGATGAGAACGTCGGTCATTGCTGTCCTTCCAGGCGCGGGAACAGGGTCTCGGCGTTGCCGCGGTCGATGGCTCGGCGCAGCTCCGGGTCGAGCGGGTACTGCTCGTACAGGCCGTTGATCGCTCCGACCGCGATCGGTGGTGCGAACGGGAAGTCGCTGCCGTAGGTGATGTGGTCGGGGTCGGCGACCTCCAGCAGGCTCGGCAACGCGGCGGGCGTCGCCGAGAGCGCGATGTCGAAGTAGAACTGCTTGAGCACGTCGAGGCTCGGGGGCAGGCCTTCCTTGGCCATCGTCAGCAGGATCCGGTAGGCGATGTAGGGCACGAACCCGCCGGCGTGCGCGAGGATGAACCTGATGCCCGCGTACTGGGTCATGGCACCGGACAGGATCAGGCTGATCGCGGTGCGGGTGGTGTCGAGCAGGAAGTCCGCGGTGAAGCCGGGGATGCCGGGTACCGGTTCCGCGGGCAGCTCGCCGGGGTGGACGAACACCGTTGTCCCGCGCTCGTGCAGGAACTCCAGCAGTGGCACGAAGTCCTTGTCGCCGAGGTAGCGGCCCTCGTAGTTGGCGAGCAGCACGATCCCGTCGGCCTTGAGAACGTCGAGGGCGTACTCGGCTTCCTCGATCGCACCGTCCACATCGGGCATCGGGAGGGTGGCGAAGAAGCCGAACCTGCCTGGGCGGCGATCTTTGATGTCGGCGCAGTACAGGTTGATCTCGCGGGCCCACCTGCGGGCTTCCTCGTCGTCGCCGAAGTGCACGCCGGGCGTGGAGAGCGAGAGGATGCCGGTCTGGATGCCGTGGCCGTCCATGAACTCCAGGGCGGCGCTCTCCGACCAGTCCGGCACGTCGACGCCGCCCGGACGGATTCCCTTGGCTTTCAACCACTCCGCGTAACGCGGCGGGACGACGTGCTGATGCGTGTCGATGCGGTTCACAGCAGTACCACCAGATATCCGATGACGAGCAGCGCGCACACGACGGCCGGTGCGAGCTGCTGGAGGGTGTGTTGGTTGCGCAGGTGCGTGATGAGCGCCCCCGCGAGCAGCAGTAGAAGTCCGGCTCCAGCCAGGCCACCTAGCAGTGGGAAGGCAAGACCTGTGAGCACACCGGCCGCGCCTGCCAGTTCCAGTGCGCCGATGCCGCGGTAGGCCGTGGCGGAGAAGCCGGAATGGGTGGCCAGCTCACGAGCCTGAGGCAGGGCGAGGACTTTGGCGGTGCCGAGGCCCGCGAAGATGAGGGCGACGAGGATGGCGAAGGCGATGGTCACTGGGCTCTCCAATTCACCGCGTACCGCTCGAGCGCCGACGTTGCTTCTTGAGCCGCCAGTACGACGACCGTTCCGTCCTCGATGACGACCTCCACGTCGAGATCGTGGAAAGCGCGGCGGGTGGCGTCCGCCCGCAGCTCCGGCTTGTACGGCTTGCCGATCGCCGTGAGCGGCAACGCGTCGAGCACCACGATCTCCTTGGGAGCAGCCGCTTTCTCCGGCACCCGCTTCCCTGCCCACTCCTTGAGCTCCTCCGGCGTGGCCTGACCTGCGAGCGTCACGTACGCCACCGGGACCTCGCCCGCGTGCACGTCCGGCCGGCCGACCGCGCTGGCCGCCGTCACCGCCGGGTGGCTGAGCAGGGCGTCCTCGATCACCGCCGGGTCGATGTTGTGGCCGCCGCGCACGATCAGGTCCTTGGCGCGTCCGGAGAGCCGGATGAAGCCGTCGTCGTCGATCGTCGCGAGGTCGCCGGTGTCGAGCCACTCCCCCGGCTCGTCCAGCTCGCCTGGGCTCCGCACGTACCCCGCGAACACCGTCGGCCCGCTGATGGCCAGCACGCCGTCCGCCTGGATCTTCACTTGCTGGTACGGCAGGCGCTGGCCGACCGAGCCCGGCCTCGGTGCGTCCGGGAAGCTGCGCGCGCTGGCACAGGTGGCCTCGGTGAGGCCGTAACCTTCGACCAGCGGCACTCCGGTGTGCGACTCGAAGGCTTTCCGCAGGGCGGGTGGAAGCGGTGCGGCGCCGACCATCGCGAACCTCAGGCTGCTGATGTCCGCGTTCACCGGGCACTGCGCGAGCACCGAATAGACCGTCGGGACCGCGCTCATCGTCGTGATCCGGTGTCGTTCGACGATCTGCCAGAACTCCCCGTACAGCGCGGGATCGCGGTAGCCGAGCGGTCCTGCCCACACCACGTGCTGGCCCTTGAACAACGGTGTCAACAGCGTGACGATGAGCGCGTTCACGTGGAACAACGGCAGCGCGGCGAACAACACCGCGTCCTCGTCCAGCAGCTCGTTCGCCGCCAGCATCCAGGCGTTGGCGACCTCGTTGGCGTGGGTGTGCGCGGCGAGCTTCGGAGCGCCTGTCGTGCCGCCGGTGTGGAAGTACGCCGCGAGGTCGGCGCTCTTCGGCCGGTCACCGTCGTATGTGGACGGTCCTGAGTCGTTGAGGTCTGGGATGCGTGCTCCGGAACGGGCGAGCAGCTCCTGCACGTGGTCGGGCGCCAGAGCCGGGTTGATCGGCATGGCGATGCCGACCAGCTGGGCGGCGAGGATCGCGGGGATCATCACCTGGCGGTCGTCCGACATCAGCGCGATGGCGTCACCGCGTCGGAAACCCTGGCGCCGCAACGAGTTCGCGTAGCGGTTGACGTTGCGGAGGAGGTCGCTGAACGTCCAGGTCACGTCCGGCAGGAACGTGATCGCCTTGCGGTGGGGCCACAGGTCGGCGGCGCGCTTCAGCAGGGCGTAGGTGGAGTCGGGCAGGCCGCGGTCGGAGAGCGGTACGGACTCGATCGCGGGAAGATCCTCGGGCGCGGAGTACCGCGGCCACAACGTACTCATGCTTTCACCACCGTGCGTTGACGGCCCAGGTCCAACTTGCCGTCGTCCGTCCCAATCGCGATCTCCACCACGTCCCCGTCCTTCAAATACTTCGGGTTCTTCGCCTGTGCCTTGAAGAACAGCCGCCACCTCGTCGCGGCCGGCAGCAGCGAGGCGATCAGCTGCACGGGCTTCGCAGGCGCGCTCAACGCCGTGCCGACAGGCGTGCCGGTGAGCACGAGATCGCCGGGATCGAGGCGCTGGAACCGCGTCAGCGCGCGCAACGCCTCCGCGGGCGGGTAGATCATGTCGGCGGCGGTCATGTCCTGGCGGAGGTCACCGTTGACCCACAGCCGCAACCGCAGGTCCGCGACCCTGTCGAGCTCGCCGGGGTCGAGCAGCACCAGCACCGGGCCGGTCGGGGTGAACGTCGGGTACGACTTCGACTCGTAGAACTGCGTTTTCGGCAGCTGCAGGTCGCGGGCGGAGACGTCGTTGGTGATCACGAGCCCGGCGATCTGGTTGTCCGCGCCCATGACCAGGCCGATCTCGGCCTCGTAGTCGAGCAGCCGCACGTGCGCGGGCTTCAGGACGTCGTCGTACGGGCCGCTGATCGAGCCGGACGACTTGCGGAAGAACGCCAGCGGTGTCGTCCGGGGATCGAGACCGGTGTCGACGACGTGCGACACGTAGTTGGTCATCTGCGCGACAACGCGGCACGGCGCGGTGACCGGCGAGAGCAGCTTCAGCTCGTTGACCGGACCCGGCAGACCCGTGGTGGTTAACGTGCTCATCAGCAACTCGCCGGTCGTGCGCGCGGTGGTGTCGATTCGAGTGGCGCCGTCAGCGGAAGCGACCCACCAGGCGTCGGCGGTGCGCAGGATCGAGGTGCTCATGAGCTCGCCGCTTTCAGCATGCCGCGCAGGCGGTGCAGGTCGAATTCGTTGTCCTCGCGCAGGCCGTGCGCCACGGTGATCAGCTCGGCCGGGCGGACGCCGAGGAAGTCGCGCGTCGCGGGCGGACCCCACTGGGCGAGGCCGGATGCGGTCATGGGCGCCCAGCCCGGTTCGAGCGTGCAGTCGAACAGGTCGCCGTCGCTGAAGTGCTCGACCAGGAACCCGTCCGGGTCGCGCCAGTAGTCGAAGAGCTGGCTGCCCTGGATGTGCCGGCCGATGCCCCACGACCGCCGGTAGCCGTGGTCGAGCAGGTACTCGCCGCCCGCCGCGAGCGCGTCGAGGTCCGCGACCTGGTACGCCGAGTGCACGTACCTGTTGGCAGGACCCAGCGTGAGCGCCAGCGTGTGGTGGTCGGCTGGTGTGTTCCCGCGGTCGCACCGGATGAAGCTCATGATCGGCCCGCGCTCGCGCTGTCCCGGGTAGAACAGGAAGTCGCTGACGATCAGGCCGAGGAACCGCAGGTACCAGTCGAGGGTTTCGCGGTACCGGGTCGTCTGGATGACGACGTGACCGAGCCGCTGCACCCGCGCGGGCTCGCGAAGAGGCCGTTGTGGAGCGTTGACGCGGTTCGCGGCACCGGCGTTGAGCGTGAGCGGTGTCTGCGCGGGCAACGCCGGCAGGTCGTGCATGTCCGCCACGACCTTGATCGGCAACCCGCTCGGGTCCAGGACCGTCGTGCCCACGCCGCCGAGGCTCTCCGGCAGCCCCGTGACGCTCACGCCCGCGGCGTTGGCGAGGCGCAGCACGTCACGACCGTCGGCGGCCCGGAACGCGGGACCCAGGAACCGTTCGCGCGGGCCTTTGCGGATCAGCACGCACGGCGCGCCCGGATCCGTGCCGCGCAGGTGCAGCTCGCTGTCCGTGCGCAGCGCCGCGGTGAACCCGAACGCGACCGCGAACTCCTCGGCTTTGCGCAGGTCGGGCTTGGCGAACTCGAGCCACGCCAGGTCGTGCGCCTTGATGATCGGATCACGGTCCCGGCCGGGGTGCTCACCGGCCAGTGCGCCCTGCTCGCTGTGCAGTCCAGCGTGTGGATCGCTCATCGCCACTCCCTTCTGACGAAATCCTCAGTTACGAACACCTCCTCAGTCAAGCAGAAGTTGAGGATTTCGTCAGTTGTGACGTTCGACTAGACTGTGTGGGTGACCGAGAACCGTCTGGAGCGCCGCAAGGCCCGAACGCGTGCCGCGCTGGTCCGCGCCGCGCAGGACTTCATCGCGCACGGGAAGCTCAACGCGCCGATCCTGGAGATCACGCAGAGCGCGGACGTCGGGATGGGCTCGTTCTACAACCACTTCGAGAGCAAGGAAGATCTCTTCCACGCGGCCCTCGAGGACGCGCTCGACACGTTCGGCCAGGTGCTCGACAGCCACACCGGCGACCTCGACGACACCGCGCACGTGTTCGCGCAGAGCTTCCGCCTCACGGGCCGTCTGCACAGGCGCTTGCCGGAGCTGAGCAAGGTGTTGCTGCACAACGGTTTCGAGCTGACCAGATCGGGCAGGGGCCTGGCACCGCGGGCGCGCAGGGACATCGACGCGGCACTCGCGGCCGGCCGGTTCACGGTCGCGGACCCGGAGATGGCGCTGGTCGTCGTCGCGGGCGCGGTGCTGGCGCTGGGCCAGCTCCTGCACGCCGAACCGGAGCGCGACGACGCGGCGACGACCGACCAGGTCGCCGAGGATCTGTTGCGCATGCTGGGAGTTCCGCCGGACGAGGCCCGCGACATCAGCCGCAGGCCCCTGCCCGACGTGTCAGTCGCCTAGCGGGTCGAGGACGCGCGTCGGCGAGGTTTTCCGGCGTTCCACAGCCGGGTCGAGCACCAGGTGGACCTCCTCCCACGGCTCCCACGGCTCCCACGGTTCGCACGGCTCCTATCGCTCCCACAGCTCCCACAGCTCCCACGGCTCCTATCTCTCCCACGGGCCGCGCATCCGCTCGACGTGGAACCACGGACGCGTTGCGTGCCAACCAGGAGTGCCCGTCGGCCGATACAGGGAGTCGTCACGGCTCGACTGCCCGGTGCCAAGCCGCCGCGCCCGCCCCCCTTCCCCATGCCGCCGCGCCCGCCCGCCCCTTCCCCATGCCGCCGCGCCGCCCGCCCCTTCCTATTGCGGGGAGGGAGATGACCATGGTTTCGGGACACTGAACAGACGGCGTTAGGCGTGGATCAGGACAGAGTTCACCCGTCCGAGTGGCGGGCCGGCTAGACATCGATGTGGGCGCCCATGATCACTGTTCGCTCTCGGGGCAGTCCGAAGTGCTCGGCGGCGTCCGCGGTGATGTAGGACGTCGCGACGAACAGCCGTTTGCGCCAGCCCGCCATCGTCGGCGCCTTGCCGCGCTGCAGCTCGATCTTCGACAGGAAGTAGCGCGCCTGGTCGAGGTTCAGCGGGCCCTCGGTCTGCGCCGGGTCCAGCAACGCCAGCGCGGCGGGCACGTCCGGTGTCTCCATGTAGCCGAAGCGAGCGCTCACGTGGATGATCCCGTCGTCGCCGTAGCCGAGCTCGTCGACCTCGACCCGGCGGTCCAGCGGCACGCGCGGCACCGGTTCGGTCTCGATGGACACGACCACCACGCGCTCGTGCAACACATGGTTGTGCTCGACGTTCGCGCGCATGGCGAGCGGAGCGGTCTCCTTGCCGCGGTTGAGGAACACGGCACAGCCCGGCACGCGCATCGGTGACAGCTCGTGCAGTTCCTGGACGAACGCCTGCAGCGATCCTTCGGCGTTCTGTCGGTTCCTGGTGACGATCGCCCGCCCGCGCTGCCACGTCGTCATGACGGTGAACGCGGTGAGGCCGATCAGCAGCGGCAGCCACGCGCCGTGCAGCAGCTTGGTCAGGTTGGCCGCGAGGAACAGCAGGTCGACGCCGAGCAGCACCACGCACCCGAGCACGATCGCCCAGGCCGGCGCCTTGAACTTCAGGCGCCAGATGAACAGGAACAGGGTCGTCGTGATGGTGATCGTGCCGGTGACCGCCATGCCGAACGCGAACGCCAGCGCCGCCGACGTCCGGAACGCGAACACCAGCGTCAGCACCGACACCATCAGCAGCCAGTTGATCCACGGCACGTAGATCTGGCCGATCGTCGACTCCGACGTGTGCGCGACGCGCAACCGCGGCAGGTACCCGAGCTGCGCGGCCTGCGACGCCACCGAGTACGCGCCGGTGATCACGGCCTGGGACGCGATGACGGTCGCCGCCGTCGCCAGGATCACCATCGGCCAGCGGGCCCACTCCGGCACGAGCAGGAAGAACGGCCCGCTGATGTTCGTCTGGTCCTCCAGGATCAGCGCGCCCTGCCCCATGTAGCTGAGCACGCACGCCGGGAGCACCAGGAACAGCCACCCGCGCGCGATCGCGGGCCGCCCGAAGTGGCCCATGTCCGCGTAGAGCGCCTCGGCACCGGTCACCGCCAGCACGACGGCCGCCAGCGCGAAGAACGCGGTGCCGAAGTGCCCGAACAGGAAGCCCAGCGCGTAGGTCGGCGACAGTGCTTTCAGGATCTCCGGATGGCTCGCGATCCCCACGATCCCTGCCGCGCCGATCGCGGTGAACCACAGGATCATGATCGGTCCGAAGAACCGGCCGACCGCCGCGCTTCCTCTGCGCTGCACCAGGAACAGCCCCACGATGATCACCGCGGTGATCGGCACGACGAACCGTTCCAGCTCCGGCTCGACGACCTTCAGCCCCTCCACCGCGGACAGCACCGAGATGGCGGGCGTGATCATGCTGTCGCCGAAGAACAACGCCGCGCCGAAGATTCCCAGCGCCGCGAGCGTCGCCGCCGCTTTCCTGCCCTGCTTGGACTTCCACCGGCGCAGCAGCGTGATGAGCGCCATGATGCCGCCCTCGCCGTCGTTGTCGATCCGCATGGCGAGCAGCACGTAGGTGATGGTCACGATGATCATGACCGACCAGAAGATCAGCGACACCACGCCGTAGACGTTGTTCACGCTCACCGGGACCGGGTGCGGGTCCGAGGGGTTGAACACCGTCTGGATCGTGTAGATCGGGCTCGTGCCGATGTCGCCGAACACGACGCCGAGCGCTCCGACGACCACCGCCAGGCGGACGGTGTCGTGGGCGAGCTTCTGCCGGTCAGTCACGCCCGCAAGATAACCGCCGCTCAGGCCTGTCGCAGAGCGCCACCGGGTGATCTTCACGGGTTCCTGACGCCAAGATCGGCGCGGACGACGTCGAGATGGCGTAAGGGCCCCTTGCGGCGCAGGTCAGGCCTGGGATTCCGTGGCGACATGCGTGACCACTTCCACCACCGGCTGGACGCGCTGGTGCTCCACCTTGCGCACATGTGCGACCTCACCGCGCTGGCGATACATCGAGCAACGGCGGCCCTGCTGTCGGAAGACCTCGCTTTGGCCGAGCAGGTCATCGCCGACGACGTCGTGCTCGACACCGCCAGGGAACGGATCGAGCACGACGTGCACCTGCTGCTCGCGCTCCAGTCCCCGGTCGCGTCCGATCTGCGGACGATCGTGCAAGTTGCGCGCTCGGCGGAGAAGGTCGAACGGATGGGCGACCTCGCACGCCACGTGGCCGTCGCGGTCCGGCGCCGCCACCCCGACCCCGCGGTGCCGCCGGCGTTGCGCGACCTGTTCGTGCGCCGGGGAGACCTGGCCGAGCGCTCGGCCCAGGGCATGAGCCGGATCGTGCGCACCCGCGATCCGCTGCTGTTGCACGGCCTCACCGTCGCCAACGCCGAGATGAACGGCCTGAACCGCACACTCCTCGACGCGATCGACCGGGAGTGGCCGTACGGGACCGTCCACGGTGTCGACGCGGTGCTGCTCAGCAGGTTCTACGCCCGGTTCGCCGACCAGGCGCTGGCCGTGGCGCGCCTGGTCACCGGCCGGTACCAGCTCGTCAGGGCGAGCTAGAAACCGAGAAGTCCGGGCTCTCCCGGACTTCTCTTTTGACATACCCATACCCCCCTAGGGTATAAATGAGCAGAGCCCACCGCTCCCCCGGCATCACCAGCCGGCCGCGCGGTGGCAGGAGAAGGAGCGAGACATGCACGGCTACGCCGAGAACAAGACCGCCCACCTGCACCGCCTCCGCCGGATCGAGGGCCAGGTCCGCGGCTTGCAGCGGATGATCGAGACAGACGAGTACTGCATCGACGTGCTCACTCAGATCTCCGCGGCCACTCGGGCGTTGCAGGCGGTCTCACTGGGGTTGCTCGACGAGCACCTGAAGCACTGCGTGAGCCAGGCCATCAGCGAGGGCGGCACCGCGGCCGACGCGAAGATCGCGGAAGCCAGCGACGCCATCGCCCGCCTGGTCCGCTCCTAACCCGCGAGGAGATCCACCATGAGCGAGACCTACACCGTCAGCGGCATGACCTGCGGCCACTGCGTCGCCTCCGTGACCGAGGAAGTCGCCAAGATCAGCGGTGTCAGCGACGTGAGCGTTCACCTGGAGACCGGCAGGGTCACCATCACCAGCGCCGCGCCCGTGACGCTCGAAGACGTCCGCGCCGCCGTCGCCGAGGCCGGCTACGAGCTGGTGCAGTCGTGAAGACCGCGTACAAGGTCGGCCTCTACGGCGTGGCGCTGGCCGTGATCTTCGGCGGAACCTGGGCCGTCGGAGCCGTTGCGGGACCGAAGCAGGAAACACCCATGGCGCACAACGAAAGCGCGCCGCACAACGAACATCAGGCCGAACCGGGCAAGCTCCCACCCGGACTGTCCGTTTCGGACAACGGCTACACGCTGAAGCTGCACGAGAACGAGAGTCTCGGCTTCCACATCAACGGACCAGACGGCAAGCCCGTGACGAAGTTCGCCGTGGAGCACGAGAAGCGCCTGCACCTGATCGTCGTCCGCCGTGACGGGTCGAACTTCCAGCACGTGCACCCGGAGATGGCACCGGACGGCATGTGGTCGGTGCCGCTGAAGCTGGAGGAGGCGGGCAGCTACCGGGTGTTCGCGGACTTCAAGCCGGAGAACGGCGAGAAGACCACGCTCGGCGCGGACATCCAGCAAAAAGGCGACTACCAGCCGAAGCAGCACGAGGTCAGCCGCACGTTCACCGTCGACGGCTACGAGGTAACCCTCAAGGGAGATCTCAACGTCAACGAAGCCTCGACCGTGACCATCCAGATCACCAAGAACGGCCGGCCGGTCACCGACCTGCAGAACTACTTGGGAGCCAAGGGACACCTGGTCGCGCTGCGGGCAGCCGACCTCGCGTACCTGCACGTGCACCCCGAGGAGAGCGACGAGGTGAAGTTCGCGGTCGAGGTGCCCACGGAAGGCACGTACCGGCTGTTCCTCGACTTCCAGCACGAGAACAAGGTCCGCACGGCCGAGTTCACACTGAGCACTGAGGAGGGCGGTCATGGCCACTGAAACCCTGGAAATCTCCATCGGCGGCATGACTTGTGCCTCCTGTGCCGCGCGGATCGAGCGCAAGCTCAACAAGCTGGACGGCGTCGAGGCGTCGGTCAACTACGCGACCGAGAAGGCCCGCATCAGCTACGCGGGCGACCTCACACCGGCCGACCTGGTGAAGGTCGTCGAGGACACCGGCTACACCGCCGAGCTCCCCGAAACCGAGGAGCCGCAACGACAAGACCCGGCGGACACGCTCAAGCAGCGCCTGATCACGTCGACCGTGCTGGCCGTGCCGGTGATCGCGCTCGCGATGATCCCGGCGCTGCAGTTCACCTACTGGCAGTGGTTGTCGCTCGCCCTCGCAGGCCCGGTCGTCACGTACGCCGCGTGGCCGTTCCACAAGGCGGCGTGGACGAACCTCAAGCACGGCGCGGCGACGATGGACACGTTGATCTCCATCGGTGTCGGCGCGGCGTTCCTGTGGTCGCTCTACGCGTTGTTCCTGGGCACCGCGGGCACGCCCGGCATGACGCACGGGTTCACGTTCACCATCGAGCGGATGGCCGGCACCGGCAACATCTACCTCGAGGTCGCGGCGGGCGTCACGACGTTCATCCTGGCCGGCCGGTACTTCGAGGCACGGTCCAAGCGCCGCGCCGGAGCAGCTCTGCACGCACTCCTCGAGCTCGGCGCCAAGGACGTCGCGGTTCTCAAGGACGGCAAGGAAGTCCGCATCCCGACCGACCAGCTGCGCAAGGGCGACCGGTTCGTCGTCAGGCCCGGCGAGAAGATCGCCACGGACGGCGTCGTCGAGGAAGGCAGCTCGGCCGTCGACGCGAGCATGCTCACCGGCGAGTCCGTGCCGGTCGAGGTGCGGCCGGGCGACGCGGTCGTCGGCGCCACGGTCAACGCGGGCGGCAGGCTCGTCGTCAAGGCCACCAGGATCGGCTCCGACACCCAGCTCGCGCAGATGGCGAAGCTGGTCGAGGACGCGCAGAACGGCAAGGCCGAGGTGCAACGCCTCGCCGACCGGATCTCCGCGGTGTTCGTGCCGATCGTGATCGCTCTCGCCGTGGGCACGCTGGGCTTCTGGCTCGGCACGGGCGGCGGCGCGGGTGCGGCGTTCACGGCGGCGGTCGCGGTGCTGATCATCGCGTGCCCGTGTGCGCTGGGCCTGGCGACGCCGACCGCGCTGCTCGTCGGCACCGGACGTGGTGCGCAGCTCGGCATCCTGATCAAGGGTCCGGAGGTGCTGGAGTCCACCCGTCGTGTCGACACGGTCGTGCTCGACAAGACCGGCACCGTGACGACCGGCCAGATGAGCCTGGTCAGCGTGCACACGGAAGAGGACGAGGAAGAGGTCCTCAAGCTGGCCGGTGCGCTGGAGCACGCGTCCGAGCACCCGATCGCCAAGGCCGTCGTCAAGGCGGCGGGCGAGGTGCCACAGGTCGAGGACTTCCAGAACGTCGAAGGCCTGGGCGTGCAGGGCGTCGTGAACGGGCACGCGGTGCTCGTCGGCCGCGAGAAGCTGCTCAACGACTGGAGCGTGCACCTCGACCCGGCACTCACCGAGGCCAAGGAGGCCGCGGAACGTCAGGGCCGCACGGCGGTGCTGGTCGCGTGGGACGGCAAGGCCCGCGCGGTGCTCGTCGTGGCGGACACGGTGAAGCCGACGTCGAAGGAAGCGGTCGCAGGACTCCGAAAGCTCGGATTGCGGCCGGTGCTGCTGACCGGTGACAACGAGGCAGCGGCGAAAGCGGTCGCGGCCGAGGTCGGCATCGACGAGGTCATCGCCGAGGTGCTGCCCGCCGACAAGCTCGACGTAGTCAAGCGGCTGCAGGACGAGGGGCGCGTGGTCGCGATGGTCGGTGACGGCGTGAACGACGCCGCCGCGCTCGCCCAGGCCGATCTGGGCCTGGCCATGGGCACCGGCACGGACGTCGCGATCGAGGCGAGCGACCTCACGCTGGTCCGCGGCGACCTGACCGCCGCCGTGGACGCGATCCGGCTGTCCAGGCGCACGCTCGCCACGATCAAGGGCAACCTGTTCTGGGCGTTCGCCTACAACGTCGCCGCACTGCCGCTGGCCGCGCTCGGCCTGCTCAACCCGATGATCGCGGGCGCGGCGATGGCGTTCTCGTCGGTGTTCGTCGTGAGCAACAGCCTGAGGTTGCGCGGCTTCCGCTGACGCGACTCTCACGAGCGGTTTCGTAGCCTCGGCACATCCCCTCCCGATCCGAAGGAGCAGATGTGCCGAGGTTCGCCCTGGTCCTGGCGCTGCTGACGGCGCTGGCCGCGTGCACCTCGACCCCGCCCGCGGCCACGCCGGCACCGGTGTCGACGCCGAGCAGCACGCCACCGGCCCAGCAGGTCTACGTGTCGATCGGCGACTCCTACGCGACCGGCCTCGCACCGGGCGGAACCGGGGAGAGCTTCGCCCAGATCGTCGCGAAGAAGTCGGACCTGAAGCTCCTCAACCTCGCCTGCAACGGCGCCACCTCCGCCGACCTCGCGACCAAGCCCGCGTGCGGACCGGATGCCGGCGGCAAGACCCAGCTCGACGCAGCCGTCGAGGCGTTGCGCGGCAAGAACACGGGCCTGGTCACCGTGGTGATCGGCGGCAACGACCTGGCACCGTGTGCTGTGTCGCAGGACCCGCTGCAGTGCGCGACCAGGACCGTCGCCGACATCAGGACCAACGTCGCGGCCACGCTCACCAAGATCCGCGAAGCAGCACCGGACGTGAAGATCGTCGGCCTGACCTACCCGGACGTGTTCCTCGGCGCGTGGGTCAACCCGTCCTTCCCCAACGGGAAGAACATCGCCCGTTTGTCGGTCGCGATGTTCCAGGACTTCAACACCACGATCGCGGCCGAGTATGCGAAGTTCGGCGCCAAGTTCGCCGACGTCACGAAGACGACCGGTGCCTACAGCGAGCTCACGGACCTGACCCAGGACCCGAAGTACGGCCGGATCCCGGCCTCGGTCGCCAAGGTGTGCACGCTCACCTACTTCTGCGACCGCACCGACGTGCACCCGACACCGGCCGGTCACCAGGCCATCGCGGAGGCCGTCGCCGCGGCCGGCTGACAGCACCCTCACGGACAGTTGCGTAACCTGGACGCATCGGCGTCGAATGAGAAGGAGCCCGCGTGCCGAGGTTTGCGCTGGTCGTGGCCCCGGTGGCGGCACTGCTGACGCTGTCCGCGTGCACAGCGCTCCCCATCTCCGCGACGACTCCCGAACCACCGAGCGTGAAGCTGCCGGGCCAGCTCACGTACGTGTCGATCGGCGACTCGTACGCGACGGGCTACGCGCCGGAAGGCCCTGGCGAGAGCTTCGCGCAGATCGTGGCCAAGCAGGAGAACCTGCACCTGCTCAACCTCGCCTGCGACGGCGCCACCTCCGCCGACCTGCTCACCCAGCCGGCGTGTGGACCGGAGACGCAGGGCAGGACCCAGATCGACGCGACCGTCGACGCGTTGCGCGCCGGCGAGGTCGGCCTGGTCACGGTGGTGATCGGCGCCAACGACCTGCTGGAGCCGTGCGCCGTGGCCGAGGACCCCGGCGGCTGCGCGACGTCGGCGGCCACCGACACCAAGAACAACATCGCCACGATGCTCACCAGGATGCGCGAGGCGTCGCCGGACGTGAAGATCGTCGGACTGTCCTATCCGGACGTGTTCCTCGGCGCGTGGGTCAACCCCGAGTTCTCGAACGGGGAGGAAGTCGCCAGAGCGTCGGTGAAGCTGTACGAGGACTTCAACGGCGAGATCGCCGCCGAGTACGCGAAGTTCGGCGCGAGCTACGTCGACGTGACCAACAAGACTGGTGGCTACGGCGCCCTGACCGACCTGGTCCAGGACCCGAAGCACGGCGAGATCCCGTCGCCGGTCGCCGAGGTGTGCACGCTCACCCACTTCTGCGACCAGGGCGACGTGCACCCCACCCCGGCGGGCCACCAGGCGATCGCGGACGCCGTCATCGCCGCGGGTCGCTGAACTCCGCCCGCACCGTCGTTCCCTCCCCCACCGGCGAGTGCACGGTGAGCCGCCCGCCGAGCGCCGCGACCCGGTCGTCCAGCCCGCGCAGTTCTGCAACGCCACCAACGCCGTTGTCGCTCACCTCGACCGTGACCAGCCCGTCCGCGCAGCTGACCTCGATCTTCACCTCGCGTGCTCGCGAATGCTTGGCCGCGTTCGTGAGCGCTTCGGCGAGGACGAAGTAGCAGGTCCGTTCCGCAACGGGCGACAACCGCTCGTCCGGCACGCCGACCAGCACCGCCGGGATCGCCGACCGTTCGACGAGCGACTGCAGCGCGGGCCCGAGTCCGGCGTCGGTCAGCAGCACCGGGTAGATGCCGTGCGCCAGCTCGCGCAGGTCGTCCAGCGCCCTGCCCAGCTCTTCCCGTGCGGCGGCGAGCAGTTCGGGCGAGTTCTCGGCCAGCTTCAGCGTGAGCAGCACCGAGACGAGCCGCTGCTGCGCGCCGTCGTGCAGGTCGCGTTCGACCTGGCGGCGGGCCTCGTCGGCGGCCTCGACGATGCGCCGCGCCCGCTGTTCGTTCTGCACGGCCAGAGCCGCGCTGGCCGCCACCGCCCGCACGAACGCCGGATCCAGCGCGGGGTCGTGCACGAGAGCAGCCAGCCGGGTCCCGCCCGCTTCGAGGTAGGTGACGCCACGAGACGTCGACACCTCGCCGTAGACGATCTCCAGTGTCGGATCGTGCAACGTTCGCGCCAGCACCGACCGCAGGTCACCCGGCAGCCCGGCCCCCAGCGACACGGCCAGCTCCCCCACCGCCGACCGGTCCAGCCGTGCCCGCAGCAGCCCGTAGAGCAGCGCCAACGGCCAGACGACCAGCGCCACCTCGGTCGACCACTGCAACGGCACCTGCACGCCCGGCGGCAACCCGGCGAGCGCCGCCACGTACGTCACGACCGTGGTCAGGACAATCGCCGCTCCACCCCACACCACAGGCCCGAGCTCGCGCCGGGCCACGCTGCCCGACCGCAGCCAGCGCGTGATCATCCGTGCCACCAGCGCAGCGAACAGCACGATCGCGCAGACCATCACGACAACCGCGACCATCGGAACGCCCTGGTACTGGACCTCGCGGATCACCACGATGTTCTGCGGCCCGTCGAACGGCGCTACCAGCAGATAGCCGACGTTGACCGGCACCGTGAGCAAGTACGCGACGCTCACGACCACGCGCTGCCAACGACTGGTGATGCGCCCGGTCGGATAGGTGACCAGCAGGTGTCCGAGCACCGCCAGGTAGAGCGTCTTGGTCGCGACCCCGACGGCGAACGCGACGTCGTTCTCGATCGCCCCCGCCAGCCTGACGAACCACGCCAGCCCGACCCCGATCATCAGCCGGCCGGAGAAGCTGTCCGGACGCCGGTCCGCCGCCTCGACCCCGGCGCCGATGAACGACAGCCCGACCGCCAGATTCAGCACGACCGCGGGCACGGACACCTCGTAACCACCCCACACCAACGCGGCCAGTGCGAGGAACCCGGTGCCGAGCCAGAGAACCCTCATCGGCGCAGGTAGGCGAGCACGGCCAGCACCCGCCGGTTGTCGTCGGGCCCCTGCTGCAGGCCGAGCTTCGTGAACACCGACCGCACGTACGCCTCGACCGTCTTCGGACTCAGGAACAACCGCTCGCAGATCGCCTGGTTCGACCGTCCCTCGGCCATCACGGCGAGCACCTCGCGTTCCCGTTCCGACAACGACTCCAGCGGATCGTCGACCCGCCGCCGTCCGACCAGCGTCGCGACGACGCCGGGATCGATCACCAGCCCGCCCGCGGCGACCCTGCGCACCGCGTCGGACAGTTCGGCCGCATCAGCGACCCGGTCCTTGAGCAGGTAGCCGGCGCCGCGAGCGTCCGCGTCGAGCAGCTGCAACGCGTAGTGCGGCTCGACGTGCGCAGACAGCACCAGAACCCCGATCCCGGGGTGCTTCTCGCGGATCTCGCGGGCCGCGTCGAGGCCTTCGGTGGTGAAACCGGGCGGCATGCGGATGTCGACGACCACGACGTCCGGCGGGTCGGCGTGCACCCGAGTCAGGAGCTCGGCCGCGTCGCCGGCCTTCGCCACCACCTCGAACCCCGCGTCGGTGAGCAGACGTGCGACACCCTCGCGAAACAGCGCCGCGTCGTCAGCCAGAGCTACCCGCATGAGCCGATGGAACCATGACGATCTTTCAAGCGCCGACGAACTCCCGGGCCTGCACCACCGCGGCGGCACGGCGCAGCTCGACGAGGACCGTCTGGACAGCCTTGCGCGCAACACGTTCCGGCCGGTGCAGCACGTCGATGTCGCGGTGGGCCTGCACCCCGTGCAACGGACGCAGCACCACGTCAGGGTGCCGGCGGGTGGTCCAGCGCGGCATCAACGCGACACCACCGCCCGCGGCCACGACTTCGGCACTCACCGCGAACTCGTTGATGCGATGGACGATGTCGAGCCGACGTCCCGCGACACTGGCGATGGCGTCGATGATCGCCATGAGAGGGAAGCCGTCGTGGACGGTGATCCACGGCTGGTCCGCGACGTCCTGCGGCGACAGCGCCTCCTTGGCGGCCAGCGGATGCCCGGCCGGCAGGGCGACGTCGAGAGGTTCGTGCAGCAGGGTGGAGCAGATCACCGAACGCGGCCAGCGTGGGCCGTGGTCGAGCCGGTGTGCGAGCACCAGGTCGTAGTCGCGGGTCAGGGCGGGGAAGCGGTCCTGGGCGACGTCCTGGTCGCCGAGGACGAGGTGGGGCCCCGTGTCGGCGAGGCCGCGCAGCAGCAGTGGCCAGAACACCGAGGCCGCGCTGTGGAAGGCGGCCACCGACACCTCGCCGTCCGGTTGCCGCAGGAAGTCCGTGACGGCCCGGCGTGCTCTCGCCAGTGAGGTTTCCACCTCGACCGCCGCCACGGCCAGGGCGTGACCGGCGTCGGTGAGGACGACGCGGCGGCCCGTGCGTTCGGTCAGCGGAACCGGAATCGACCGCTGCAGCAGTCGCAGTTGCTGGGAGATCGCGGACGGTGTCACGTGCAGAGCCTCCGCGACCGCCGTGACGCTGCCCAGTTCTCCCAGCTCTCGCAGGATGCGCAGTTGCCGTTCGTCCACACACGACAGTGTAGGACTTCTACAACATCGTTTAAGTAGTTGGTCGTGGTCTTCAACGTGCAGGTCATGCAGCGTAGAAGCATGCTCACCGCCCGCCGCACCGACGTGGTGCTCCTCATGGTCGCGCTCGTCTGGGGCTCCAGCTACCTCTCCGCCAAGACGGCCACCACCGCGCTCCCGGTCCTGGCGGTGCTCCTCGCGCGCTACGCCATCTCCGCCCTCGCCTGCGGGGCGTTGAGCGGGCTTCGTCGCCGTCGGTGGACCCGCGACGAGGTCCGCTCGGGCGCCGTCCTCGGAGTCACCCAGGCGGCCGTTCTCCTGCTGGAAACGTACGGCGTGGCACACACCAGCGCGGCCAACGCGGGCCTGATCATCAGTCTGACCATCGTGCTCACGCCTCTGCTGGACCGCCGCCGCCTGCCCCCGGCGTTCTTCCTCGCAGCGGGTCTGTGCGTCCTGGCTGTCGGGCTGCTCACCTCCAGCAGCGGCTTCCACGCACCGCGGCTCGGCGACGCCCTGATGCTCGCCGCGGCCGTCGTGCGAGCGGGCCACGTGGCGCTGGTCGGCCGGCTCACCGTCGGACGCCCCATCGACCCGCTGCACCTCACGACCGTCCAGACCGTCGTCGGCACCGCGCTGCTGCTGCCTCTCGCGATCCCGCACCTGCCCGCACTCGCGGCCGGCAGCGCGACCACCTGGTCCCAGCTGCTCTACCTCGCCCTGTTCTGCAGCGTGTTCGCCTTCCTCGCCCAGACCTGGGCCATCCAGCGCACGTCGGCCAGCAGAGCCAGCCTGCTCCTCGGCACCGAACCGATCTGGGCCGTCGCCATCGGAATCAGCCTCGGCGGCGAACACCTCACCGTGTGGGCATCGCTGGGCGCCGTGCTGATGATCGCCGGTACCTACTGGGGACAGGCGATCGAACGCACCCATCGCGAGCAGTCACCCACTAGCGGGCCGACGGAACCACGTGCCCGGCCCGCCTGCGCCACCACATGAACACCAGGACCGCGTTCAGCACGACCAGTCCCGCCGCCGCCGGATAGAAGAGCCGCAGCGCGCTCTGGGTGTCGCTGATCGCGAACGACCACGTGATCTTGAAGATCCCCCCGGCGTTGATCACGACCAACGCCCACAGCATCGACCGCCGCCACACCGCGGCGCCCAGCGACACCAGCATCAACGGCACCAGCAGCGCCATCGCGATCTTCGCGAGCGTCCACTCCCCCAGCAGGTACTCGCGCTCGTCGGCGAGGAACTGGATAGCGCCGGGCGTCGGGTGCTCCGGCGCCGGGAACCACGCCATGCTCGTCGCCAGCGCGACCAGGGTCGCCGCGATGCCCCACCAGCTGCGCTTGTAGCTGAAGTACGCGAACGGCAGCAGGAACAGCGGCCGGATGTACCAGCTGAGCTCGTTGTGGTGCCGTGCCCACGCCCACGAGGCGAGCTCGTTCAGCCACTCCATCGTCTTCTCCTCTCGAGTGGCTTCCAGAGTTCGCTTTCCCGGTGATCGGGACCACGAGGGCAACCCGTGAACTGGGAGCAGGGTTGTCCCCGTATTACCCGAAAGCCTCTGTCGGTCGGCGGCGCCGCCTGACAGGCTCTGGAACCGTTGCCGCAGCGAGGAAGTGTTGAATGACAGTGCTCCCGCACAGCATGGACGCCCTGCACCGGCTGAACGACGCCGTGGACGGGTTCCTCCGCAGTGAGAAGGAGTTCAACCTCACCGATCCCGCCACCCACATGCTGGTGGGCGGCCGCTTCCGCACACTGGGCACGCAGATCGGCGCTTCCGTGCTCGCCGGCGTGCCGGACGAGGACATCGCCGCGATCGTCCAGCCCGCCCGCTCGGCCTGCGCGCGGACACCGTTCATGCGCAGCGAGGAGGAGTGGGCGCGCGGCTACCCGAGCGACTTCCGGCTGGTCGAGCACGTGCTGGCCCAGGCCAACGGTGCCCAGCAAGGCACGCTCGGCTGGCACGTCGAGGCCAGCCTGCAGAGCTCGGCGATCGCCCAGCAGCAGCGCAACCGGGTCATGCACCAGGCCCGCCTGATCGGCGACACGCTGACCGCGCAGCGGGGTGGCCCGCGCTCGATCTTGCTGATCGCCTCCGGCGCCGCACCCGACCTGCGCACCATCCCGCCCGGCATCGTCCGTCCCGGCGACCGGTTCGTGCTCACCGACGTCGACCCGGACGCGCTGGACCTGGCGCAGAAGCGGCTCGGGCTGCTGAACAACTCCACCGCGGTCGTGCCGGGCAACATCTTCCGCGCGTTGGGGCCGTTGGCCGAGATGGGGCCGTTCGACCTGGTTCTGGTAAACGGCCTTTACGACTATCTCAACGACCGCGCGGCCGTCCGGTTGACCGAGGCCGTGCTGACGCGGCTGTGCCGGCCGGGTGGCACGTTCTACTTCTCCTGCACCGGGGTCGGCAACCCGTTCCGGTGGCCGCTCGAGTACCTGATGGAGTGGCAGGTGATCGAACGCGACGAGGCGGCTGTTCGCGCGTTGCTACCTGGCTGCGACGTGTCGGTCGGGTTCGAGCCGACCGGGCTGTCCTTGCTCACTCACGTCCGAACCAGGCGGGGATGACGTCCCGGACGTACGTGGTGATGCACTCCGCCGTGGGACCGGAGAGGATCTCGCCGACGAAGTAGACGCCGTTCCTGCCTTGGAGAGCGCTCACCGCGTCGAACCAGCCGTTGCGGACGGCCTTGGCGTGCGCGTTCCCAGGCTTCTCCAGCGCTGATCGTGAGCTCGGAGTTGCTCAAGCAGACCCAGAGGTCGCCGGGGTGCTGCTTGTACACCGCGGTGATCCGGTGTAGCTGCCGTACGGGTCGATCACCCAGAAGCCCAGCCGCTCGCCGCCGTCCTTCAGGGGCGGGGACTCGGTGCGGCTGCGTGCTCGCACCAGGTAGCTGCGGGTCCAGGCGGGTGGGCAGTTGCGTGGGGAGAAGAGGATCCCGCCTTCCGGGTGGATCTCCCTGATCTGGGCGGGTTTGGCGGTGACCACGACTTTCTCGTAGTGCTCGCGGAGAGCTTCGACGCTGGTGACCTGGTGGTTGGTGCTCGCCGGTCAGCGCGGTAGGTCTCCCAGGTCTCGCCTCGCGGGCCGTCGATGTTCAGGCCGCCGAGTCCGGGGCCGTGCTTGGTGCGGACGGCGGTCTCGATGATGCGCCACGCTTCGGTGAGCTGGTCGACGGCCTGAGTCGGGGTGAGCAGCGGGACGAAGTGCGGAGGCGGCACGGCGGCGAAGAACAGCGACTCCGGCCGCAGGTCGACCGGGTGGTTCGCGAGCAGGTCGTGGATCGCGGTGCCGGCCATGTCCTCGCCGAAGTCCTGCTCGCTGACGAGGTGCGCCTGGAAGTCGTAGACCCGCCGTCGACCGTCACGGTCTCGGCGAAACCGCCGAGACTCGGTGACGTCTCGAGGATCTCGACGTTCCGGTAGCCCCGCCGGTGCAGTTGCGCCGCGGTGAAGATGCCGCTCTGGCCGCCGCCGACGATGCCGATCGGCGCGTCAAGATCCATGGTCTTCTTATGCAGATCGGGAGAAGCCTTTCACCATCAACCAAAGTGCTAGAACCATCTCGTTGAGCGCCAACGGGACGAAGAGCGCGGCGACTTGGGTTTGGGTGAACACGTTGAGGAGGTTGAGCACCGCACCGGCCAGATATGGCACCACGGCGATGAGCGCCCACACGGAGATCCACCGCGGTACGAGCTTTGACCGGTAGAGGACGACGTTCAACAACACGACGCTCACACAGAAGTAGATGGCGCTTTGTGCCGTAGCTGTCGTGAGGAAGACGACCTCCAACGTCCTCGCGACGACGTACCCCAACGCGAGGGCCTCACCGTGTGGTTTGAGGACGGGGAACAGCGTGGGCGCGATGAACGCGATGGCCACGGCCATCAGGAACACGCACAGGTCGCGGGCCGTGCCTTGAGTGGCCGTGCTGACCAGTCCGGCGGCCGTGGCGGCGATGAAGAGGGAACCAACAACACGTGCTGTCATGTCTGCGAGGTTGGCCGGTGTCGGTGTGCGGCCGGTGTGCGTGTGGTGTGTGAGAATTCGCCGCGTGCGGATCGGTCTGCTCGGTGGTGTCCGCGCCACCACCGACGACGGCGAACCGGTCGACATCGGGTCGCCCCGGTCTTTGGTGGTGCTCGCGGCACTGGCCTTGTTTCCTGGCGTGGCGCTGCCGGAGTCGCGGCTCATCGACCTCGTGTGGGGGTCGTCGCCGCCTTCGTCTGCTAAGGCGTTGCAGTGGCACGTCGCGCAGCTGCGGAAGTCACTCGGCTCTGCTGCGATTTCGCGGGTTGGGGCCGCTTACCGGCTTGATCTGCCGACTGATGTGTCGCTGTTTCGCGCGTGTTTGAGTGACGGGGACGCCGCGGGAGCCTTGGCTGCGTGGGGCGGGGTGCCGTTGGCCGGGCTTGCGGCGCCCGGGTTGTCGGCGGTGGTTGCCGGGCTGGTGGAGGAATGGCTGGGCGCGGTCGAGATGGACTTCTCTCGGCGTGTGTCGGCGGATCCTGGTGCTGTTGTCGGTGAGCTGTCGTCGTTCGTGGCGGAGTATCCGACTCGTGAGCGGTTGGCGGCGCTGTTGATGACGGCGCTGTATCGGAGCGGTCGGCAGACTGACGCTCTGGCTGTGTACCAACGGGTTCGGCAGCATCTGGTGGCTGAGCTCGGGGTGGAGCCCGGGCCGGAGTTGCGGGCCGTGGAGCAGCAGGTGCTCTCGCAGGCTCCGGTTCCCGGGGCGGTGCTGGTCGGGCGTTCTGCCGATCTGGCTGTTGTCGCTGAGGCGTTGCGGCGGTCTCCTGTGGTGACGTTGGTCGGGCCGGGCGGGATCGGGAAGACACGGCTGGCTTCGTGTTTTGACGGGGCGTTCGTGTCGCTGGCGGAGATTTCTTCTTCTGCTGATGTGCCGCGTGCGGTTGCGGATGCGCTGGGGATCGTCGAGCGGCCTGGGCTTTCGGTGGCTGCTGCGGTGGTGTTGGCGCGGCCGTCGTTGTTGGTGCTGGACAACTGCGAGCACGTGCTGGAGGGGGCTGCGGCGTTTGCTGCTGCGGTGTGTTCTTCGGTGCAGGTGCTGGCTACGTCTCGTGAGCGGCTTTCTGTTGCTGACGAGCAGGTTGTTGTTGTGTCGCCGTTGGATGCTGCTGCGAGCGTTGAGCTGTTTGATGTCCGTGCGCGCGCTGCTGATCCTTCGTACGTGCGGGATGCGTCTGTTGTTGAGCTGTGTCGTCGGCTTGATGGGATTCCGCTGGCGATTGAGCTGACCGCGGCGCGCGTGCGGAGTTATCGTCCTGCCGAGTTGCTGAGCCGGTTGGACATCGGGGTGCGGCGTACCGGGGCGGCTCGGCATCGGACGGTTCAAGCTGCTGTGCGGTGGTCCTACGACCTGCTGTCTTCGGCTGAGCGGGAGTTGTTCTGCCGGCTTTCGGCGTTCGCGGCGCCTTTCGATCTGTCCGCGGTGGCTGAGGATCATCTGCTCGGGGATCTGGTCGAACGGTCGATGGTGGCGGTGGTGGAGGGACCGTTCGGGCGGCGGTTCCGGTTGCTGGAACCGTTGCGGGAGTTCGCTTCTGCTGAGCTCGTGGATCGTGCGTCGGCCATGTCGTCGCATGCTGCTTGGTGTCTGCGACAGGTTCGTGCGGTGGGGTTGTTGTTGGCCGGACCTCGCGAGGTCGAAGGGGTTGGGCGGCTCGCGGAGTTGTGGCCGAACCTGCGGGTGGCGGTGGCGTGGGCGTTCGAGGTGGCCGACTTCGGTCTGGCCGAGGCGCTGGTGCGACCGGTGGTGACGGAGCTGCCGCTGCGGGGGCGGCGGGAGATCGGGGACTGGGCTGAGCGGATCCTCGCGGGGCCTATGGGCGCCCACCACACACACGACTCCGGCCGGGTTCCCCCAAAATCAACAATAGCGAGTGGGTCTGACAGTTTTTGGCTGGTCTGGGTTGCCGAGCGGAACACCCAGAGCTCCAGCCCGGCCGCGCTGCCCGACACTCCTGACGATCCGCTCAGCAGGTACGCGCGGGCCTACGCGTCCGGCGACGGGCAACGACTCGCCGAATCTCTGCCTGGAGCGGTGTCCTCACTGGACGATCCGCACCTCAAGGGATTCCTGGGACTCATGCCTGCGGGAACGCTCATCGGTGCCGGGCAGTTCGAGCAGGTCGACGAGGAGGTTCTGGCGTTGGCGCAACGGTATCGCGTGACCGGGCCGCCTACGTTGCTGCACTGGGCGTTGCAGACGCTCGGGTACAGCGCGATGTTCCAGGGACGCGATCCCGAGCCGTTCTTCGACGAGGCCGCCGAGGTGGAGCTGCCGCCGGGAACGTTGTCGGCCAACAAGACCACGCAGGCGCGGGCGGCGTTCCGGCGCGGGGACGAGGCGAAGGCGTTCGGGTTGTTGCGGGAGCACGTCGACGAGTTGCTGGAGACCGGGAACGTCGTGGCGGCCAGTGTGGTGGCGGTCGAGTTCATCGCGATCACCAAGGAGAGCATGCGTGCCGAGGCGGCGCGGGTGCTCGGATATTTGAAGCACGCCAACGACTTCGGGGCGATGGCGGCGCGGCGGCTCGTCACCGATGTCGACACGACCGCGCCTGGCATGGACGATCGTGAGGCGCTGCTCTACATGCGGGCGGCGCTCAGCTCAGGCCGTGCGCGATCCGGGCCACGAACGCCACCAGCCGATCGGGCGTGAACTTATCCGGGTCGGTCAGCACCAGCCGGCCCGACATCTCGGCCAGGGCGAGCATCGCGTGACCGAGCAGGCCTGAGTCGAGGTCGTCGAGGCCGCCCAGTTCCTTGAGGCCGAGGGCGGCCAGGTCCTCGATCTGGGCCAGGATGCCGACGCGGACCAGTTCCACCTGGGCGCGGAACTCCCGTGGCGTGCCTTCAGGTGGGAGGAGCACTAGGCGCCAGCGGTCAGGGGCCTCGACGACGGCGTTCACGAAGACGCGGACGGCGTCGGCGAAGGCGTCGTCCGGGGAGCGGGTCGCGAAGTCGGTCGGGAGGGCGGCGATGACCTGTTCGGTGGCCCGGCCCGCCTCGCGTTCGAGCAGGGCGCTGATCAGCTCGGACCGGTTGGCGAAGAGGTCGTAGAGGACGGGTTTCGTCACCTGGGCCTGTTTGGCGACGGATTCCATCGTCACCGTGTCGAACCCTGCCGGAATCAGGCTCAGGGCGGCGTCCAGCAGCTGCTCGCGGCGCTGCTCGGGCGGCAGGCGGCGGGCGTACTTGCGACGCGTTGTGCTCACGGGTCCATATTGCTACGGTGGCGTAGCTTTCACAAAGCTACGCGGGCGTAGTAATTGCGGGAGGGTGTGCGATGGAGCCGGACAATCTCGTTCTGCAGCCGCGTGACGTGCAGTTCGACTGGTCGACCCTGCCGATGCACTGGGTTCCGGACGAGCCGGTCACCACGCACGTGATGAACGTCCTGCACCTGCTGCTCCCCGAGGGCGAGCGGTGGTTCGTGCGGACGTTCCAGCAGGTCGTGCCCATGATCACGGACGACACGTTGCGCGAGGACGTGCTCGGCTTCATCGGGCAGGAGGCGATGCACGCCGAGGCCCACAGCGAGGTGCTCGACCACCTGCTCGCCAACGGGCTGGACCCGCGGCCGTTCACGCGGCAGATGGAGCACGTGTTCCAGCGGATCCTCGGGCCGAAGCCGGGACTCACCGACGCACAGGCACGCGAGCAGCTGATCGAGCGGGTCGCGATCGTGGCGGCCGTCGAGCACTTCACCGCGTACCTCGGCGACTGGATGCTGAACGCTCAGGCGCTCGACCGGGCCGGGATCCACCCCGTGATGCTGGATCTGCTGCGGTGGCACGCGGCCGAGGAGGTCGAGCACCGCAGCGTCGCCTACGACCTGATGTGTCACCTCGACCGCCGATACGTGCGGCGGGCTCGGACGATGCTGCTGGTCGCGCCGGTGCTGTTCTGGCTGTGGGTGCAGGGCGCGCGGTTCATGGTGAAAGCCGACAAGACGACGAAGGTGCGGCTGACCTGGCGCGAGGCGATGAGGGCAGGGCGGCGCGGGTTGCTGCCGAAGCTGTCGGAGATCTTCCGGGCGTTCCTGCGCTACTTCCACCCGGCCTACCACCCGAAGCAGGAAGGCTCGACGTCGCAGGCCATCGCGTATCTGGCCTCGTCGCCCGCGGCAAGGGAAGCGCACTGATGCTGGACGGTCTGACCAAGTTCGGCGACTTCTACGACCGCGCGGTCACCCGCTTCGGCGGCCGGGCACGTCCCGGTGCGGCGCGGGATGCGTTGTGGCTCAACGTTGTCGAACGTTCACAAGTGGCGGACGGCGTGGTGAGCCTGCGGTTCGGCGGGCCCTCGTTGCCCGCGTGGCAGCCCGGCTGCCACCTCGACCTGCACCTGCCGAGCGGGCTGAGGCGCCAGTACTCGTTGTGCGGCGACCCGGCCGACCCCACGTACCGGATCGCTGTCCGCGAGGTCGGCGCCGGATCACGTGAGGTCCAGGCTCTGCAGGTAGGAGACCGGATCCAGGTGCGCGGGCCGCGCAACGCGTTCCCGTTCGCCGGCATCGGACCCGTGCTGTTCGTGGCCGGCGGCATCGGGATCACGCCGATCCTGCCGATGGTCCACGCGGCGGCCCGAGCAGGACTCGACTGGCGGCTCGTCTACTGCGGGCGGTCGACGAAGGCCATGCCGTTCCTCGACGAGCTGCCGATCGGCCAGGTCGACGTCCGGATCGGCCGCGGCGGGCCGCTGCTCGCCGACGCGCATCCTCGGGGCGCGGTCTACTGCTGCGGCCCGGCGGGAATGCTCGACCAGGTGCGCGCCGAGTTCTCCTCGCGCTGGCTGCACTTCGAACGCTTCAGCCCGCCGCCGATCGTCGACGGGAAGCCGTTCACGGTCGAACTGCGCCGCAGCGGGGTGGCGCTCGACGTGCCCGCTGACCGGTCCGCGCTCGACGTCATCAGAGATTTCCTGCCGTCGGTCGCCTACTCGTGCCGGCAGGGGTTCTGCGGCACGTGCGACGTCGGCGGCGTGCGGATCTGCGTGGACCGGCCAACCGGTGACCGACTCGTCCTGGAGGAACTGTGAAGGTGCGTTCCGGAGAAGTCGACCTCGCCGTGCAGGTGCGCGGCACGTCCGGGCCGACCGTGGTGCTGGTGCACGGTTATCCCGACACGCACGCCGTGTGGGACCGCGTGGTCGCGTTGCTGGAGAACGACTTCCGCGTCGTCACCTACGACGTGCGCGGGGCGGGCGAGTCGACTGCTCCATCCACTCAGGACGGTTACCGGCTCGAACACCTGGCGAAGGACCTCGAATCGGTGATCGACGCGGTCAGCCCGGACGAGCCGGTGCACCTCGTCGGCCACGACTGGGGTTCGATCCAGTCGTGGGAGGCCGTGACCACGCCCGGCGCGCGGATCGCCACGTTCACGTCGATCTCCGGGCCGTGCCTCGACCACATGGGTCACTGGTCGCGCAAAGGCCTGTCCCTCGCGCACCTCCGGCAGTTCCTGAGGTCCTGGTACATCGGCGCCTTCCACCTGCCGGTGCTCGCGCCGCTGTTCTGGCGCCTCTACCTCGGCCCGCGCTGGGGAGGCGTGCTGCGACGTCTCGAAGGCGTCCGCGCCACGCCCGCGAGCACGATCACCCGGGACGCGGTGCGCGGAATCTCGTTGTACCGGGCCAACATCCGCCAGGTCATGCGCTCGCCTCGACACCGGCTCGCCCCCATGCCGGTGCAGGTGATCCAGCCGATCCGCGACCGCTACATCGACACCGGACCGCTCGACCTGGAACGCTGGGTGCCGTCCCTGCGCCGCCGCAAGATCGCCGCCGGCCACTGGGCGCCGCTCAGCCACCCGGCACCGCTCGCCCGCATGATCAGCGAGTTCATCGCGGACTCCACTCCCCCGCGCGAGCTCGTCGTCGTCACGGGTGGTGGCAGCGGCATCGGCAGGGCGACGGCGGTGGCGTTCGCCGAGGCGGGCGCACGAGTCGTGGTGTCCGATGTGGACCTCGCCGCGGCCAAGGAGACCGCGGAGATGATCGACGGCCACGCCTACGAGGTGGACGTGCGGTCCGAAGACGCGGTGCGAGCCTGGGCGCAGCAGGTCGCGGACGAGCACGGCGTGCCCGATGTGGTCGTCAACAACGCGGGCATCGGCCACTCGGGGTCGTTCCTGTCGACCTCGACCCAGCAGTGGCAGCGGGTGCTGGACGTCAACCTGTGGGGTGTCGTGCACGGCTGCCGCGCGTTCGGTGAGCTGATGGTCGAACGCGGAGAGTGCGGCCACATCGTGAACCTGTCCTCGGCGGCGGCCTATCTGCCGTCGAAGATCCTCTCCGCGTACGCGACGAGCAAAGCCGCGGTGTTCATGCTGTCGGACTGCCTGCGGGCCGAGCTCGCGCCGCACGCCATCGGGGTGAGCGCGATCTGTCCGGGTCTGGTGAACACGAACATCACGGCCACCACGACGTTCTCCGGTGTCAGCGCCGACGAGCAGTCGCGCAAGCAGGACCGCGCGTCCCGGATCTACGCCCGGCGCGGGTTCGGGCCCGAGGGGGTGGCGAAGGAGATCGTGCGCGCCGTTCGCCGCAACCGTCCGGTGGTGCCGGTGACGGTCGAGGCGAAGGCGGCACGTGTCGCGAGCCGGGTGGCGCCGGGGATCCTGCGCTCGTTCGCCAAGCTGGACGTGGGCTGAGCCGGTCTAGACGTCAGCCAGCTCTCCACCGAAGGCGGCAGCCAAGCGGAGCCAGGGCGCGGCCTCCTCAGGCCGGCTCTGCCGCTCCAGCGTGCGCCCGAGCAGCAGGTGGGCGTAGTGCTCGACCGGGTCGCGGTCCACGATCTCGCGGAGCAGCGCCTCGGCCTTGCCCAGCTGCGCCGAGTGGTAGTAGGCGCGGGCCAGCAGCAGGCAGAGGTCCGTCTGGAACGGCACTTCCCCGACGACCTCCGCGAGCAGCTGCACGGCACCCAGGTAGTCGCGGGCCTCGAACAGCAGTTGTGCCCGTTCCCACCTGTCGGCCGTGGTCTCCTCGTGGTCGTCGAACAGGTGCGTCGCGGTCAGCCAGCGATCCGGCGACACCTGACCGAAGCCGAACCCGGTGCTGTCGTGCACTTCGAAGTCGTTCATTCGAACCTCCCTTCCGGACGCGTACAACGTCAGCCGGCGGCAGGTATTCCCAAGGCGTGGAACGGGTGGTCCTCCCAGATCCGCCGCGACCGCTCCTCCGGATAGGCGGTCACCTCGTCGACATCACCGAAAACGCGCGTCAGCCGATCATCCGAGTAAACCGGCCACCCCGGATCGCCGGTCAGCGCGAAGCCGGTCCACGCGCGGCGCATGCGGTCCGACACCTCGGCGGCGGCGGAAGTGTCCTCGCCGATCAGCACCGCGGGCTGGCCGCGGTCCAAGTTGCCGAACACCAACGGCACGTCGAGGCCGTGGCACGCGCCCAGAGCACCGCCCATTCCGGGCGCCTCCCAGGCCAGCACGTACACGTGAGCCCGTCCACCGGCCGCGACCTGCGCCTCCGCCAGCCGCAGCGACGGCATGCGGAACACCCAGTCCGAGCAGACCAGGTCGTACAGCTCGTCCGGCCCCGCGTCCGGGAAGCTCTCCCGGTAGCGGCGAGCGCCGTCCGGTCCAGGAGCGAAGATGTCCAGCGCGGTGGCGGCCTGCTGGTCGGTGACCTGGCCGAGCATCCCCTCGATCAACGTGAGAACGCGCTGCTCGTGCCGCGTGTGGCCGACGACCAGAGCGATGTCCTTCGCTGCGCCCGCGGCCACCGCCTCCCACGGCGTGACCGGCAGCACGTCACCGTCGACGACGGGCGCGAACGGAATCTGCTTGTGCGCGGTCTGGCCCCACCGTCCGGCGAACTGCCCGATCTTGGCCATGAGCTCGTCGACCACGGCCGGCAGCAGCTCAGGGTCCACAGTGGACAGTTCGGCAGGGCGCACGCCCAGTTCGGCGGCGCAGGCGGCCGTGATGTCCGAGGCCAGCTCGGGTGTGAAGAACGGGCCCGGCACGCTGCTCGCGACCGCGCGGTGGAAGAGCCCGGCAGCACGCGGCATCGCCAGCAGCGCCGCGACCGAACCACCGCCGGCGGACTGGCCGAAGATCGTGACGCGGCCGGGGTCTCCTCCGAACGCGCCGATGTTGTCGCGCACCCATTCCAGGGCGGCGACCTGGTCGAGCAGGCCGCGGTTCGCCGGAGTGCCCTCGACCAGCGCGAAGCCCTCGATGCCCACCCGGTAGTTGAACGTCACCACGACCACGCCGTCCTGGGCGAGGCGCGCGCCGTCGTACTCGGCGAGCCCGGACGTGCCGAAGATGTAGGCACCGCCCTGGATCCACACCATCACGGGCAGGTTCGCGGAGGGGTCGGGCGACCAGACGTTGACGGTCAGCCAGTCGTCGCCCGCGATGCCCACCTGGTCCATGCCGAACGCGCCTGGTTGCGGTGGCGGCGGCCCGAACGCCAAGGCATCCCTGACGCCGTCCCACGCGGCAGCGGGCTGGGGCGCGGCGAACCGCAAGTCCCCGACCGGGGGCGCGGCGAACGGGATGCCGCGGAAGACCGCGACGCCCGATTCCATAGCGCCCCGAACCATTCCACCGCTGACGCGAACCTCGACCATGGGCGGGATCGTTGCCGTTCGACCCCGAAGAGCGCCACGCATTTTTCGATCAGGCCGTGACCACGACCTTCGCCCGCGCGTGCTCCAGCTCCACGTGCCGGATCGCGTCAGGTGCGTCGGTCAGCGGATAGGTCCGCTCGATCACCGGCACGAGCTTCCCCGACTCGGCGAGCTCCCGCAGCGCCGCCAGGTTCTCCTTGCTGGCCTTGGCTTCCAGCACCACCAGCCGCTGCCGCGCGAACGGCCCGAGCACCTTGCCCTGGATGATCAACCGGTACGGGCCGAACAACGCCCCACCGGTGAAGCTGCCTCCCCCGGACAGCACCAGCGTGCCGTCCGGCGTCAGCGACCCGCGCAACGAGCTCATCGACCGGTTGCCCACGAGGTCGAAGATCACGTCGTAGCGCTCCCCGTTGGTGGCGAAGTCGTCACTCTTGTAGTCGATCACGACGTCCGCACCCACCGCGCGCACCTGCTCGACGTTGCGCGTGGAGCACACCCCCGTCACGTGAGCCTTGCGCGCCTTGGCGATCTGCACCGCCATCAACCCGACCCCGCCGGACGCGCCGTTGATCAGCACCTTCTGCCCGGCCTGCAGCTCCCGCAGCCCCATCCACGCCGTGTTGCCCGCCAACGGCAACGTCGCCGCCTGCTCGAACGACAGGTTCGAAGGCTTGCGCTCCACCAGGTGCGCGGGCACCCGAACGTACTCGGCAAAGGACCCCTCGACCTCGCCGAACACCTCGTCCCCCACCCGCAGCAACCCGTTCACCCCTGGCCCGACCGCCTCGATCACACCGGCGAAGTCCAGCCCGCGAATCCGCGTCTTCGGCGCCCGCAACCCGAGGAACAGCCGCGCGAAGTACGGGTCACCGCGCATGACGTGCCAGTCGGCGGCGTTCACCGACGACGCCCGCACCCGCACGAGCACCTCACCGGCGGCCGGCACGGGCTGCTCGACCTCGCGCAGCTCCAACACGTCCGCCGAGCCGTACCCGTCCTGGACGATCGCCTTCATCGCGGCCTCCCTCGCTTGCCGAAAAGCTAAGCCGCGACAACACATGCGCACATCAGGGACGCCCCCTAGGGCGGCCACCCAATGTCTCCTGACATCATTCGGCGCGCGAACTCCTCCGCCTCCGTCACATAGCCCGCCCAGGCTTCCGCCCGGCCCGCGCGGAAGTCCTCCTCCTTGGGCGGGTGGTCTTCGGTGCGCTCCTCGTACCAGCTGTCGAGGTGGTCGAGGAACGTCACCAGCTCCGGTCGCGCATCAGCTGGACGGACGGGAACACCGGTCCCGTTCCTGGTGCCGTGGTACTCGTCGACGACGCCGAGGAACATCGCGTCGAGAGCCGGGAACGACTCCCGTGCGAGCACTTCGGGCGGCAACGGGGCGATGTAGGAGCGGCGGTGCGCGTTCCACACGTCCTGCTCCAGATCGAGCTCGACCAGACGCAGGGCCGCGCGGGACGACGCCAGAGCGGCCAGGCCGTCGTCGCCGATCGTGTGGTCGTGCAGGTCCAGCGACCACAGCTGCGGCAACACCGGCCAGGCGGCCAACGCGCGAGCGCCTTCCGAGCTGAAGTTGTTGTAGGCCAACGAGAGGCTCACCAAGGAGGCAACGGTGGGAAGCATCGCGAGATCCGCGTCGCCCAGACCGCAGTCCGCCAGGTCCAGCGTCCGCAACGAACCCCACGCCGGCACGTCGGGCAGGCTGCCCATCGGGTTGCCCGACACGTCCAGCTCTTCCAGGCCCTCCAGCGCGAGCAGCGCGGCGAGCCCGTCCGGCCCGACCCCGGCAGCGGACAACCGCAAGGTCTTGAGGCGCTTCAGCCCGGCGGAGGCCACGGCCACCGCACCGCCGTCACCGACGAGTTGGAGAGACGGCCGGGCGTAGTGCGGCGAACCACCCCAGCGACCGCTCAGGTCCAGGTGTTCGAGGACGGGCAACTCCGCGCCGAGCAGCCGCCGCACGCCCTCGGCGCCGAGGTGGTTGCCGTTCAGGCCGAGCCGGCGCAACCGCGGAAACGTTCCGGCGAATGCGTCCGCCACGTTGTCAGTGGCGACCAGGTGCGAGAGCGTCAGCTTCTCGATGCGCTGCCGGTCGACCGATGCCACGACGTCGGCGATGGACCTGTCGCCGACGGGAAGCAGCTCCAGCGACAGCTCGGTCAGCCGCGGCACCACCGGGAGAATCGCCTCGACACCACGGGCACCGAGTCCCTCCCGGCCGAGCCCCATCGACGTGCCGCGCACCCGAAGACCGCGGAGGTTCGTGAGATCGGCGCGGGAGAAGAACTCCGCGCACGCCTCGTCGTCGGCCTCGATCACGTTGCCGAAGAACGGTTTCCACAGCGGTTGCTTGCCGTTCTTGCCGCACCGGAAACCGATCTCCAGCCGTTCCAGCGACGCCAGCTGCGCGCAGGACGCCAGTTCGCGGGCCTCGTCGGCGGTGGAGACGAGCACCTCGGCCGACCGCAGCTCGGGCAGAAGTCCCTCGCGCATCAGATGGACCAGATCCGCCGCCATCACGCCGATGTGGCGCAGGCGGGCCGGCCGGTCGAGCCGGAACGACGGCTTCTCGAAGTGCCACAGGCTTTCCGTCACCCCGACCAGCACCAACGACTCCAGCCTGGTGACGGCTTCCGTTCGCGCGAACCGGGCCAGTGCGTCGTTCTCGGAGTCGGTGAGCATGTGGAACTGGACGGACCGCAGGTTCTCCCACTGGTCGGCCGTGTCCGCGAACGCCGACAGCTTCTCGTCGCGCAGCCAGCCGAGCACCAACCGGCTCACCGCGCGCATCTCGGGCCGCAGCGGATCCGGCAGGTCGACGTCGCGCAGTCCTTCCCTGGAGGACCACAGATCCAGTGATCGGACGAGCGGCCACACCGGTTTCGTGAAGCCGGATTCCAGTGCGGCGAGCCAGGACCACGGTGCCTCGCGCAGCTCGTCCGGCCAAGACGCGAGCTGTTCCTCGCAGTAGGGCACCAGATCCGCGTCCGCCGCAGAACAAAGCGCGCGGAACGCCAGTGTGGACGGCGTTCCGCGCAGCGCTCTATCGATTTCCCCAGTCACCCAAGAAAACTACAGCGGCAGAGTCTCGCCCGTCTGCTCTTTGACCATGTACTCGGCGTACCAGTCGGGCCAGTTCTCGTCGAACTCCCCGCCGTTGCGCTTCTCGTGCTCGCCGTGGGCCAAAGCCGCGCGACGCAACGCCGAGGCCAGGTCCGTGATCGACGCGTACGAGGTGTCGTCGGCGTCGACGCGGCCGGGCAGGCGGGTCGTGACCTCCTGCAGGATCCACAGGTTGCCGTCCGGGTCGGCGAACTCGGCGCGCGAGAAGTAGCTGCGGCGCTCCGGGTCCACGCCCTCGACGGGGCCGTCCGGGCCGCCGTGGTAGACCGGGCCGACCTTGATGCCGGCGGCGAGCAACGCCTCGTGCGTCTCGACGATGTCCGCGACGATCAGGAAGTGCCGTCCGGAACCGGGTGCGGCGGTCGTGACGCCCTCGCCGAAGTGGATGGACGCGCTGGACCCGTACGGGGTGAACTGCACGACCCACGGCGGGGTGACGTCGAGCCTCCAGCCCAGGCGGCTGTAGAACTCCTTGGCGCGCTCCACGTCGGTGACGCCGATGACGGTGACTTCGAGCTTCATGTCGATTTCGGTCAGGTTCTTCATTTCGCTACTTCCTTTGCCAGATCGCGGAGGCCGTTGAGGAAGGCCTCGGAGAAGGTGGGGAACGGCTGGATCACGTCGAGCAGCACGGACAGCGGGACCTTCGCGCGGATCGCGAGGGTGGCCTGCTGGAGCCACTCGCCTGCCTCGGGACCGACGGCGTAGGCGCCGGTGAGCACCGAGCCGTCGGAGACGAGGGTCAAGAAACCGGGTCGCGTGGCGTACTCACGGGTGTAGGTAGCCGTGCGCGCGACGCCGGAAAGATGAGCTGTTGCGGTGTACTTTCCTTCTGCCGCACCGACCGCGGCGACCTCGGGAGAGGTGAACACGGTCCGCGGGACGGCGCTGTAGTCGACCTTCGCGGTCTGTCCCAGGATGGTCGCGGCGGCGACCCGGCCCTGGTACTTGCCGACGTGGGTCAGGTTCCACTGGCCGGTCACGTCGCCGACGGCCCAGAGTCCGACGCCGAAGTTCATCGTCTCGTCCGTGGCGATGCCGGCAGGATCCGGTTCGACACCAACGGTTTCGAGCCCGATGCCCTCGACCCGTGGCCGCCTGCCGGTGGCGACGAGCAGCTTGTCGCCGCGCAGCACGACGCCGTCCGGGAGGTCGAGCACGTACTCGCCGTTCTCAAACCGGGCGGCGGTGGCGTGGACGCCGAGGTGCAGTTCGACGCCGTCCGCGGTCAGTGCCTCGCCGAGCGCACGGCCGGCGGCCTCCGGTTCGCGTGGAAGCACTCGGTCCGCACCTTCGACGAGGGCGACTGACGAACCGAAGCTCCGGAACGCCTGCGCCATCTCGACGCCCACCGGTCCGCCGCCGAGGATCAGCAGCCTGCGGGGGATCTCCTTGACGCCGGTGGCCTCGCGGTTCGTCCAGACGTCCAGCTCGCGCAAGCCCGGGATCGGCGGAATGAAGGCGGCCGAACCCGTGGCGACGACGATGTGGTCGGTCGTGTAGACCTGATCAGCCACCGCGACCCGGTGCGGGCCGTCGATCCGGCCGTCACCGCGCAGCACGTCGATCCCGGCGTCCTGCGCCCACTTCTCGCCGCCCGCGTCGTCGTAGGACGACACCATGAAGTCACGCCACTCCAACGCGGCCTGCACGTCGACCTTGCCGGTGATCGCCTGTTTCGCACCGGGGACGTCCTGCGCTGCCGCCACGGCCTCGCCCGGCCTCAGCAACGTCTTGGACGGGATGCACGCCCAGAACGAGCACTCACCACCGAGCAGCTCGCGCTCGACGATCGCCACCCGGAGTCCTCCCTCGGCGACGGCCGCGGCGAAGTGCTCACCAGGCGACCCGCCACCGATGACGACGACGTCGTACTGGTTCATCACACACGCCCGGGAAGGCGAGTGGTGACCTCCTGCAGGACCCAGCCGTTGCCGTCGGGGTCGCTGAACGAGGCGAACGAGCCGTAGCTGGCGCGGTCGGCGGCGGGCCCCTCGACCCGGCCGTCGGTGCCCGCGTGGTGGAAGACGCCGGTCTTGTCGTGGAAGATCTCGCTGACCTCGACACCGCGGCTGATCAGGTCGTCACGGGCGGCGACGATGTCGTCGACGATCAGGTGCAGCCCCTCGGCGCTGCCCGGCTCGGCGTTCGAGACGCCGCTGCCGAAGATGATCGAGGCAGGTGAGCCGGGCGGGGTGAGCTGGGTGAGGCGGTAGCCCTCGTCGTTCGCGAACTCGGCGTCGAAGCGCCAGCCCAGCGTCTTGTAGAAGTGGATGGCCCGGTCCACGTCGCTCACCGGGATGACCGCGACCTCGAACTTGTAGTCCATTTTCAGCTCCTTCGTGTTTTCCGATGACACGAGATTGCTCCCCCTGGGGCACCCTTCGAACCCGTGTAACCCCCTGGTGATGCCCTGGTGCGTAGGCTCGGTCCCGTGTCGGACGATCTCCTGGGCAGACGCACCGAGGGCGAGCAGCTGGACCGCCTGTTGACGCAGGCCAAGGCCGGTGCGGGCCAGGTGCTCGTGCTGCGCGGAGAGGCCGGGATCGGCAAGACCGCGCTGCTCGACCACGTGTCGGCGCGGGCCGCCGGGTTCCGGGTCACGAGGGCCGCGGGGGTGGAGGCGGAGAGCGCGTTCCCGTACGCGGGCCTGCACCAGCTGTGCGTGCCGTTCCTCGACCGGCTCGACCGGCTGCCCGCGCCTCAGCGGGAGGCGCTCGGCACCGCGTTCGGCATGGCGTCCGGGCCCCGGCCCACGCGGTTCATGGTCGGTCTGGCGGTGCTGACGCTGCTCGCCGAGGTCGCCGACGAACAGCCGCTCGCGTGCCTGGTCGACGACGCGCAGTGGCTCGACTCGATGTCGTCCGCTGTGCTCGGGTTCGTCGCGCGCAGGCTGCTGGCCGAACGGATCGCGCTGGTGTTCGTGCTGCGCGAGACCAACGACTACCTCGACGGGCTGCCGGAGCTGTTCGTGCGCGGCCTGGACGACGCGGACGCCCGCGCGTTGCTCGACTCGGTGATCAAGGGGCCGGTGGACGGGCGGGTGCGCGACAGGATCGTCGCCGAGGCCCGCGGCAACCCGCTCGCGTTGCTGGAGCTGCCGCGCGAGGTCGCCGACGGGCTCGATCCCGGGCCGCTGACCAGCAGAATCGAGCAGAGCTTCATCAGGCAGATCGAACCGCTGCCCGCCGACACGCGGTTGCTGCTGCTGACCGCGGCCGCCGAACCGCTCGGCGACGCGACCCTGCTGTGGCGGGCGGCCGGGCTGCTCGAGCTCGGCGCGGACCCCGCAGCCGCCGCGGTCGGCACCGGGCTGATCGAGTTCGGGGCACGCGTGCGGTTCCGGCACCCGCTGGTGCGGTCCGCCGTGTACCGGTCGGCGTCCACCGCGGACCGGCAGAGCGTGCACAGGGCGCTGGCCGACGTCACCGATCCCGCGATCGACCCGGACCGCCGCGCGTGGCATCGGGCCCAGGCCACCACCTCACCGGACGAGGACGTCGCCGCCGACCTGTCGAACACGGCGTCGCGCGCCCAGGCCCGTGGTGGGTTGCTGGCCGCCGCCGCGTTCCTGGAGCAAGCCGCGGTGCTCACGCCGGAGCCGGGCCGTCGCGCTGATCGAGAGCTGGCGGCGGCACGGGCCAAGCGCGACGCGGGAGCGTTGGACGCGTCGTTGCGGCTGCTCTCCGCGGTCGAGGCCGGGCCGCCGGACGAACGCCGCAGTGCCGAGATCGAGCACCTGCGCGGGCACATCGCGTTCGACCAGCGCCGCGTCGCCGAGGCCGCTCCCCTGCTGTTCAGCGCCGCCCGCCGGTTGACGCCGTTCGACCCCGACCTGGCCCGCGAGACGCGCCTCGAGGGCTTGTCGGCCGCGATCTGGGCCGACAACACACTGGACTACGCCGCTCAGATCGTTCCCGCGCCCCGCACTCCCCCGTGTGCCATCGACCTGGTGCTGCAGGCTCTGTCGTCACGCATCTGCGAGGGCTACGCGGCCTCCGTTCCACACATGACGCGCGCGCTGGACGAGGTGCGCGCGCTGAAGGTCAGCACTGACGACATCAGCCGTGTGCCGTGGCTGTTCGGCAACCGCGCGGGCGGGATCATCGCGTCGGAGCTGTGGGACTTCGAGACGCGGCGCGCGTTCGCCCAGCAGCAGGTGCGCCTGGCCCGTGACGCCGGGGCGCTCGTGCAGCTGCAGTTCGCGTTGAACTTCTTGGCGGACAACGAACTTCTGGCCGGCGAACCGGCGGCCGCGCAGGCGTTGATCGAGGAGGACCAGCGGATCTCCGAGGTCACCGGCACACCGCCGGTCGCCTACGCCGTTCTGCTGCAGGCCGCGTTCCGGGGTGAGGACCTCGCGACTTCCGTTGGCGCGCAAGCACGTACCGACGGGCAGGGACGTCTCGCCCTCATCTCGGACTGGGTGCTCGCGATCCTCCACAACGGACTCGGCCGCCACGACCTCGCGCGCGACGCCGCGTTGCGGGTGTTCGAGACCGACTCCCTGGTCTACAGCTGTTTGGTGGCCACGGAACTGGCCGAGGCCGCCTCCCGCACCGGTGACACCGAGCTGGTGGCCCAAGCCCTGGAACGGTCGGCGGACTGGGTCGACACGAGCTGGTCGTTGGGCATCAAGGCCCGGCTGCGGGCGTTGAACGGTTCGCCGGACGCCTTCCGCGAGTCGATCGATCACTTCGGGCGCACCGAATTGCGGACCGAACTGGCCCGCGCGCACCTCTTGTACGGCGAGTGGTTGCGGCGCGAGGGACAACGTGTCGAGTCACGCGACCACCTGCGCACGGCCCACGAGATGCTGACTGCGTGCGGCATGCCGACGTTCGCCGATCGGGCGTGGCGGGAACTGCAGGCCACCGGTGAGACGGCCCGCAAGCGCACCGCCGAGCCCACGGACGAGCTGACGGCGCAGGAGTACCAGATCGCGAGGCTGGCGCGCGAGGGCTACTCGAACCCGGAGATCGGAACTCGCCTTTTCATCAGCCCGCGCACGGTGGAATGGCACCTGCGCAAGGTGTTCGGCAAGCTCGCGGTGACCTCGCGACGCCAGCTTCGAGACGCGACGTTCTAGTCCCACTTCACGGCGGTCAGCGGCGAGAAGTTGTCGCCGGTGTAGCCGACGATCACGCCGTTGTTGTTGATGCTGACCGCTTCGGCCTTGCGGGCGCCGTTCGGGGTGCCGAGCTGGGTCTGGGTGCCGTCGGGCATCCAGCGCATCGGGACGTTGTCCGATGTCGTGACCGTCGTGAAGCCGACCGCCACGCCGTGGTCGTTGAGGCCGCGCGGGTGGGTGTTGCCGTGGCCGTACATCGTGACGATCTTGCCGGTGATGTCCCAGCGCACTCCGGACACGCCGCGGTTGTCCGCGGTGTAGGCCTCGCCGACGACCTCGCCGTGCCGGTTCACGGCCCTGGCGTAGCTCGTGTTGCCGCCCTCCAACGCGGGGAGCTGGGTCACCGTGCCGTCGGGGTTCCAGCGGACCGCGCTGGTGACGAAGCCGCCCAGGACGTAGCCGACCGCGTAGCCGTTCGAGGCACCGGTCACCGTGCCCCAGGTCATGCCGTTCGGCAGCGGCAGCCTGGTGAGCGCGCCGTTCGCGTCCCACTTCACCGGGAGCTGCGGGTTGTTGTCGTCGGACACGGTGCCGTAGACGGTGCCGCTGTCGTCGATCGCCAGGCCGCCCGCGTAGGCGTAGCCGGGGTACGAGTCCAGCACCTGGTGCGTACCGTCCGGGTGGAAGCGGATGGCCCTGGTGCTGACCGACGGGTCGATCGAGCTGCCCGCCATCACGCCGCTGTTGTTGATCGAGTTCAGCCTGGTGCTCCTGCCCGCGGGTCCGGCCACCTCCGTCGGCAGGCCGTCGTACTTCACCCCGCGTTCCGGCTTGCCGCTGGTGCGGGACCTGCCCACCACCACGCCCGCGTCGTTGATCGACTGCGCGGAGTGCCAGGTGCCGCCGTCCAGACCACCGAGATCAGTGGTCGCGGCGTGTGCCGGTGCCGTGACGACGACGGATGCGAGAAGTGCTGCGGACAGCGCGAAGCCGAGCGTTCGGCTCATCGAAAACCCCCCAGAGTTCACAAATCGAGCGGCGTCACCGTATCAGCACTCGACGACGTTGACAGCCAGCCCGCCGCGCGCGGTCTCCTTGTACTTGTCGCTCATGTCCGCACCGGTCGCGCGCAACGTCGCGATGGCGTCGTCCAGATGGACCAGGTGCGTTCCGTCGCCGCGCAACGCCAGCCGGGCGGCGGTGATCGCGGTGACGGCGGCGACGGCGTTGCGTTCGATGCACGGGATCTGGACCAGGCCGCCGATCGGGTCGCAGGTGAGGCCGAGGTGGTGTTCGAGGCCGATCTCGGCGGCGTTCTCGATCTGCCGGACCGTGCCGCCGAGCACCGCGCACAGCCCGGCCGCGGCCATCGCGCACGCCGAGCCGACCTCGCCCTGGCAGCCGACCTCGGCGCCCGAGATCGAGCCGGTTTCCTTCAGCACCACGCCGATCGCACCTGCGGTCAACAGAAAGTCCTCGACGCCATCAACGTTCACAAACCGTGTGTAGTAATGCAAAACCGCGGGCACGATTCCGGCGGCACCGTTCGTCGGAGCGGTCACAACACGACCGCCGGACGCGTTCTCCTCGTTCACCGCCAACGCGTACAGGCTCACCCAGTCCTGAGGTTCAGCGCTGTCCGTCAACGTCTCCAGCAACGCTTTGGCTCTGCGCGGCACGTTCAGGCCGCCGGGCAGCACGCCGTCGCGAGCACATCCCCACCGCACGCATTCCTGCATCACCCGCCAGATCTCGGCAAGGCCCGCGTCCACTTCGGACTCCAGGCGCCACGCGCATTCGTTGCGCCGCATCAGCTCAGCGATCGACAGACCGGCGGACTCGCAGGCGCCGATCAGGTCAGCACCTGACCTGAACGGGTGCGGCACCGGCAGAGGATCCACCACTTCGTCCAAAGAGGACTTCACGAACCCGCCGCCGACCGAGAAGTACTTCTGCGAGAAGCCGTCAGCTTCGAACACCATCCCGTTCGGGTGCTCGGGCAATGGCCGCGAGTCGAGCACCACGCAGGCGTCCACATACCGATCTCCCAACAACCTCACCTGCCCGGTGGCGTGGATGCGGGCGATCCGCGCGGGAATCGACGCGATGTCCACGTCTTCCGGCCGGCTGCCTTCCAGACCGAGCAGCACGGCGGTGTCCGAGCCGTGGCCCAGCCCGGTCGCACCCAACGAGCCGTGCAGCCGGACCGTCACCGAAGCCACGTCCGGGGGCAAGGTGAGCGCGAACATCCGGGCCGCGCGCATCGGGCCCACGGTGTGCGAGCTCGACGGGCCGATGCCGACGCTGAACAGGTCGAACACGCTGGTCTTCACAGTTCCCCCACGTCAATGGTGTGCCAGGTCAACGAGGTGTTGTCGCCGGTCGACCACCACACGGCGTTCCCGCGCGCGACGACGGTGCCGAACTCCGGCGCGAGATCGGCGAGCTGACCGCGGTCGACGTCGTACAGGCACAGCACGCCCCGCGCGTCGTCGATCAGCACGGCGAACCGGTCGAGCAGAAGGACGTCCGGCACCGCCGGACGCAGGACACCGAGCCGCCGCCGGTCCGTGCCGTCCGGCCGCATGAGGTCGAGGCGCGCGCTGCCGCCCTGGCGCAACACCTGGACGCGACACCACGACGGGGTGCAGTCGATCAGCTCGTAGCTCTGCCCGTGCACGACCGTCCGTGCCATCGTGCGCAGGTCGACCACAGTGGACGGACCACCCTGGTCGATCTCGGCGCTGGTGGCGTACGGCCACTCGGTCAGCGCGAACTTCCCGGACAGCACGAGCTTGCCGACTTCTCCGCCGGCCAGCGGCACCGTCCGGATCTCGGTGGTCCTCTCCGGACCGGTCGCGGCCCAGCTGACGGACTCGTCGTGCACGACCACGTCGTACTGCGAGTCGAGCACCACGGCGGCGCCGATGTCGGACGTGACCAGCTCGGCCACGGAGTCGGCCATCTTGAACAAACCGGTCCCGCGTTCCAGCCACACCAACGAGGTGGCGGCCAGCGCGTACTGCGCCGGGCCCTCGCGCACCACGTCGTCGCCGACCATCAGCCGCCCGCCGGACTCTCCCACGCGCAGATCCGGCGACAGCGGTGCGAAAACGCTGCCGTCGGCGAGGTTTCCGGGGTGGGTGGAGATCCGCGCACCCGGCCAGGCGTCGGTCACAGACGCCACGAGCCGGCCAGGTTCGCGGACCGGCCCCGGCGCGACGACCAGCACAGCCGCTGCCAGGGCAGCCACGACCAGCGCCACCCGGTGGATCATCGGGCCACCGCTGGTGAAGCCGCGTCCGCGTGGACGAGTTCGGGGCTCCCGCCACCGGACGCGGGCACCTTCCAGATCGCCTTGTCCCGCCCGTAGGCCACCCACGCGTCGTCGAGCCACTGCGGCTGGTCGTCGACGTGCTGCGGCTCGGCCAGCGCGACATCCGCTCCGGAGGCCAGGTCCAGCACGTGCAGCCGCCATCGGTCGCCGGTGCGGAACTTGTAAGCGACACGACGACCATCGGGCGACAGCGACGGGCATTCGACGTTCTCCCGCAGCGAAGTCAGCACCCGTGCGTCGGCGGATCCCTTCACCAGCCACGTCTTCCCGCCCGACGCGGCGGTGGCGTAGAAGGTCCGGTCGTCGCGGGTGAACGTGATCCCCCAGTAGTTCACGTCGTCCGCGGTGTGCTCGGCTCCGTCGATCACCAGGGTGAAGTCCTCGAGCGAACCGACGTGCTCGCCGCGTTTGAGGTCGTAGAACCCGGCTGTCGTGGAGAACGTGCCCACACCACCCAGATACGAGTCGCCGGCGCGGAAAACGGTCCACATCACGACGTTGCCCGACGGCGATACCCGCGCTCTGCTCGGGGTGCCCCATTCCGAGAGACGAAGGCGTTCTCCCGTCCGGTCCAGCACCACGATCTCCGACTGCGCGGGTACCGCCGTGGCCCGCAGGCACACCAGGGTGCCCGCGGCCACGTCGACCCGTTGGCAGGCAGGCCCCGTGCGTCCCGCCTGACGCACCCTGCCCGCCGGGTCGACGTACACCAGTTCGCCGCCGGAGAGATCCAGCGACTCTTCGGAGGACCGCGCTCCGACGGCCCTCATGCCGACGAACACCGCACCCGCCACCAGCACGGCCGCCACCAGCACCACACCCAGCACCGTTCGCTTCACCAGCGCGCTCCCACCATCACCGCGACCGCGAGCACCGCGGCGAACACGCCGAACGCGGGCGCCAGCGACAGCCCCGTCGCCGCCACCCCGAACAGCACAGCACCCGCGGCGCGGGCCAACGCCTGTCCTGTTTGGACGAACGCCAGCCCGGTCGCCCTCACCTGTTCGGGCACCAACGGCCCGACGTACGCCATCAGCACGCCGTCCGTGCACGCGTAGAACACGCCGTGCGCCAGCAACACCAGAGCAGCCGGGAACCAGCCGCCCCAGGACGAGGCCACGAGCACGTAAGCGAGGAACAGCACGACGTGCCCGGCGAGGAACACCCTCCACCGCCCGAGCCGGTCGGCGAGCTTCCCGACCGGCGCCGCCACCACCATGAACGTCAACGCGGTCGCCAAGGGCAGCAACGGCAACACGCCGACCGGCAACCCGGAAGTCTTCTGCACGCCGACGAACAGGAACATGTCGCCGACCGTGCAGGCGCCGAGCAACGCCACGATCAGCACGACCCGGCGAACCTGCCGGTCGCGCAACACGTTCCACGACAACCCCGGCCGCCGGACCGAGACCCCGGCGGGCTGACGCACGAACACGGCCAGCACGACCACCGCGATCACGCCGAAGCAGAAGCTCACCGCGAACACCGACGTGTAGTCCATGAACAGCAGGCTCAACAACCCGAACGCGACCAGCGGCCCGAGCAGCGCACCGGCCGTGTCCAGCGCGCGATGCACCCCGAACGCCCGTCCCAGTCCGTCCGACGGCGTCGCCAGCGTGATCATCGCGTCGCGCGGGCCGGTGCGAATCCCCTTGCCCGCCCGGTCGACCCCGATCACCAGTCCCATCCCGGCGACCGACGAGCCGACCAGCGGAAACCCGAGCTTGGTCAGGGCCGAGAGGCCGTAACCGAAGAGCGCCACGGCTTTCGGGCGTTGCAACCGGTCGGCCAGGTGGCCACCGGCGAGCCGCAGCAACGCCGTGGCACCGGTGTAGAGACCGTCGATCGCGCCGAGCTGCAGGTAGCCGACGCCGAGGCCGTACACGAGGTAGAGCGGCAGGACCGCGGTCACCATCTCGGCCGACAGGTCGGTGATCAGGCTGACCACGCCGAGGCCGATGACCGTCGCGGGGATCGGTGAAGAAGAACGCGAGCCGGTCGGAGTGTCAGCGCGCACAGAGGAGACGTACATCAGGGAAGCCTTTCCGGTAGAGAACGCGCGCACGGCCCCCCATGCAGGGCGCGGAACCGTGCGCGCGTCTTCCCTCATCCAGTGACGCGAACGTCATCCACGGCGGACTCCCAAAGGGATCCGGTACTCGCGTCCGCCGCCTCGATGACGAGCTTCACGTTGCGCCCGGCGAACTGCGCGAGGTCGACGCTGGCGGTCTGCCAGGCGCCCGCGACCTTCACGCTCGACGTGCCGAGCTTCTCGAACACCTTCGTCTTCGTCGTCCCGTCCAGCACGTGGACCCTCAGGAAGTCCGCTGTGGACGAGTTGTCGCCGTGCGCGAAGGTGTAGGAGAACGTGAGCTTGCCGTTCGACGGCACGGAGATCTGCGGCGAGGTCGTCGACGTCAGGCCTCCGTCCACGTCGTTGGCGCCGTCACTGGCGCCGGCGAGCCGTCCTGTGACCAAGCAGTTCGTGCCGCTCGTGGTGGTACCGAGCTGCTTGACCGACCCGTCGGCCTCCCTGGTCTCCTCCGGGTCACCGCGTTCCCACCTGCCCGTGGTCGCGGTGTCGGAGCCCGAGGCATTGACGACCCAGCCCTGGTCGGACTCGAAGTCGTCGCTGAACCCCACCGGTGTGCTACCAGTGGACACGCTGAGCGAGGCCGTTTTGCTGACCCCGCCCGACGTCGCGGTGATCGTCGCCGTCGCCGAGCCCGTCGCGGACGCCGACGCGGTGAGCGTCAACGTCGAACTGCCGGGCGCGCTGACGGAAGACGGCGAGAACGAGCCACTGACACCGTTCGGCAGACCGGACACCGACAGCGCCACGTCGCCCGTGAACCCACCGGAGACGCCGACGTCGACGGTCACGGTCTTGGACGACCCCGCCGGCACCGCCACCGAGGACGGCGAGGCGCCGACGGTGAACGCGGGCGATCCGCTGCCTGCCTTCTTGCAGTTGCCGGACGAGGTGTCGGTGTAGGTGCGCCCGGACACCGGCACGAAGTCGGCCTTGTAGCTCGTGGCGGTGAGCGTCAGCTTGCCGACGCCGAACGTGCTGGCGTTGCCCGCTTCCTGCACCGCGGCGGAACCCTGGTTGAAGTTGTAGAACCCGCGCCCGCCGGTGCCGATCAACAGCTCCCGGATGCCGTTCACGTCGTCGCGCGTGCCGTTGGGCCGCGATGGCGCGAACCGCTGGTAGTTGTGATCGTGCCCGGCGATGATCAGGTCCGCCTTGGCCGCGTAGAGCGCGTCCCAGAACGGCGTCACCGAGGTGTCGTCGCCGTGGTCGCCCCTGCTGAACCGCGGGTGGTGCCAGAAGGCAGCGGTGCAGGGCTTGGTGTTGGCGCTCAGGTCGTTCTTGAGCCATGTCACCTGCTCGGAGGTCGAGCCCGTGCCGACGTTGGAGTTCAGCGAGATGAAGTGCCAGTCGCCGACGTCGAAGCTGTAGAAGCCCTTGCCCCTGGTGCCGGCGCGGGCGCCGAAGTAGTCGAAGTAGCCCGACGCGCCGGAGGTGTTGTACTCGTGGTTTCCCGGCGAGGGGTAGGTGATCGACTTGAACTGGCCGTACTGCGGGTCGTACTTGTTCCGGTAGTCCGACGCGGACCCGCTGTCGTAGGCGTTGTCCCCGGCCAGGACCAGCGCCTGCGGGTTCATGTTCTTGACCACCGGCGCGGTCTGGTTGCACGACGAGCCGCACACATCGCCCACCGCCGCCACGATCGCCGTCGCCGCCGCCAGCGACTGCGTGCCGTACTGGTAGGAGTCCACGGCGTACCGGCTGCCGCTGTCGGCCAGGTTCGGCTGGACGCTGACGCAGTCGCCCTCGAACGCCCTGGTGTGGAACGCCTTGCCCGGCCAGTTCCGCGCGGTCAGCGTGTAGGAGCCCGACTTCGACCCGGTGAAGGTGACGGAGTCGTTGCCCCGCAAGGACAACTCGGTGACGCGCAACCGCAGCCACTGCGCGCCTTCCTGGCACACCTGGCCGTTCTCGGCCGCCGCGGTCCCGATCACCGCGGACTGCGTGCCGGGCTCGGCGAGCTGTGGCACGGACGGGATGTCCGGCACCGCCGCCGCGAGAGGCCGTACGCCTCCGCCGGGCGGCATTGCGAAGACCGCCGTCGCGGCCACCGCGACGGCCGCCGCCGCGTAAATCGTCGTTACGCGCCATCGTCGGCGCAGGAAGGATTTCATGATGGTTCCTCTGAATGCAGGGGGAATTCTCAGAACTCCGAATCGCACCGCCGGCCTGCCGAGGAGCCGGACCGGCGTGCGACCTATTCGATTTGAACCGACCTTAACGACGGTTCAACGCCCGTCAACGAACTGACTTTCAGGGAGCTGGATAACTCTGAACGCCGCCTGAAACGCCGACTGAAACGTCGTCCACGGCCGCTTCCCAGAGCGACGCGCCGCTCGCGTCGGCGGTCTCGACGAGCAGCTTGATCCGCTTGCCGGCGAACGCCGTCAGGTCGACCGTCGCGGTCTGCCAGGAGGCCGCGCGCTCGGACGCCGCGCCGAGCCGTTCGAACACCGTCGTGGCCGTGGTGCCGTCGAGCACCCTGATCCGCAGGTAGTCGGCGTTCGAGGAGTTGTTGCCGTGCGCATAGGAGTACATGAAGGACAACTTCGCTCCACTGGGGATGTCGATGGACGGGGAGGAAGCCGACGTGACGCCGCCGTCGACGTCGTTCGCGCCGTCACCGCTGCCCGCCAGCCGCCCGGTGACGAGGCAGTTCGTGCCGCTGGTGGTGGTGCCGAGCTGCTTGACCTGACCGTTGGCCGCGGTCGTCTGCTCGGGGTCACCGCGTTCGAACCGGCCGGTGGTCGCGGTGTCCGTGCCCGCCGGGTTCGTCGTCCAGCCCCGGTCGGACTCGAAGTCGTCGGCCCACACCGGCGGGGTGGTCGTCCCGCCGCAGGGCGCGTAGAGCAGGCGGTTCGGTGAACCGCTGCCCGCGCTGCCGACGACACCGGTGGTGGCGCAGGCGATCAGCGCGTCCTGCACCTGCTTCGGGGTCGCGCTCGGGTTGCGCTGCAGGAACAACGCGACCGCCGAGGCCACCAGCGGGGAAGCCATCGAGGTACCGGACTTCGTGGTCGTCGCGGTGTCGCTCGAGTTCGTCGCCGACACCACGCTGGTGCCGGGCGCGAAGACGTCCACACAGGACCCGTAGTTGGAGCTGCTGTTGCGGGTGTCGGAACTGGTCGTGTTGCCGACGGTGATGACCTCGGGAACCCTTGCGGGGCTGTAGTTGCACGCGTTGGCGCCATCGTTGCCCGCCGCCGCGACGTAGGTGAGGCCGGCGGCGATCGAGTTGCGCACGGCGGTGTCCTGCACCTGGTTCGCGTTGCCGCGCAGGCTCATGTTGACGACCGCGGGCCTGATCGCGTTGCGCGTCACCCAGTCCACGCCCGCCGTGACGACCGAGTCGGGGGCCTTGCCGTCGCAGCCGAGCGCGCGGACGGCGTGCAGCGTCACGTTCTTCGCGCCGCCGTAAGTAGTTCCGCCGATCGTGCCCGCGACGTGGGTGCCGTGGCTGTTGCAGTCGCTCGCGTCGCTGTCGTTGTCGAACACGTCCCAGCCGTGCGACGCCCTGCCGCCGAACTCCCCGTGGGAGATCCGGATGCCCGTGTCGATGACGTAGGCGTGGACGCCCTGACCGGTCGCGTCGTAGTTGTACGTGCCGTTCAACGGCAGGTTGCGCTGGTCGACGCGGTCGAGGTTCCACGGCACCGCGGTGGTTTCGACGATCGTGTCCTGGACGACGCGCTCGACGTCCGGGTCGGCGGCGAGTCTGCGGGCCTGGGCCGGGGTCAGGCGGGCCGCGAAGCCCTTCACCGCGGACGTGTAGACGTGCGTCGCGTTGTGCCGGACCGCGAGATCGGGCTTCTTGGTGACGACGATGTAGCTGCCGGGCACCTGGACGCCGTCGGGCATCACGACCTCGCCCGCCGACGCGGGTGCGGGGACCAGAACCGCGGCGAAGAGCACCGCGGCAAGAGGGAGTGTTCGCACTGAATGCTCCTGGAACTGAGGAGGACAAAAGGATCTCCTCGGTACCGGTCATCCCGGCTGATCGACGAAGATAGGAGCACCCGACTGAGCGGTCAATTGAGCGGAGAGTCAATCTGGAAATACTCTGAACGCGATCACAGCGGTATTCTCTGCGCGTACGATTTGGCGCGCCGCCCGAGAAGGGAGCCGCTTGTGACTGCCGACGCGACCGTCCGAGCGGGCGCCGAGTTCGGCGCCGCGCTGCGCTGCGCGATCGAACGCAGCGGCCTCAGCCTCAACGAGATCAGCCAGCGACTGCGCGAGCAGGACACGCCGGTCAGCGTGAGCGCGCTCAGCTACTGGCAGAACGGCGAGAACCGGCCGGAGCGAGCGAGCTCACTGGCCGCGGTGGCGGCACTCGAGGCCATCCTGGGCCAGGCACCGTCGACGTTGACCGCGCTGCTCGGCCCGCGCAGACCTCGTGGCCGCTGGACTCATCGGGCAGGCCTCGCACTGACGTACGACCAGATCTGGCAGCGGCCCGACAGCGTCGCCAAGGCGCTCGCGAAGATCGACGCGACGCCGGACGACCTGGACACGCCGCACCGGCTCTCGCAGCACATCTCGTACCGGGTGAACGCGCAGGGCTTCGAGGAGTCCATGCGGGTGCGCCGGATCGTCCGCGCCGACCACGACGACACCACGCGGTTCGTGTTCGTGACGCGGTGCATCACGCTGCCGCAACCGCCGGTCGTCACCTACACGGAAGGCTGCCGGGTCAGCCGGTTCCGCGCGGACGTGCCGAGCTCGACGTGCGTGTTCGAGTTCGTGCTCGACCGGCCGTTGCAGGCGGGCGAGCTGGGTGCCGTCGAGTTCGCGTTGCGCTTCCCGCCCGGCCAGGCCTCCCGCTACGCGCAGATCGCGATCTACCGGCCGGCCAGGGAGATGGTGCTGCACATCGCGTTCGACCCGGCGATGCTGCCGTCGAGCTGCTTCGGCTTCTTCCAGCCGCGCAGCGCGCTGCCCCGCGAACACCAGCCGCCGGTCACGTTCGACGAGGAGACGACGACCTACCAGTTCATCACCCTGGACCCGATGCCCGGGCAGTACGGCATCAAGTGGAGCTACTCGTAGGGCCGTTCCGGCTGCCGCGTCTCGGCCATGCTCTCTACGTCGATGTACGGGATCTTCTCGCCGTTCACGCCGTCTGTCACGGATTCCTCCACATAGGACCCCGTCACCTCGACCCACGTGTCGTCCGGGAGGTCTTCCGCGTTCCTCATCGCGATCTTCACGGGACGGCCGTCCGCGGCGCAGCAGGTGAGGATCATCCGCACCAGCAGCCGCCGGCCGTTCTCGGTGCTGGTGAAGCCGAGCAGCTTCACCCGGCGGTTCCGGAGGGTGCGGCCGTCGTCGAACACCGCCCTGCTCGCGTAGTCGAAGACCTTGACCTCCACCGGATCGCCGTCCGGCAGTGGCGGGTACTCGTCGGACTGCCTGGTCGCCGTGCCCGCGTTGTTCGCGGCGTAGCTGCCGAGCGACGGAGGCGAGATCATCAGCAGCGCGAGCGAGGGCACGACGAGCAGCCAGGCGACCCGCGGCTGGTGCCCCTTCGCCGTGGCGAACAGCACGACGAGCACGACGCTGAGCGCCAGCAACGGCCACAGCCCTGCCTTGACGTAGCTGACGTACTGGCCCGTCAGCCAGACCCGTGCGGTGGCCCCGGCCAGCAACAGCAGAACCACGACCGCGGCCGCCCGGTTCACAGCACCGCGCCGATCGCGACGGCCGACGCGGTCGCGACGACGAACGTGGCCGGGGCGAACCGAATCGCGAACCGCCGCCCGAACATCCCGGTCTGCATCGCGAACAGCTTCATGTCGACCATCGGCCCCACGACCAGGAAAGCGAGCTTCGCCGTCGTCGAGAACTGCGTGAAACTGGCCGCCACGAACGCATCCGCCTCGGAACAGATCGACAACAACACGGCCAGCCCTGCCATCGCGAGCACCGCGAGCCACGGCTCGTCCGCGACGACCTGCAGCCATCTCCCCGGCACCAGCACGTTCAGCGTCGCCGCCACCATCGCCCCCACGACGAGAAACCCGCCCGCGTGCAGGAAGTCGTGCCGAGCCCGGCTCAGGAACCCGTGCTCGTGCCCGTGCTCGGGCATCCTGATCCAGTCGCTTCTCCCCCGGCGCAACCACAACCAGCCCATGACGGTGGCCGCGAGCAGACTCGCCGCGGCGCGGCCAAGGACCATCCCGGGTTGCCCGGGAAACGCCACCGCCGTCGCCACCAGCACGACCGGGTTCACCGCGGGAGCCGCCAGCAGGAACGTCAACGCCACCGAAGGCGCGATCCCCTTGCGCAGCAACGCTCCCGCCACCGGCACCGACCCGCACTCACAGCCGGGCAGCACCACACCGGCGACAGCCGCGGCGGGCACAGCGAGCACGGGCCGGCGCGGCAGCACCCTCACCAGGAGGTCGCGTGACACGAACACCGCGATGGCGGCGGACAGCACGACACCCAGGGTGAGGAAGGGCAAGGCCTGCAGCACGATCGAGACGAACACCGCCGCCCACGTCTGGACGATCGGTGCCCGGAAGATCTCCGCGCCGCGCAGCAGCACACCCAGGACGAGGACCGCGGCCAGCACCTCCACCGACCCGATCCGCTTTCCCATGCCGGGGACGGTAGAGGGTTTCGGGGGTGCGGGCCGCAATCCTCGTCGCGGCACTGGACAATGTCTGGACGGTCAGGGTGTGTGGTACCGGCCCACAGGCCGTGCCAGCCCGTAGTGATCGCGCAACGTGCGCCCGGTGTACTCGGTCCGGAACAGCCCGCGTGCCCGCAGCAACGGCACCACCTGGTCGACGAACTCCTCCAGCCCGGACGGCAGCAGCGGCGCCATCACGTTGAACCCGTCCGCCGCCCCGGTGCGGAACCACAGCTCGACGTGGTCGGCGATCTGTTCCGGCGTACCGGCGATCACCTGGTGCCCGCGTCCGCCGCCCAGCCTGCCGAGCAGCTGGCGCAGCGTCAGCCTTTCCCGCACCGCGAGGTCGCGCACGAGCTCGAACCGGCTCTTGGCGCCGTTGATCTTCGTCACCGGCGGCAGCTCCGGCAGCGGCTCGTCCAGCGGGTGGTTCGTCAGGTCCACCCCGATCAGCTCGGTCAGCTGCCGCACCGCCCGCTCCGGGATGATCAGCGACGTCAGCTCGTCGGCGAGCCGCGATGCCTCTTCTTCGGTGCCGCCGAGCACGGGGACGATGCCGGGCAACACCTTCAGGCCGTCGGCGGGGCGCCCGAACTCGACCACCCGTCGCTTGAGGTCGGTGTAGAACGCGACGGCTTCCTCGTGCGTCTGCTGCGCGGTGAAGACGGCCTCGGCCCAGCGTGCCGCGAACGCCTTGCCGTCCTCGCTCGACCCGGCCTGCACGAGCAGCGGATGTCCCTGCGGGCTGCGCACGGCGTTCAACGGCCCGCGCACGGAGAAAAACCGTCCTTTGTGGCCGATCTCGTGCACCTTGGTCTCGTCGGCGAACACCCCGGACTCCTGGTCGACGACCAGCGCGTCGTCCTCCCACGAGTCCCACAGCGCGGTCGCGACGTCGAGGAACTCGTCCGCGCGCTCGTACCGTGCGGAGTGTTCGAGGTTGGCGTCGCGGTTGAAGTTCTGCGCGGACCGGTCCTGCGCGGTGGTCACGATGTTCCACCCGGCCCGCCCGCCGCTGATGTGGTCGAGCGAGGAGAACAGCCGCGCCAGGTTGTAAGGCTCCGAGAAACCGGTCGACGCGGTCGCGATCAGTCCGATGTGGTCGGTCACCTGGGACAGCGCGGTGAGCAGGGTGAGAGGTTCGAACCGGCCGGCCGCGGTGTGCCGGACGTCGCCCCAGATCTGCACGCCGTCGGCCAGGAAGACCGAGTCGAACGTGCCGCGTTCGGCGATCTGGGCCAGGTTCTGGAAGTGCGCGACGTCGTCGAGCGCCTTCGGGTCGGTGCGCGGATGCCGCCAGGCCGCCTCGTGGTGGCCGACACCCATCAGGAACGCGTTGAGGTGCAGCTGACGTTCGGTCACTTTCAGACTCCTGCCAACGAGAATTGAAGGGGATCGGCGTACAGGGCGCCGAGCTGGACGGCACCGGCGGCCACTCCGAGCACGTCCACGCCGAAGCTGCTCGGCAGCACGAGTTCGGGCGAGGTGCAGAGACCCGAGGCCGCGGCCACCTCGGTACGCAGCGCGTCGACGCACTCGGGCAGCCAGTTCGTGCCGATCTCGGTCACGACGAGCACGTCGGGGTTGAGGAAGTCGAACAGCACGGCCACGGCGCGGCCGATGATCCGGGCACGTTCCACCAACACCTCGACGGCCTTCCGGTCGCCTGCGCGCGCGAGATCGGCGAGGTCCGTCATGGACGGACGCGGAACCACACCACGTTGCCAGGCGCGGTGTGCCCACGCCTGGTCGGACACGGTGGCCTGCAAGCAACCAGAACGTCCGCAGGGGCAACCGATCGCGGGATCACCGAGCGCCAGGTGCGCCACGTCGCCCGCCGCCGACCGCGCGCCACGATGAGTGGTGCCGCCGGTGACGATCGCCGCGTCGACCACGTTGCCGACGAACAGGTGCAGCATCGACTCGCGATGCCCCGCGCGGCCGAAGAGCTGCTCGGCCTGGGCCAGTGCGCGGGCGTGGCTGTCGACCAGCACGGGCAGTCCGGTGCGCGCGGTCAGCAGGTCCCGCACCCGCACGTCCCGCCACCCGAGCGAGGCGTGCTGCACCAGCACGCCCTGTTCGGTGTCGACCCAGCCGCCGGCCGCGACACCGAGCCCGATCGGCAGCAGACCCGGCAGCTCCGTCGCGTGCAGCTGCAGCAACCGGTCGGCCGCCGCGGTCAGCACGTCCACCGGTGAGGCCGGGTCGGCGTGCGGAACCACCTCGCGCGCCAGCACCCGGCCGCGCAGGTCGAGCAGCGCCAGCGTGCAGTACTCGTGCGCGACGTGCAGCGCCGCCACGACGTGCCGCCCGGTGTCGACGTCCACCGGCACGTGCGGCCGCCCGATCCCCTGGTACGGCACCGCTTCCGACGCCTCGACCAGCAGCCCGGCGTCGGCGAGCGCCGCACAGGTGCGAGTCACGGCGGCGGGGCTCAGCCCCGTCTCACGGGCGATCGTGCTGCGGGCGATCGGACCGTGCCGCAGCAACGCCCGCAATGCGAGTCCGGCCGGGGTGGTCATCCCGGCACGCGCCACGACGTGAAGCGGCGTTCCAGGCCGATCAGCACCTGGTTGAACAGCACGCCGATGGCGGAGATCGTGATGATCCCGGCGTACATCTGCGGGATCGCGAAGTTGAACTGCGAGGCGTTGATCAGGTAGCCCAGACCTGCCTTCGCACCGACCATCTCCGCCGCCACCAGCACCAGGATCGACACCGCTCCGGCCAGCCGGATGCCGGTGAACACGGTCGGCACCGCCGCGGGCAGGATCACCTTCTGGAACAGCCGGAAGCCGCTGAGGTTCATCGACTTCGCGAGCCGCAGCAACGTCGGGTCGACCCCGCCGACCGCGCTGATCGTGTTGAGCAGGATCGGCCAGGCGCACGCGTAGAACACGATCGCGATCTTCGACGTCTCGCCGATGCCCAGCAGCAGCACGAACACCGGCAGCAACGCGAGCGCGGCGGTGTTGCGGAAGACCTCCAGCAGCGGGTTGAGCAGCGTGGCGACCGGTTTGTACCAGCCGATCAGCAGCCCGAGCGGTACCGAGGCCGCTACGGCGAGACCGAACCCGGCGAGCGACCGGGCCAGCGACGCCTGCGTGTTCTCCAGGAGCTGGCCGCTCACCAGGAGCTCCCACCACGCGCCGAGCACGGTGGAGAACGACGGGAGGAACGTGGCGTCGACGAGGCCCAGCCTGGGCGCCACCTCCCACACCACCAGCAGTGCGACGATCGCCGCGCTGCGACCGGCACCGGTCAGCAGCGCGTCCAGCAGGCGTCTAGTCCGTTGTGGACGGACAGCGACCGGCGTGGTCCTGGTCGCGGGACGGGACTCCAGCAGTGCGGTCATGCCCCCGCCACCTCCTTCTCCTGTTGCTGGGCAAGCGCCACCTCGTCGTGCAGCAGGTCCCAGATGCGATGCCGATAGCGGGCGAACTCCGTGCTGGACCGGGGGTCGTCCGAAGCGGTGCGGTCACCGAGGTCGACCGTGACGATCTCCTTGACCCTGCCCGGCCGTGACGTCAGCACGGCCACGCGCTGACCGAGCAGCACCGCCTCGTCGATGGCGTGCGTGATGAACACGATCGTCTTGCCGGTGCGCTTCCAGATGCGCAGGAGCTCGTCCTGCAACGACTCCCGCGTCTGGGCGTCGAGTGCGGCGAACGGCTCGTCCATGAGCAGCACGGCCGGGTCGTAGGCGAGGCTGCGGGCGATCGCGACGCGCTGCCGCATGCCGCCGGACAGCTGGTGCGGATGCCGGTCCTCGAACCCGGTGAGGCCGACCAGGTTCAGAAACTCGCGCGCTCGTTCAGTCCGTTTCCGGCGCGGCACACCCGTGGCCTCCAGGCCGAACTCGACGTTGCCCTGCGCGGTCCGCCACGGCAACAGCGCGTACTGCTGGAACACGATCCCGCGGTCGAGACCCGGCCCGGTGATCGGCTTTCCGTCCAGCAGGATCTCGCCTTCCGAGGGGCTCGTCAGTCCGCCCAGCAGGTCGAGCAACGTCGACTTGCCGCACCCGCTCGGCCCGACCAGCACGACGAACTCGCCGCGCTCGATGTCGAGGTCGATGCCGTCGACCGCGGTGAAGTCGGTGCCCTTGACCGGAAAGCGCTTGGTGACGCCGCGGAAGCTGATGTGCGCGCTCATTTCGCGAGCTCGTTGTACTCGTTGGTGTACAGGTCGGAGAGCTTGACCTGACCGGCCTTGACCTCACCGCGGTCCGCGAGCCAGTCGACCCACACCTGCAGCTCCTCGTCGAGAATCTTGCCGCCCTTGGCAGCGACTCCGGTCGACTTCCAGAACTTGAGCGCCGACGGGTCCTCGTTGCGGCCGCGTCTGGTGACGATCTCGGTCTTGCGCGCGATCACCTGCTCCCGCGGGGTGGTGCGGCTCCACTCGATCGCCTTGGCGACTCCGGAGACGAACGTCCGGACGGTGTTCGGGTTGTCCCGCAGGAACTTCTCGGTGAACACGTACGTCCCCGCGGTGAACGCGCCGAGCAGGTCGAAGTCGGAGAACAGCTTGCGCACGCCGCCCTTGTCCAGGGCCTTGTCCCGCAGGATGCCGCCGAGCACGCCGACCTCGATCTGCTTCTGCCGCACCGACTGCTCGGTGTTGACCGGCGGCACGACGGTCGCCTCGACCTTCTTGATCTCGTCGGGGCTCAGTCCGTTGCGCTTGAGGTAGATGCCGAGCATGGCTTCGTGGTGGGCGCCGAGCGTGTTCATGCCGACCTTCTTGCCGATGAGGTCGCGCGCTGTCCTGATCGGACTGTCGTCCAGCACGTAGAAACCGCTGTACGCCTGCTCGTCGGAGCCGTAGTAGCCGATCACGGACCTGATCGGCGCTCCGGCGGCCCGCAGCTTCACGACCGCGCCGTTGAAAGCGCCACCGAAGTCGACCTGGCCGGTGGCCGCGGACTGGATGTCCTGCGGGCCGCTGATGGTGTTCCCGACCCACTCGAGCTTCAGGTCACCGAGGTGGCCGAGGTCGGCGGCGAGCTCCGGCAGCGTGACGTCTCCCGCCGCTCCCTGATAGCGCAGAGTTTTTGTCTCCTGCCCCGCTCCGGCCGCCGTCGAACAGCCCACGGTCGACGCGGTGAGACCGAGAAGTGTGAGTCCGAGGAAGTTCCGACGTGTGGTGGTCACGGCCAATTCCTTTGGCTGGGCGGAAAGTTGGCGCAGAGCGTCACATCCGCCGCGAGCAGGGGTCAACGACGTGATCAGCCGTCTCACATCGTGAAGATGTCCTGGACACCGAGGTCTAATTTTCCGAACGGAAATAAGTCGTCCGCAGGGTGGGACGGACATGTTTTCGTTGCGCGCTAACTGGATTTGGCCGCGGTAGGCCGAGGATGGTGAGGAGCATGACCGCTCAACTCACCAGAACGATCACCGTCCACCCGCTGGGAGCGCACATCGGCGCCCGCATCGACGGCGTCCAGCTCTCCGGCGACCTGCCCGAGGACACCGTGGCCGAGATCAGGGCCGCGTTGCTGGCGCACAAGGTCGTGTTCTTCTCCGGGCAGCAGCACCTCGACGACGCCGGGCAGCTCGCGTTCGCCCGCCTGCTCGGCCAGCCGACGCTGGCCCACCCGACCGTGCGCGGCCAGGAGCACGAGCAGGTGCTGGCCATCGACTCCGAGCACGGCAAGGCCAACAGCTGGCACACCGACGTGACGTTCGTCGACCGGGTGCCCGCGATCAGCATCCTGCGCGCGATCGAGCTTCCCCCGTACGGCGGCAGCACGGTGTGGGCCAACACCGTCCAGGCGTACACCGACCTGCCGGACGCGTTGCGGGCGCTGGTCGACCGGCTGTGGGCCGTGCACACCAACCTCTACGACTACGCGGGCCACCGGGACGAGTCGCGGATCGGCGGCATCGACGTCAAGGAGCAGGCGTACCGCGACGAGTTCCAGTCGCACGTCTTCGAGACCGAGCACCCGCTGGTGCGCGTGCACCCGGAGACCGGCGAACGCGCGTTGTTGCTGGGCCACTTCGTGAAGCGGATCGTCGGTGTCTCGTCGAGCGAGTCGCAGGCGATCTTCTCGTTGCTGCAGCAGCGGATCATCAAGCTGGAGAACACCGTGCGGTGGCAGTGGTCCGACGGCGACATCGCGATCTGGGACAACCGCGCCACCCAGCACTACGGCGTCGCCGACTACGACGACCAGCGCCGCCGGCTGCACCGGGTCACGATCGCCGGTGACGTGCCGGTCAGCGTCGACGGCGTCGCCAGCACTCCGGTCACCGGGGACGCGGCACACTTCTCCGCACTGTGAGCTGTACGAGCAGTGGACGGGCTCACCCGAGCCCGTCCACTGTGGATTCAGTTGCCCGCGGCCAGCCAGTCCTTCAGGCTGGTGGCCTGCAGCTGCGCGCCCGCGTTCGGCACGAGCTGGTTGCCGGTCAGGAACGTGCCGAAGTACTGCGCCTTCGGGTCGCCGACGACCTCACGCGAGTCGTTGCGCGCCTGGAGCACCGTGCGGACCCAGCCGTCCAAAGTGAACTCCTCCGGCCCGCCGATCTCCTGCACGCCGTTGATCGGCCCGGTCGCCGCGGTGCGTCCGACGACCGCCGCCACGTCGGAGGCCGCGATCGGCTGCACGCCACCGTGCGGCAGGTGCACCACGTCGTCCACCGTCGCCGAGTTCGCGATGGCACCCGCGAATTCGAAGAACTGGGTCGCGCGGATGATCGAGTACGGCAGGCCGGACTCGGTGATCAGCTTCTCCTGCGCCACCTTCGCGCGCAGGTAGCCGGAGTCGGGCAGCTCGTCCGTGCCGACGATCGACAGCGCGACGTAGTGGCCGACGCCCGCCTCCTTCGCCGCGGCCGTCAGGTTGGTCGTGGCGGCGGTGAAGAAGTTCATCACGTCGTCGTCGGCGAACGACGGTGAGTTGGACACGTCGACGAGCACGTCTGCGCCCTGCAGAACCTCCTTGACGCCTTCACCGGTGACCGTGTTGACGCCGCTGTTGGGGGACGCGGGCACGGCGTCGTGGCCGTGCTCACCCAGCCGCTTCACGACCTGGCTGCCGATCAACCCGGTGCCGCCGATGACAACGATCCTCATGGGTCCGTCCCTCTCCTGAGCCCCGCCCCGTGCGGGTGTTCACGAGCTAAGACAGGACAGCCCCCGCCGTTGTGACAGCCCTACTGAAACGCCCCCAGCTTCTCGGGGTTGACCAGCCACATCAGCTGGTCGACACCCTCCGCGGAGGCCGTCAGGGTGATCACCGCGAACGTGCTGCCGTCCTTGCGCAACCGGATCGCGTCCAGGCCGTTCACCTCGACGTAGCCGGCCTCGGCACCGGCCCAGAACGACGGCGCCCAGCCCGCGATGATCTTCGCGAGCGACGCCGCGCCGAACAGCGGACGTCCGGCCGCCCGGATCGCGCCGTTGCTGTCGGAGTAGCTGACGACGTCCTCGGCGAACAGCTTCTCGAGACCCGCGAGGTCACCGGCCTGCGCGGCCGCCACGAACGCCTCCAGCAGCTTGCGCTGGTCAGCGCGTTGGACGGGAACCTTCCGCTCGTCCGCGAGGTGCTTGCGCGCCCTGCTGACCAGCTGCCGGGTCGCGACCTCGCTGGTCTGCACGATCTCGGCGATCTCGCGGTACGGGTAGTCGAACGCCTCGCGCAGCACGTACGCGGCCCGCTCGGTCGGCGTGAGCTTCTCCAGCAGCATCAGCACCGCGAGCTCCAGCACGGCCCCCTGCTCGGCCCCCACCTGCGGATCGGCTGCCGTGTCGACCGGCTCGGGCAGCCACGGCCCGACGTAGGTCTCCCGGCGGGCGCGCGCGGTCTGCGACTCGTTGATCGCGAGGCGGGTGATCGCCGTCGCCAGGTAGGCCTCGGGGTTGAGCACCGCCGCGCGGTCCGCGTTCTGCCAACGCAGCCAGACCTCCTGCACGAGGTCCTCGGCGTCCGCCACGCTGCCGGTCATGCGGTAGGCGATGCCGAACAGCCTCGGCCGCGCCGACGCGAACGCCGACTCGGCCTGCTCGAGGTTGGTCATAGGGCCACGTTAGCGCTCACAGCCGGTATGGGAGGTGTGGCGCCCGGCACTGGCCCCTAGAGCCCTCCGGACACGTCGACGACCGCACCGGCCACATAGGACGATCGCGGGGAGAGCAGCAGCGCGACGATCGGCGCGACCTCCTCCGGCGAGCCGAACCTGCCGAGCGGGATGCCGCGCCTGTGTGCTTCCTGGGCTTCCCACGCGGCGAAGTCCAGCGGCGATCCCGAGCTCCGGTGCTTGGCGTGCTGGCGTTCGGTGCGGATGGCGCCGAGGTTGACCGTGTTGACCCGGATGCGGGGTGCGAGCGTTCTCGCCAGCATCGCCGCGACCGACCCGGCCGCCGCCCGCGCGGCGCTGACCGCCGCCATGTCCAGGTCCGGCGTCCGCGCGGTCACCCCGTTCATCACCACGACCGCGCCGTCGGTCATGTGCTCGACCGCGGGTTCGACGAGGTTGAGCACGCTCGCCACCTTGACGTCGCACTGGTTTCGCCACACGTCAGGCGCTGTGCCGAGCACTCCCCCAGCGGCACCGGCACCGGCGTTCGCGACCACCCCGTCGAGTCCGCCGAACGCCTCGGCCACCTCCGCGACGAACTCCCGCATCCACCCGCGGTCCCGCACGTCGCCGACCCGTGACAGCACCTCCGGGCCCCACCCCGGATCGCTGCGCGCACAGGTCGCCACGCGCGCACCCTCCGCGAGCAGCTGCGACACGATCGCCCGCCCGATACCGCGACTCCCGCCGGTGACGACGTACCGGCGTCCCGTCAATTGCAGGTCCACGAGATCATCGTGGTGAAAGACTGCCGTCGTGACCACCGAACGCCCCAACCCACCACTGCAGGCGGACGAGCGCGAGACCCTGCGCGTGTTCCTCGACTTCCACCGCGCCACCCTCGCGATGAAGTGCGACGGCCTGTCCGACGACGACCTGCGCCGCCGCTCGATGCCGCCGTCCACGCTCACGCTGCTCGGCCTGGTGCGGCACATGGCGGAGGTCGAGCGCACCTGGTTCCGCAAGGTCATCAACGGCGAGGACATCCCGCTGGTGTGGTCCGACGACAACGACTACCAGGTGGCCTACGACGCCTCGTCGTCGACCAGGTCGGAGGCGTTCGCGGCGTGGCAGAACGAGGTCGAGCACTCGCGCCGGATCGAACGCGAGGCCGAGTCGCTGGACGTGACGGGCTACCAGCCGCGGTGGGGAGAACAGGTGTCGTTGCGGCTCGTCATGAACCATCTGTGCCACGAGTACGCGCGCCACAACGGCCACGCGGACTTCCTGCGCGAGGGCATCGACGGCGTCACCGGAGCGTGACGTCCACAGTGGACCGTGTCACTCGTCCACTGGCGGCAGGCCCTCGATCGTCCGCGCGTGCTGGATCATCCCCAGCACCGCCTTGATGCTCGCTTGCGAAAGCCCGTTCGCCCGCAGCGCCAACGAACGCACATCGCTGTCCCGCAACGCGACCAGCAACTCCAGCTGGTCGTCGATGCCGCTGTTGTCGTCGTCGAGGAAGTACGACGTGGGCACGCCGAAGAACTGCGCGAGCCCTTCGAGGTGACGCTTGGTCGGGTTGTCGCGCAACCCTTTGCGCAGCTGCCAGACGTACGTGTGCGAGATCGAGATGCCCTGCTCGCGGATCTGCCCGGCGACCTCTTCGTACGTGTACTCGCGCTGGCCGCCTGGACGCACCGCCTTGAACAGCCTGTCCAGCCGGTCGGCCAGAGTCGGCTGCTCCCCCTGGGCTGTCACCGGACCAGCCTAGTCACCACGACCCGCCGCAGCCGGTGGCAGGTCGGCCTGCGCGAGCGTGATGCCACGATCGGGCACGACGCCGAAGTGCGTGATCTGCCGGCCGGCGCCGAGCTCGGTCACCCAGTTCGCGGCCGTCCGGATCCGCCCGTACGGCAGATCCATCAGGTGGTAGCCGCGCGTCACGGCCTTCGCGGGCAGCGACGTCAGCGGCACGCCGAGCGGGTTCGCGACCGCCTGCCAGCCGCCGAGGTCGACCACGAAGCCGAGGTCCTTGTGCTTGTACTCGCGCGCGGACCCGAAGCCGAGCGAAGCCGCGATGTTCAGCGCCGCGACCCGGCCCTGGCGTTCGGCGTGCTGCGCGGTCATCGCGGTGATCTCACCCGGCCGCACCAGGTCCGGCACGGCGGCGGCATCACCGGCGGCCCACACGTTCTCGCACACCTTCAGATAGGTGTCGGTGTCGATGCGGCCGTTGGTCGCGGGCTTGTTCAACGTGCTGACCAGCGGATCCGGCCGCACGCCGACGCACCACACGACCGTGCGCGTCTGGATCTCCTCGCCGTCGGAGAGCCGGGCGCAGGTGTCGGTCATCTCCTTCAGACTGGTCTCCAGCCGGACCTCGGCACCACGCTTGAGGAGCACTTTGCGAGTCGGCTCTGACAGCCGGGGGTCGAGGCCGGGCAGCACGCGCGGTGCGATGTCGACGAGGATCCAGCGCGGCTCGACGTCTTTCAGCCGCGGCAGGTGGCGCCACGCGTCCTGGGTCAGCAGCTGCGTCTGCGCGAGCACCTCCGTACCCGTGTAACCCGCGCCCACCACCACGAACGTGCACCGCGCCCGTCGTTCCTCGGGATCGTCGGACTGGTCGGCGAGCTCGAGCTGCCGCAGCACGTGATCGCGCAGGTGGATGGCCTCGGCGACGGTCCGGAAGCCCTTTGCGTGCTCGGCGACACCGGGAATCGACAGCAGCCGGGTCACGCTGCCGGACGCGATCAGCAGCCGGTCGTAGGACAGTTCGTTCGACCGGCCCTCCACGTCCATGACCTGCACGCAGCTCTTCTCCAGCGAGATGCCGGTCGCCGCGCCGAGCACGAGTCTGGTGCGCTTCAAGGTGTTCCGGAGCGGCACCGCGACCCGGCGCGGGTCGAGCACGCCGCCGGAGACCTCGGGCAGCAACGGGATGTAGAGCATGTAGTCGGCGGGGTTGATCGCGACCAGCTCGGCCGCGTCCTCAGGCAGCTTGCGTTCGAGCTTGCGCAGACAGTGGAATCCGGCGAACCCGGTGCCGAGCACCAGGATCCTGGGCCGTGCGGGCATGCGGTCCTCCGGGGTTTTAGTAGAACCCTTCGCGCCGCGCCGAGCTCTTGTGACCCAGATCGGCGCTGATCCGTTCCGCGGCGTCCAGCAGCAACGGAACCACATCACCGCGGATCGCCTCAACCGATGATCGCCCGACGGACGTGGAGGACGCGAGCGCGGCGACCACCTCGCCGGTGCGGTCGCGGACGGGCGCGGACACCGAGAGCAGGCCGATCTCCAGCTCCTCCGCCACGATCGACCACCCGTCCGAGCGAACCTGCCGCAGCACACCGCGGAACGCGTCGACCTCGGTCACCGTGTGCTTCGTCAACGCCGGCAATCCACCGGCGATGATCTCCTCGACGACAACGTCCGGTGCCCACGCCAGCAGGACACGACCCATTGACGTCGCGTAAGCCGGGATCCTGGTACCGATCGACACGTTGATGCTCATGATCCGGCGCACCGGCACGCGGGCGACGTACACGACGTCTCGTCCGTCCAGCGCCGCCAACGACGCCGATTCACCGGTTTTCGCCGAGAGTTCCAGCAGGTGCGGCTGCGCGATCTCGATCATCGCGTGCGACGCCGAGTAGTGCTGCCCGATGCTCAGCACACGAGGGGTCAGCGTCCACCGCGAACCCGTCGCCCGCACGTACCCCAACCGTTGCAGCGTCAGGAGAATCCTGCGCACCGCCGGACGGGACAAACCGGTCGCCGCGGCCAGTTCCGCGAGGCTCGGGCTGACGCGGTCCTCATCGAACGCGAGCAGCACGGCGAACCCGCGTTCGATGCTCTGGATGAAGTCGCGCTCGTCCGGATCGCTCGCCATCGCCACATCCTCCCCGTTGACAGCACGACGAAGCCGGTGCACCCTCATGTAACCGCAAAGCGTACATGTTGTACGCACAGCGTACAAGGAGGAGCGGGAGATGACACTGGATCACCGCACAATCCGCAACGGTTTCGGCAGGTTCGCCACCGGTGTCACGGTCGTGACCTGCCGCAACGACGATGGCGAACCCCACGGCGCCACCGTCAACGCCTTCACCGCCGTCTCCCTCGACCCTCCGCTGTGCCAGGTCACGCTGACCCGCAACTCCAAGGCCTGCGGATTCCTGGAGGACCAGCCCTTCGCCATCAACGTCCTGGCGAAGGACCAGCTCGACACCGCGTGGACGTTCGCGGGCCGGCCGCAAGGGCCCGCTCCTCGCTGGGCCGACGGGCCGACCGCCCCCGTCCTGCTCGGCAACGCCGCGACCATCTCGTGCCTGCCCTGGCGCATCTACGACGGCGGCGACCACCTGATCGTCATCGGGGAGGTCGCACACCTCGACATCAGCGACGCCGACCCGTTGCTGTTCTTCGGTGGTGCGTTCCGCGAGCTCGCGGAACGGGACACCCACTGGAACTTCTCGGTCGACTGCCCCGACGCGGGCTGGTTCGGCTCCTCGTTCACGCCATTGCGAACCGCTTCGACGACGAAGGGTTAGGCATGACCACGCAACAGCAGCAACGCACCACTCGCCCGATGACCGGTGAGGAGTACATCGAGTCCATTCGGGACGGACGCGAGATCTTCCTCGGTGGCGAGAAGATCGACGACGTCACCACGCACCCGGCGTTCCGCAACTCCGTCCGGATGACGGCGCGGCTGTACGACGCGCTGCACGACCCGGACAAGCAGTCCGTGCTCACCGCGCCGACCGACACCGGCAGCAGCGGTTTCACGCACCCGTTCTTCCGCACGCCGCGCAGCAGTGCCGACCTCTACGCCGACCGCGCCGCCATCGCGGAGTGGGCTCGCATGACGTACGGCTGGATGGGCCGCAGCCCCGACTACAAGGCCGCGTTCCTCGGCACGTTGGGCGCCAACGCGAACTTCTACGAGCCGTTCGCGGACAACGCGCGGCGCTGGTACCAGGAGTCGCAGGAGAAGGTCCTGTACTGGAACCACGCGATCATCAACCCACCGGTCGACCGCAACCGCGACCCCGACGAGGTGCGCGACGTGTTCATGCACGTCGAGGAGGAGCGCGACGACGGCCTGATCGTCAGCGGCGCCAAGGTGGTCGCGACCGGTAGCGCCATCACGAACTACAACTTCATCGCGCACTACGGCCTGCCGATCAAGAAGCGCGAGTTCGCACTGGTGTGCACGGTGCCGATGGGCGCGCCGGGCATGAAGCTGATCTGCCGCAACTCCTACGCCGCCAACGTGGACAAGACCACCGGTCCGTTCGACTACCCGCTCTCGTCGCGGTTCGACGAGAACGACACGATCTTCGTGCTGGACCGCGTGAAGATCCCGTGGGAGAACGTCTTCATCTACGGCGACGCGGAGAAGGCCAGCACGTTCTTCCCCGGCTCCGGCTTCCTGCACCGCTTCACGTTCCACGGCGTCACGCGACTGTCGGTCAAGCTCGACTTCCTCGCCGGGCTGCTGCTCAAGGGCGTGGAAGCCACCGGTACCAAGGACTTCCGCGGCATCCAGACCCGCGTCGGCGAGGTCATCGGGTGGCGCAACCTCTTCCACGCGCTGTCCGAGGCGATGTGCGCGAAGCCGGACGCGTGGATCGACGGCGCGGTGTTGCCGCACCTGGACTTCGGGCTCGCCTACCGGTGGTTCATGACGGTCGGCTACCCGCGGATCCGCGAGATCATCATGCAGGACCTGGGATCCGCGCTCATCTACCTGCCGTCGTCCGCGAAGGACTTCGCCTCGCCCGAGGTGCGGCCGTACCTGGACAAGTACGTGCGCGGCTCGAACGGCATGGACGCCGTCGAGCGGGTCAAGCTGATGAAGCTGATCTGGGACTCGATCGGCAGCGAGTTCGGCGGCCGGCACGAGCTGTACGAGCGCAACTACTCCGGCAACCACGAGGGTGTGCGCGCCGAGATGCTGTTCGCCGCGCAGCAGTCCGGTACTGCGGACGCGATGAAGGGCTTCGCGGAGCAGTGCATGGCCGAGTACGACCTCGACGGCTGGAAGGTTCCCGACCTGTTCAACCCCGGCGCTGTCTCCCTGAACGGAAGGTGATCCCGACATGACTGCCGTTCACACCCCCACCGCGGCGGACTCCGGTGCTTCCGCGAGCGCCAACTTCCGTTCCACGACACGGTCATCGCTCGACGTCTCGCCCGAACGAGTGTCCACTGTGGTCACCGCCGTGCTGCAGGGCGTGCACGAGGCGATCCGCGTGCACGACGTCACGTATCCCGAGTTCCAGGCCGCCAAGCAGTGGCTGATGGACCTGGGCGAGGGCGGCGAGTGGCCGTTGTTCCTGGACGTGTTCGTCGAGCACGTCGTCGAGGAAGTCGCCGCGCGCACCCAGGACGGCACCAAGGGCAGCATCCTCGGGCCGTACTACCTGCCGGACCAGCAACGGCTGCCGTCGGTAACCACGCTGCCGGCGAGGCCGGACGAGCAGGGCGACGCGCTGGTGTTCTCCGGCCAGGTCACGGATCTCGACGGGAAACCGCTCTCCGGGGCCGAGCTGGACATCTGGCACGCCGACTCGCAGGGCTACTACTCGGGGTTCGCGCCGGACATCCCCGCAGGCAACCTGCGTGGTGTCGTGGTCACCGACTCCGAGGGCCGGTTCGAGATCACGACTGTGCAGCCCGCGCCCTACCAGATCCCGCACGAGGGCCCGACCGGTCAGATGATCGACGCGGCCGGCTGGCACCCGTGGCGGCCCGCGCACCTGCACCTCATCGTGCGGGCTCCCGGCCACCGGACGATCACCACGCAGCTCTACTTCGCGGGCGGTGAGTACGTCGACAGCGACGTCGCCGAAGCGGTGAAGCCGGAGCTCGTGCTGACCCCGGCGGAGGGGCGTGCCGTGTACCACTTCGTCCTCGAGGCGACATGAACGACCTGCTGATCGACGGCGTGGACACCGTTCTGCTCGACGTCCCGCTCGTCCGGCCGCACCGCTTCGCCCGCACCGGGATGGACGCGCAGCCCGTGCTGCTCGTCCACGTCCGGACCGCGGGCGGGGCGGTCGGCCTCGGCGAGGGTGTCGTGCCGGGCGGGCCGTGGTGGGGCGGTGAGTCGGTCGAGACCATGAAGGTGGTCATTGACCAGTACATCGCCCCGCTGCTGCTGGGCCGTCGAGTCGACGACATCGCGGGCGTGCTCCAGGCCGTCAACGATGTGGTCAACGCCAACCTCTACGCCAAGGCGGCTGTCGAGGTCGCCCTGCACGACGCGTGGGCGCGATCTTTGAACGTTCCGGTGCACACGTTGCTCGGCGGGCTATCGCGCACGTCTGTGCCGGTCACGTGGGCGTTGGGCACCGAACCGGCGCCTGTGGTGATCGAGGAGGCGATGGCCAAGCTCGACGCCGGTCACCGCAGCTTCAAGCTCAAGATGGGCGCGCAGGAGCCGGCCGACGACGTGCGCCGGGTGTGCACGATCGCGGAGAAGCTGCAGGGTGTGGCCGGTGTCCGGGTCGACCTGAACGCGCGCTGGGACCGGCTGACGTCGTTGCGCTACCTGCCCGCGCTGGCCGCCGCCGGGGTGGAGCTGGTCGAGCAACCGGTGCCGGGTGCCGAGGTCGAGTGGCTCGCGGAGATCAACCGGGCGCTGCCGATCCCGGTGATGGCAGACGAGTCGCTGCGCACGCCGTCGGACGCGTTGCGGCTGGCGGGTTTGCGCGCGGCGGACGTGTTCTCGTTGAAGACCACGAAGTCCGGTGGGCTGCGGGCGACCGCGGCCATCGCTTCGATCGCTCACGCGGCGGGTATTCCGTGCCACGGCGGCACCTCGATCGAGAGCCCGGTCGGCACGGCGGCGTCGCTGCACCTCGCCTGCGCGGCTCCGGCCGTGACGTGGGGCAGCGAGCTGTTCGGACCGTTGCTCATGCGCGAGGAGCTGCTGACCACGCCGTTGCGGTACTCCGGCGGCGACCTGCACCTGCCCGACGGACCTGGGCTCGGCATCGAGCTGGACCCGGCGGCCGTCGCGGCCTTCACCAGGAGGTGACGCGTTGCTCTTCCACGTGCGCATGGACGTTTCCCTGCCCCACGACCTCGACGCCTCCCGCCGCGCCGAGCTGATCAGGGCGGAGCGGGAACGGGCCTTGGAACTGCAGAAACTCGGCGTGTGGCCGCACCTGTGGCGGGTCGTCGGGCAGTACAGCAACATCAGCGTCTTCGACGTGCCGTCCAACGACGAGCTGCACGCGTTCCTGTCGTCGCTGCCGCTCTGGGAGTTCATGAAGGTCCAGGTGACGCCGCTGGCGACGCACCCGTCGGACTTGGCGGCCCAGACGTGATCGCCGTGCGGGAGAGAGTGGTCTGGCGGTCGCTGGAGGAGGTGTGCGCTAACTGGCCTGAGTGTGTGGTCACGATCGGGGTGTTCGACGGTGTGCATCGCGGGCACGCTCATCTGATCGCGACCGCGCGGGAAGTCGCTGGGGAACGTCCAGTGGTGCTGGTGACGTTCGACCCGCATCCCGCGCTCGTGCTGGGGCTGCCGCGCGACACGTCGGCGTTGTCGACCGTTGATCGACGGGCTGAGCTGGGGCATTCGCTCGGGGTGGACGCGATTCTGGTGCTGCCGTTCACCCTGCGGTTCGCGTCGTTGTCCCCTGCCGACTTCGTGGCGCAGGTGCTGGTGGACGCGCTGCACGCCTCCGCTGTCGTGGTCGGGGCGAACTTCACGTTCGGGCATCGGGGTGCCGGGACCGTCGAGACGTTGCGGGAGCTGGGGCTCACCGCGTACGGGGTGGATCTGGTCGACGGGTGCTCGTCGACGCGGGTGCGGGAGCTCGTGCGCGGCGGTGACGTCCGGGCGGCCGCTGCCGTGCTCGGCCGTCCGCATCGGGTGGAGGGGATGCTTCGCGATGGCGTTGTGAGCGTTCCACCCGGGACCGCGCTTCCACTGGACGGAAAGTACCTCGGCACGGTGCGCGGCCGCTTGGCAGAGTTGATCGTGGCCGGCGGCGCCGTGCACGTGAGTGGTCAGAACGGTGCCGCGGTGCTGGAGTTCACGGACCGATTGGAGCCTCAGTGATCTTGCACCACGTCGTCGACGGGCCGGAGGACGCGGAGGTTCTCGTGCTCGGTCCGTCGATCGGCACCTCGACCGGACTCTTCGACGCCCAGGTGGCCGCACTCGCCGACCGCTGGCGCATCGTCCGGTTCGACCTGCGCGGCCACGGCGAGTCTCCGGACGCGCCCGGCCCGTACTCGATCGGTGAGCTGGCTTCGGACGTGGTGGAGCTGCTGGATGCGTTGGGGGTGCGGCAGTTCCACTACCTGGGTGTTTCCATCGGTGGAGCGATCGGCCAGTGGCTTGGCATTCACCACGGTTCGCGGCTGCTGACGTTGACCTTGTGCGCCACCGCTGCCCAGTTCCCCGATCCGCCGCAGTGGCCTGCACGTGCGGCGTTGGTGCGCGAGAAGGGCGTCGAGGTGATGGTGCCGTCACGACTCGGCACCTGGTACACGCAGGAGTTCGCGGTGCTCCAGCCCGAGGAGGCCGAGCGGCTGCTGGACATGCTGCGTTCGACGACCGTCGAGGGCTACGCGGGCTGCGCCGAGTCGATCGGCACGTTCGACGTGCGTTCCGAGCTCGGCAAGATCACCGTGCCGACGCTGGTGCTCGCGGGTGCCGACGACCCCGCCACCACGCCGGAGATCGTGCGGGTCATCGCGGACGGCATTCCCGGCGCGCGGTTCGAGGTCGTCGCGGACGCCGCCCACCTGCTCACGGCCGAACGGCCGGAGGTCGTGAACGCGCTGGTCGTGGATCATCTGTCGAGGAGAGTTCATGCGTGACGCCGTCATCTGCGAGCCCATCCGCACGCCGGTGGGCCGCTACAACGGTGCTGTCAAGGAGCGCACCGCCCAGGAGCTCGGGGCGATCGTCGTCCAGGAGCTGATGCGCCGCACCGGGCTCGAACCGTCCTCTGTGGACGACCTGATCCTCGGGCACTGCTACCCCACCATGGACGCTCCGGCAATCGGCCGCATCGTCGCGCTCGACGCCGGTCTCGGTGTGGGTGTGCCGGGTGTGCAGCTCGATCGCCGGTGCGGTTCCGGCTTGCAGGCTGTGATCAACGCCGCGATGGCCGTGCAGACCGGTGCGCAGGACCTGGTGCTCGCGGGTGGTGTGGAGAGCATGTCGAACGCGGGTGCGGAGGCTTTGGCCCGTGGTCGCGTGACCGCCGGTGGCCTCAACTACCCCGTGCCGGGCGGGATGCTGGAGACCGCCGAGAACCTTCGTCGCGAGTACGGGATCTCGCGGTCCGAGCAGGACGAGCTGGCGTTGCGCAGCCACGAACGTGCTGTCGCGGCGCAGGTTTCCGGCCGGTTCGACGACGAGCTGGTGGCCGTCGGCGACTTCGTGGCGGACGAGCACCCGCGGCCGGGGTCGACACTGGAGAAGCTGGCGTCGTTGAAGACCGTCATGGACATCGAGGGCGCGACCGTCACCGCGGGCAACGCCAGCGGGCAGAACGACGGCGCCGCGATCTGCGTCGTCACCTCTCCCGAACGAGCCTCAGAACTGGGCTTGCGGCCGTTGGCGCGCTTGGTTTCCTGGGCTTCGGCGGGCGTCGAGCCGTCCCGGATGGGCATCGGACCGGTGCCGTCGTCCGCGCGGGCGTTGCACAACGCGGGGCTGAAGCTCGACGACATGGACCTGATCGAGCTGAACGAGGCGTTCGCCGCGCAGGTGCTCGCCGTGACGCGCGAGTGGGGTGTCACCGACTTCGACCGGATCAACGTCAACGGCTCCGGCATCGCCCTGGGCCACCCGGTCGGCGCGACGGGCGCGCGGATTCTCGCGACGATGTTGCGGGAGCTGGAGCGGCGGGACGGCAGGTACGCGTTGGAAACCATGTGCATCGGTGGCGGGCAGGGGCTCGCGGCGGTCTTCGAGAGGTTGTCATGAACAAGATCGTGTCCTCCGCGGCGGAGGCGGTGTCCGATGTGGACGACGGCGCCACACTGGCCGTCGGCGGCTTCGGACTGTGCGGTGTGCCGAAGGTGCTGATCAACGCCCTGTACGACAAGGGCGTCGGCTCGCTGGGCATCGTGTCGAACAACTGCGGCGCGATGGACCAGGGCCTCGCGGTGCTGCTGTCCGCGGGCCGGATCGCGCGCGTGACCGGTTCGTACATCGGGCAGAACAAGGAGTTCGCCCGCCAGTACCTCGCCGGCGAGATCGAGGTCGAGCTGATCCCGCAGGGCACGCTCGCCGAACGGCTGCGCGCGGGCGGCACCGGCATTCCCGCCTTCTACACCCCCGCCGGCGTCGGCACGCTGGTCGCGGACGGCGGTCTGCCGTGGCGCTACCACCCGGACGGCTCTGTCGCCGTTGCCTCGCCCGCCAAGGAGGTGCGCGAGTTCGACGGCCGTTCGTACGTGCTGGAAGAGAGCATTCGCACCGACTTCGCGCTGGTGCGAGCTGCTCGCGCGGACCGGTACGGCAACCTGGTGTTCGCGAAGTCGGCCCGCAACTTCAACCCGCTCGCCGCGATGGCGGGCCGGGTCGCGATCGCCGAGGCGGAGGAGATCGTCGACGTGATCGACCCGGACGACGTGCACCTGCCCGGCATCTTCGTGCAACGGGTCGTGGCGCTGTCGCCGTCGGAGGTTTCGGACAAGAGCGTGGAGTTCAGGACGGTGCGCCATGTGGAGTCGTGACGAGATGGCCGCCCGCGCGGCCCAGGAGCTGCGCGACGGCGAGTACGTCAACCTCGGCATCGGCGTGCCGACCCTGATCCCCAACTACCTGCCGCCGGGCGTCGAGGTCGTGCTGGAGTCGGAGAACGGCATCCTCGGTGTCGGCCCGTACCCCTCGGACGACGACGTCGACCCCGACCTGATCAACGCGGGCAAGGAGACCGTCACCGTCCTACCGGGAGCGTCGTTCTTCGACTCCTCGTTGTCGTTCGGCATGATCCGGGGCGGCCACGTCGACGTCGCCGTGCTGGGCGCGATGCAGGTATCGGCGTCCGGCGATCTCGCGAACTGGGCGGTGCCGGGCAAGCTCGTCACCGGCATCGGCGGCGCGATGGATCTCGTGCACGGCGCCCGCCGCGTGATCGTCGTGATGACCCACACGGCCAAGGACGGCAGCCCGAAGCTGGTCTCGGAGTGCACGCTTCCGTTGACCGGCAAGGCGTGCGTTGACCGGGTGATCACCGACCTGGGCGTGTTCGACGTGACTTCCTCCGGCCTGCAGCTCGTGGAGCTGGCGCCGGGCGTCGACTTCGAGAAGGTCCAGGAGAGCACAGCGGCGCCGATTAACCGCTGACTAACCGGCCGGCGCCACCGTGGGGCATGCGCAAAGTCATGTTGATCCTGCCCGCGGTGGCGCTGTCCGTGCTGGCCTCGACCGGTGTCGCCCAGGCAGAGCAGGCACCCGGCTGCGCGGGGACCGTGCAGATCGGCTCCACCGGCTACATCAAGAAGGGCAGCACCGTCATCGCGTCGGTGAAGCAGTTCAAGGGCTGCGGCAAGAACTGGGCCTACACCTACGTGTGGGACTCGTACGCGGCCCAGCCAGGCGGTTACAGCTCCAGCGCCGCCATGGTCGTGAACGGCGACCGCGACTTCAACAGCAACGTCAACGGGCGCAACAAGCAGGACGTCTGGTCCAAGCCCACTGCGACGCTCACCAAGTGCACCAGGGCGTACGGCGAGGTGTGGGGCGACGGCAACGTCTACTGGGGACAGACCGACGAGCGCTGCTAGTAGTTGCTGATCTCGACGAGGTTCCCGTCCGGGTCGCGCACGTAGACGCTGTGAATCGTGCCCAGTGCACCGGTGCGGTCGACCGGGCCTTCGAGGATCGCGATGCCGTGGTTCTCCAGCGTCGCGATCACCTCGTCGAGCGGGTCCTCGGTGATGAAGCACAGGTCTGCGCTGCCGGGAACGGCTTGGCGCGCCTTGGGTTCGAACTCGTGGCCGGCCTCGTGCAGGTTGATCTTGCTTTGGCCGAACACGAGTGCCTTGCGGCCGTCTCCGAACGTGACTTCCTCCATGCCGAGCACGCTGTAGAAGTCGATGGTTCCGGCCAGGTCGGCGACGGTGAGCACGAGATGGTCGAGCCGGTCGATGCGCATTTCCCTAGTCTGGCAGGCATGGGGATTCGCCTGTCGGTGCTGGACACGTCGCCGATCGTCCAGGGCTCGACACCGCGGGAGGCGCTGCGCAACACGGCCGATCTCGCGGAGCTGGCGGAAGAGCTGGGGTTTCACCGGTACTGGGTGCCGGAGCACCACGGCATGCGAGGGGTCGCCAGCTCCGCACCGGCCGTGCTGGTCGGGCACCTGGCGACGCTGACCGAGCGCCTGCGCATCGGCTCGGGTGGCGTGCTGCTGCCGAACCACCCGCCGCTCGTGGTGGCGGAGCAGTTCGGGACGCTCGCGGCGCTGCACCCCGGCCGGATCGACCTCGGCATCGGGCGGGCGCCGGGTGGGGCGCCGCACGTGGTGTCGACGTTGCGGCGGAGTGCGGCGCCGTATCGCGAGCAGTTGGAGGAGCTGCAGGCGTTGCTCGACCCGGCGGACACCGTTGCGGTGCCGGTCAAGGGCGGCAACGTGCCCGAACTGTGGCTGCTCGGGTCGTCACCCAGCACCGCCGACCTGGCGGCTGAGCTGGGGATGCGCTTCGCGTTCGCGCGGCACCTCAGCCCGGACCAGACGAGCAAGGCGGACCTGGTCAGCGTCTCGCTGATCGCCGCGGACGACGACGTGCGAGCCGAGTGGCTGGCCGGGCCGATCAGGGCGAAGGTGCGCAGCCGCCGGGAGGGCAACCGGATCCTGTTGCCCAGCCCCGAGGACGTGCCGGCGCAGCCTGACGACGGCCGCGTGCTGGTCGGAGGGCCGGAGACGATCACGCGCAAGCTCCAGGCGGTGCTCGACGAGACGGGCACCTCGGAGCTGATGATCACCTCGCCGATCTACCACCACGCGGACCGTCGTCGCAGCTACGAGCTGGTCGCAGCCATCGCGGGACAGCTCAGCTCCGCTGCGCCTTCTGATACAGCGGAGCCGTGATCTTCCCCGAGAACTGAGGTCCGCCGAGGTGCCTGACGTCGTTCACCCGGAAGCTCTGGGTGTTCACGCCGACCACCGCGCCCCCGCTGATCCGAGGGCCGCCGCTGGAGCCACCGCCCATGTCGCACGGCACGCCCCACAGGTTCTCTCCGTCAGGGTGGCCGACAGCCGTGCCCCAGCACTGCGCGAGCCGCTGACCGGTGAACTCCGGCCGTCCCTGATGACCGGGCTGACCAGCCGCACGCGGGTACCCGTACTCGTGCGCCGGACGATCACCGGGCCTGGAGAACGCGATGTTCTCCGCAGTGCCGCTCGGCTTGTCCAGCACCAGGAACGCCTGGTCGTACTCGGACCGCTGGTCGTCGGTGATCCACATCTGGTTCAGCACGACCCGGCGCACCGCGTACGAGCCGAACGGCCGCGCGCCGTCCCGGAACCCCGGCACGAACAGCAGCTTCGAGTGCCACCGCGGGTCCTGGCCGATGAGGTTCGCCGTGTGGACGCAGTGCGCGCCGGTCACGGCCGTGCGCCTGTTAGCGCTCACCACCAGCGTCGCGGTGCAGCTGGAGTCGTCGCCGTCGCGGTCGACGAAGAACAACCGCCCGATGGTCTTGCTGGCCGGGCCAGGAGCGCCGTCAGGACCGTCGACGGGCTGAGTTCCGGGCGGTGCGGCGGGTCCGGTCGGCATCGCCGCGATCCGCTCGGGTGTCCAGTAGGCCGCGACGCCGTCGGTGCTGAGGTCGTGCACGACCACGTCGTCAGAAGGAGAAGCCGCTGCCACGCCTGGGACACCGAGGAGCAGCAGGGCGACCACGCTGAGTATTCGCATGCCGAAACCGTGGCAACGAGTTGTGAGGATCTTGTGCGGTTGGGGTCCGCATCCCGTGCGACGGCCGCGCGAATGACTATCTTGCGACGCATGGGCATGTGCGTGCTGGTGGCCGAGGACAACGTGATGCAGGCCGACATGCTCGGGAGATACCTGCGCCAGGAGGGCTACCAGGTGCGGGTCGTGCACGACGGCAGGGCCGCGCTGGACGAGGTCCGCACCAACCCGCCCGACCTGCTCATCCTCGACGTGATGATGCCGAAGCTCGACGGCCTCGACGTGGTGAGGCTGCTGCGCAACGAGACCGACATCCCGGTGCTGATGCTCACCGCCAAGTCCACAGAGGACGATCTGCTGCACGGCCTCGACCTGGGCGCCGACGACTACGTCACCAAGCCCTACAGCCCGCGTGAGCTGATGGCGCGCGTCAGGACGCTGCTGAGGCGCGTCCAGCGCACGACCACAAAGGACATCTCGCTCGGCGACCTGAGGATCGACCCCGACCGGCACGAGGTGAGCGTGCGCGACACGCCGGTCGAGTGCACGGCGTCGGAGTTCCGCATCCTGCACACGATGGTGGCGAGCCCCGGCCGGGTGTTCAGCCGCGCGCAGCTGCTCAGCGCGGTGCACGGGCTCGACGGCTACATCACCGAACGCACGATCGACGCGCACGTGATGAACCTGCGCAAGAAGATCGAGGCCCAGCCGCGCCGGCCCGCGTACCTGCTGACCGTGCACGGCGTCGGCTACAAGCTGGTGGACGGGTCCGGTGCATAGCGTCCTGGCGCGGCTGCTGGCCGCGTCGGTGCTGGTCGCGATCTGCTCGATCACCGCGACGGCCTGGCTCGCCGCGCAGAGCACGTCCACGTCGATCAAGCAGGAGCTGGGCAACGCGCTGGCCGGGGACGCCGCCACCTACCGCACGCTGGTCACGTTCGCCGTCGAGCACCGCGACTGGAACGGCGTGACGCTGCCGCCCGGCAACCGCCGCCTGATCCTCACGACGCCCGACCGCAAGGTCATCTCCGACACCGGCACGAACCTGGATCCGGGCCAGCTGCCCGCCGTGCCGTCCGCGGTGATCAACCCGCTCGAGCTCGACCTCGCGCAGGCCCAGGACGCGCCCGCCGACCGGATCGACCCCAGGATCGCCGGCCCGTTCCAGCTCACCGAACGCGAGAAGGGCAGCCTGAAACAGGACTGGGAGCTCTACACGCGTCGCTGCATCGGCCCTGCTGCTCTCGAAGAACTGAAGACAACATCGTGGGGCCGCCCGATTGTGAACGTGGACAGGACCCAGCCCGCGCCCGCGACGGACGACTGCCTCGCAGCGGAGAAACGGCTGAGCACGCTCACACTTGGCGAGTCGGCTGCGTTCAACGATCTCAAGCTCCGCTACCAGGACTGCGTGCGCCAACGCGGCCTGCCCTTCGACTCGATCAAGATGAACGCGTCCTGGCAGCCCGTCGGCTCCAACGCCGACTGTCTGGCCACCGCTCGCCGCGCCCAGCTGCAGCCTTATGTGGCGCCAGCAGCACTGCTGTTCGTCACCGACGCCGCCGGCCGGACCACGCAGGCCACGGTGGTGAAGTTCGACGTGGGCAGGATCGTGCTGGTCGCGGCGATCGTGCTGGTGCTGACCGTCGGTGTGAGCGTGGTCGTGGCGTTGCGCATGACCAGGCCGTTGCGCACGCTCACCGCGGCCGCCGAACGCATGCAGCACGGCGCCGACGCCCAGGTCGACATCCGGTCCCGCAGCGAGATCGGGCAGCTCGCGCGGGCGTTCAACGACATGGCCGCTCACCGGGCTCGCACCGACGCCCAGCGCAAGGCCATGACCAGCGACATCTCCCACGAGCTCCGCAACCCGCTGGGCACGATCCGCAGCTGGCTCGAAGGCGCGCGCGACGGCATGGTCGAGCTCGACCGCACGACGCTGACCGCTCTGCTCGACGAGGCACTGGTGTTGCAGCACCTCGTCGACGACCTCCAGGACCTCGCGCTGGCCGACGCGGGCGAGCTCAGGCTGCACCCGTCGCAGGTCGATCTGCGCGAGATGTTCGACCAGCTCGTTGCCGCACATCCGTCGCTGGTCGCGGAGGGCGGCGGTGTGGTGACGGCGGATCCCGTGCGGTTGCGCCAGATTCTCACCAATCTCGTTACGAACGCGCTGCGCTACACGCCTTCCGACGGCACGGTTCGCTTGTGGACGGACGGCGAGCGCATCACGGTCAGCGACACGGGTTCCGGCATCTCCGCCGAGGATCTGCCGCACGTGTTCGACAGGTTCTGGCGCGCGGACCGTTCCCGCACCCGTGACACCGGGGGCAGCGGACTGGGACTGGCGATCGTGCACGCCCTGGTGAGCGCTCACAACGGCACGATCACGGTGGAAAGCACCGTCGGACGCGGCACCACGTTCACGATCACGTTGCCGGCACGCTGAGCGCACAAATTCCTCACAACCGCTCGGCAGCATCGCCGCCATGAACCCCAGGCTGTTGATCGGCGCTGCCGTGCTGCTCCTCTCCGCGTGCAGCCAGGCCGCTCCCCCGCCCTCGAACGTCGCGTCGCTCCAGACCTCAGGCGTCACGCCACCGTCGTCTTCCTCTGTTGCCCCAACGGATGGCGAGCAACCGCGCCTGCGCATGGACATGACCGAGGAGGAGAAGCAGCGGTACTACGACGCGCACACCGCCTGCCTCGCCGAGAAGGACCCGAACGCCACAGGAACCGGCAGTGCGCCGGCCGGTCGCCGCCAGTACAGCGACGAGGCGTGGAAGGCGTGCGCGAAGAAGTGGCCGCTGCCGCCGTGGGAGATGGACTCCAGCAACCCGACGTTCAAGGACAACTGGCACAAGAACGTCCAATGCATCAACAGCCGCGGCATGAAGGTGATCGAGACCGAGCCCGGCAGCTGGACCTACGACGGCGAGCAGACCCTGCCGGAGGACCAGCGCCGCCAGATCGAGAAGGACTGCGAGCAGGAAGTCTTCGGCGGAGGACGTAAGTGAAGCGGTGGATCATCGCCGTCGTGGCAGCGGTGGCCCTGACCGGCGGTGTCCTGGCACTCACGTGGACGCGCCAGGCCCCCGCCGCACCCTCCCAGCCACTGGCGCCGAAGACGGTCGCCGTGGTGAAGACCGACCTGACCGACGTCCGCGAGTTCAAGGCCACCCTCGGTTTCGGCGCCTCGGAGCAGGTGACGGGCCGCCGTCCGGGCACGTTGACGTGGTTGCCCGCGCCGGGTTCCGCTGTCGACCGCGGCGCAGCTCTGTACAAAGTGGACAACCGACCGGTGTGGCTGTTCTTCGGCGACACCCCGTTGTGGCGCAAGCTCGACACGCCTGGGCTGAAGGGCCCGGACGTAAAGATCGTGAAGGACAACCTCGCCGCCCTCGGCTACAAGCTCGGTGGCGCGGCAGACGAGTGGACACCGGCCACCGTGGACGCGGTGAAGCGCTGGCAGAAGGCCGAGAAGGTCGACCAGAGCGGAGTCGTCGAACCGGGCGATGTCGTCGTGCTGTCCGGAAAGGTCCGCGTCGAGTCGGTGACGGCGAAGCTCTCGGCCTCGGGCGAGGGCGCGCTCATGACCGTCACCGCCACCGGCAAGGCCGTCGCCGCCTCGGTCGACGCGCGCCAGGCCGAAGTGTTCAAAAAGGACCTCAAGGTGACCGTCGTGCTGCCCAACGGTGTCGAGACCGCGGGAACCGTGCGATCCGTGAGCACCGAGGTCAAGGCCGAGAAGAACAGCAACGGCGAGGACACGCCGACGATCGCCGTCGACATCGGCCTCGACACCGAGGTCGGCTCGTTCGACTCGGGCCCGGTCCGCGTCCGCCTCACCAGCACGGCCCGCGCCGGAGTGCTGGCCGTGCCCGTGACGGCTCTGCTGGCGTTGCGCGAAGGCGGCTACGCGGTGCAAGCGACTTCAGGGCTGGTAGCGGTGAAGACCGGCCTGTTCGCGGGCGGCCTGGTGGAGATCAGCGGCGGCGGGGTCACCGAGGGCATGCAGGTGGTGACGACGTCATGACACCGGTTCTCGCAGTCGTGGACGCCGTCAAGGAGTACACGGGCGGCGTCCGCGCTCTCGACGGCGTCTCGCTGACGCTGCACGCGGGCGAGGCCGTCGCGATCGTAGGCCCGTCCGGCTCGGGCAAGTCGACGCTCCTGAACCTCCTCGGCACGCTCGACCGCCCGTCCAGCGGCACGGTGATGCTGGACGGCCACGACATCTCGACCCTGTCCGACCGGCAGCTGTCGGCGCTGCGGGGACGCAGGATCGGGTTCGTGTTCCAGCAGTTCCACCTCGCGGACGGCCTGACCGCGCTCGACAACGTCGCCACCGGCCTCTTGTACGCCGGCACTCCGCGCAAGTGGCGGGCCGCGATGGCCGCGGAAGCGTTGGAGCGAGTGGGTTTGGGGCACCGTTTGAAGCACCGGCCGCACGAGCTGTCGGGCGGTGAACGTCAGCGGGTGGCGATCGCGCGTGCCGTGGTGAATCGGCCCGCGTTGATGCTCGCGGATGAGCCGACCGGTGCGTTGGACACGGCCACTGGGCGGGCGGTGCTGGATCTGTTGCTGGACCTGAACCGGGAAGGGACGACGCTCGCGGTGATCACGCACGACCGGGAGGTGGCGGCTCGCCTGCCACGCCAGGTGGAGATCAGGGACGGCCGCATCCGCACAGAGGTGGCCGCGTGAACCCGACTCGTCCCAACCCCGCCTCGCAACCCACGCCACCCGCACCGTCCACCCCAGGCACGCCTGGCAACCCAGCCACCCCAGGCAACCTCGCCACGCCGCGCGCCCGCCCCACCCCAGCCGCCTCCCTCCCCCGCACCAAGTCCGAAGCCTCCAAACCCGCCCGGCTCAGCCTCACCGACCTGCTCCTCCTCGGCCTGTCCCCTCTCCGCACCCGCCCCCTCCGAGCAGTCCTCTCCGCGCTGGGCATCTCCATCGGCATCGCCACCCTCGTCGTCGTCACCGGCATCCCCGCCTCCAGCCGAGCCGCGCTCATGGAGGAGTTCCAAGCCCTGGGCACCAACCTCCTCAGAGCAGAGGCCGCCACCGGCACCAACAACGAGGCCGCCTCCCTCCCACCCGACTCGATCGCGATGGTCGGCCGCATCGGCCCCACCGACCAGGTCAGCGCCGTCGCCAACACCCACGCCGTGATCCGCCGCTCGGACCGGATCCCGGACTCGGAGACGTCCGGCCTGACCGTCCTCGCGACCAAGCTCAACCTCCTCGACACCCTCAACGGCCGCGTCCACACCGGCACGTTCCTCAACGAGGCCACCGAGAAGTTCCCCACGGTCGTGCTCGGCCACATCGCCGCGACCCGCCTCGGCATCACCGCGCCGAACACCCAGGTCCGCGTCGACGACACGTGGTTCACGGTGATCGGCATCCTCGACCCGCTCCCGCTGGCCCCGGAGATCGAACGGTCCGCGCTCGTCGGCTGGGACGCCGCCAAGGAGATCGGCTTCGACGAACGCCCCACCGTGCTCTACCTCCGGGCGCAGGAAGCGGCGATCGACGACGTCAGGGCCGTGCTGCCGCCGACGGTGTACCCGCAGAACCCGTCCCAGGTCCGGGTCAGCCGCCCGTCCGACGCCCTCACGGCCAAGCGCCTCACCGAGAACACCTTCTCCGCCCTCATGCTCGGGCTGGCGGGCGTGGCGCTGCTGGTCGGCGGCATCGGGGTGGCCAACACGATGGTGATCTCCGTGCTGGAACGCAAACGCGAGATCGGGCTCAGAAGGGCCCTCGGCGCGCACCGGGGGCAGATCCGTACCCAGTTCCTCACCGAGTCGGTCGTGCTGTGCCTGCTGGGCGGCATCGCCGGTGTCGTGCTGGGCCTCGCCGGAACCGCCGGATACGCGGCCGTGCACAACTGGCCTGCGGTGATCCCGCTGGAAATGGTCGCGGCCGGGCTCGGGGCGGCCGTTCTCACCGGTGTGATCGCGGGCGTCTACCCGGCGGTCAGGGCGTCGCGGCTCACCCCCACGGAGGCGCTCGCCGCGCCGTGAGAAACAGGGCGTGCTCGAATGTCGAGATCCAGAGGGGTCGATCGTCCTCAGAACGACGACTGGAGGACACGCATGCACTACATGTTTCTCATCTACAACTGCGAGGACCGCCCGGCGCCTGGCGACCCGCGCTTCGAGGAGATCCTGAAGAGGGTCAACGCGTTCGCGGACGAGTGCCGCAACCGGGGCGTCTTCGTGGCCGGCGATCCGCTCAAGCCCGTCAGCACCGCCACGAGCGTGCGGGTCAAAGAGGGCAAAGCGGTGCTGACGGACGGGCCGTTCGCCGAGACGCACGAGCACCTCGGCGGGTACTACCTGCTCAACTGCCGCGACCTGGACGAGGCGCTGGAGCTGGCCGAGATGGTGCCGCAGGCGCACTTCGGGGCGACGATCGAGGTGCGGCCCGTCGACCACATCCCGGGCCTGAACCACGGGGTGGCATGAGCGACCTGGCGTCGGCCGCGGTCGAGCAGGTGTACCGCGAGCACCGGACCCGCATGCTCGCGGCACTCGTGCGGGCACTCGGCGACTTCGAGCTCGCCGAGGACGCGCTGCAGGAGGCGTGCTCGCAGGCGTTGCGGAAATGGCCGCGTTCACAAGTTCCGGACGACCCGCTCGCCTGGTTGCTCACCGTGGCCCGCAACCACGCGCTCGACCGGCTCCGGCACGCCCAGATGGCGCGCACCAAGCTCCCGCAACCGCCAGAGCCCACGACGATGAGCGAGAAACAGCTCGTCGACCTGGGCGACGAACGGCTCAGCCTGATCTTCACGTGCTGCCACCCGGCGCTCAACGAAGAGGCGAGGTTGGCGCTCACACTTCAAGCGGTGGCAGGGTTCACCGCCGCTCAGATCGCCAGGACGTTCCTCGTCGCCGAGCCAGCGCTGGCCCAGCGGCTGGTCCGGGCCAAGCGCAAGATCCGCGACGCCGGCATCACCTTCGAGGTGCCCGCCGACCACCTGCTGCCCGAACGGCTGCAGGGCGTGCTCACGGTCCTCTACCTGATCTTCACCAGGGGCTACACCACCGCCGACGCCGGTCTGCGGCACGAGGCGCTGCGGCTCGGCAAGCTCGTCGCCGCCCTGATGCCCGACGAACCCGAGGCGCACGGCCTGGTGGCGTTGATGCTGCTGCACGACTCCCGCAGCGCCGCCCGCATGACTCCGGAAGGCGACGTCGTGCTGCTGGAGGACCAGGACCGCACGCTCTGGGACGTCGAGGAGATCGCCGAGGGCATGACGCTGCTCGACCGCGCGCTGCGGTTCGGCACGGCGGGCCCGTACGTGCTGCACGCCGTGATCGCCGCCCTGCACGTGCAGGATCCCGTCGACTGGCAGCGAATCACCGGCCTGTACGCGGAACTCCTCGCCACCGCACCGACTCCGGTGATCGAGCTCAACCACGCGGTCGCCGTCGCGATGGCCGACGGACCCGACGCCGGGCTCAAGCTGATCGACGGCATCACCGGCCTCGACGACTACCACCTGCTGCACTCCGCCCGCGCCGACCTGCTGCGCCGCCTGGACCGCCACGACGAAGCCGTTGCGGCGTACCGGCGAGCGCACGAGCTGGCGATCAGCCCTGCCGATCGCCGTTTCCTGGCAGGGCGCCTGCGTTCCCTGGAGATGAACTGATGCGACTCACCGTGCTCGACCGCGGTCACCGCCTGCCCGCCCGGATGTTCTTCGGCTTCACGGAGCTGGTCTCGCGCGTGCCGATGTCGGACGTGCCCAAAACCCTGTTGTACCGCCCCGATTTCTTCGGCGCGGTGTTCCTCGACCTGAGCGCGAAGGCGATGCGCGGACCGTCGTTCTGGACGGCGGGCGAACGCGAGTACATGGCGCAGCAGACGGCCGAACGCCTGCAGTGCCCGTACTGCGCGGTCACGCACACCGAACTCGTCCAGATCGCCGGCGATCCGTCCCCACTGCGCCCGGAACTCGTGGCAGCGCTCACCTTCCTCGCCGACCTCACGCCACCGGACCTCGACCGCGACGCCACCGTGGACGCGCTGAACGTCAGCCTCATCTGGCAGGTCGTGAACCGGCTCGCCAACACGTTCGACTTCCAGCTCCTGCCCGGCCAGCTGGAGACCGGAACGCGCTCGCTGCACCGGTTCGGCTACCGCTTCCCGGGCTTCCTCACCGGCAAGGCCACAGGAACTCTCCGGGAGGCCGTCCTGGAAGCCCCGGCTCACACGTCTCCGGAGCTGCGCCAGGCCGCCGCCGCGGGTGACGCCTGGGGCTCTTACGCCGCAACGATTCGCGACGCCTCGTACCGCATCACCGACGACGACATCGCCCGGCTCAAGCAGGACCACACCGAGGACGAGATCTTCGAGGTGACCGTCGCCGCGGCCGTCGGCGCTGCTCTGGACCACTACGACACCGGTCTGAAAATTCTCGGAGGCTGATGTCGAGTTCCGATCCCTTCACTCGTCCTTCGCTCAAAGCAGGGACAACCGAAGGAGCGATCGACATGACCGGACAGGTCAACTGGTTCGAGCTGCCCACCGACGACACCGCGCGGGCACGGGCCTTCTTCGCCGGCGTGTTCGGCTGGGAGACGACCCCGATGGGCGAGGACTACCACTACGTCAACAACGGCGCGCAGGGCGCGATCGCCCTGCGGGACGCGCAGCTCACCCAGCCGCGGATCTACTTCCACACCACGGACATCGACGCGTCCGTGCGCAAGATCGCCGAGCTCGGAGGCAAGAGCGAGGACGTGCAGATCGTGCCGGAGGTCGGCCGCATCGCGCACTGCTCGGACGACCAGGGCACGCCGTTCAGCCTGTACGAGCCGAAGGTCTGAGCCCCTGAGTGGCCCGCCTCGGCGGGCCACTCAACAATTTCTCCCCCGAAGCGCGTCTAGTCGGCGTAAGAACCGATACGTACCCTGGATCGACTGGGCGCTTCTCTTCCTGGGGGAAACCATGGAGCACTTCAGACCCGTGCGCGGGCTGGGCTTGGCGGCGTGCGTCCTGATCGGGGTCGTGGCCCTCGGCAACGTCGTGGAAGCGGTGACCGACTGGCTGACCTACGTCGCCCTCGTCGGCGCATTCGATCTCCCCGCCAGCATCTCCCTGTTGATCACCCTCGACGTGGTCCGCGTCATCACCGACCTGCCGCTGACGCTGGTCACCATCGCCACACTCGTCGTTTTCATCCTGTGGATGTACAACGCACGCGTCAACGCCGAGCGCTTCACCTACGCCACCGAACACCGCTTCGCCCGCGTGTGGGTCGTGCTGGGCTGGCTCGTTCCGGTCGTGAACCTCTGGTTCCCCAAGCTGATCATCGACGACATCTGGCGAGCCAGTGATCCCCAGCTGCGGGACATCCCTCTGCAGCAACGACCGCGCACCCGCCTGATCACGAACTGGTGGAACTCCTACCTGCTGATGTGGGTCTTCGACTTCGCGTACTTCCGCTTCTACGAAGACGGTCAGCTCACCGAGGAGTCGTTCGTGACCCAGGCCGCGTTCAGCACGATGTGCGCCGTCATCGGTGGCGTCGCCGCCTACCTCGCCGTGCAGGTCGTGCGACGGATCTCGGACTTCCAGAGCTCCCCGCTGCCCGCTCCGTCCTCTTCGGACTGACACCGCGCCGGGTTACGATGCTCGGCATGTCCGACGTCGGCGTGCTCTCCGCGCACCTGCTCACGAGCTTCCAGAAGGAGCTCTTCACCCGCCTCGCCGAGGCGGGTCACGAGCACCTGCGCCCACGCCACGGCGCGATCATGGCCTACATCTCCGCCGATGGCTCCCGCGCGAGCGAACTGTCCGAACGCTCGGGGCAGCACAAGCAGGTCGTGGGAACCCTGATCGACGAGCTGGAACGCCTCGGCTACGTCACCCGGCAGCCGGATCCGGCCGACCGGCGGGCGAAGCTGGTCGTGCCCACGGACCTCGGCCGCGACCAGATGGTGCAGGCCAAGAGGATCATCGAGGACATCGAGGCCGGGTTCGCCCGCCAGGTCGGCGCCGAGCGGTTCGCCGCGTTCAAGGAGGTCTTCGCGGAGATCACTGCCCGACGGTGATCTCCTCGCGGTGCGCCGCGAGAAACTCCTTGAGCGTCAACCAGGTCGGCACGATCTCGCGGGTCAGCGCGGTGTCGCGACGGCTCAGGATGTGGTCCGGGAACTCCGCGTAGTACTGGAACATGTTTCCAAGCTCCTCCGCCGCCGGGAACCCGAGCGCCCGGAAGTCGTTGTGCGACAACGGCTCGTACTTCACGGTCTCCCCGAGCACCTCGCCGAACGCCGCAGCCACCTCGTCACCGGTCAGGTGCTCGGCACCGAGCCCGATCGTGTGCCCGATGGTGTCGGAAGGACGTTTGAACACGCTCGTGACCGCCTTGCCGATGTCCTCGCCGGCGATCCCGGAGATCTTGCTCTCCCCCATCGGCAACGACAGCCGCAGCACGCCGTCCGCACCGCGGTGCGGCGCCAGGTCGCGCAGCAAGTTGTTCCAGTAGAACGACATCCGCACGTACGTCGTCGGCAGCCCCGCCTGCTCGAACAACGCGTCCGCCTCGCCGCCCTTCACGTCGAAGTGCGGCACCTTGTACTTCTCGTCCAGCGTCGGCATCCGGTCGTCGTCCAGCGAGATCACCTCGCGGGTGTCCTCGAGCGTCGACCACACGACGTGCCTCACCCCCTTGACGGCCGCGACGAGGTTGCCGACCTCCTCCATCTCCTTGGCCGCCGACAGGTGCGTGAAGAACGGCGTGACCAGGTAGGCCCCGTACGCGCCGTCGAACGCCTTCCGCAGGCTGTCGACGTCGTACAGGTCCGCCGCCACGACCTCGGCCCCCAGCCCCGCGAGCTCCTTCGCCCCCGCGGAGTCGACCGAGCGGGTGAGCGCGCGCACCGCGAACTCCCCGTCGGCCAGCAACGCCCGCGCCACCGCTCCGCCCTGCACGCCGGTAGCGCCCACCACAGCCACGATCTTCTTCTCGGTCATGCCGTCAACCATATAGTCACCAATCAGTGACTATCAAGTTGAGTGACGAAAGCGACTCCGGGCCTCCTCGATCTCGCCCAGGTACCGGGTGGTCCAGGCGCACATCGCGTCGACCGTCGCCCGCAACGCCTGCCCGGGCTCGGTGAGCGTGTACTCGACCCGCGGCGGCACGGTCGGATGCACGTCCCGCACCACGAGCCCGTTGCGCTCCAGCAGCCGCAGGTTCTGGGTCAGCATCTTGTGGCTGATGCCGTCGACCTCGGTCTTCAGCTCGGTGAACCGCTTCGTCGAGTCGCCGATCGTCTCGATGATCAGCAACGCCCACTTGTTCGCGATGTCCGAGAAGATCTCTCGCGCCAACGAGTCCGCGCGGGCCAGATCGCCGCTGAGCTGCTTGCTCACCTTTTGGTTCCCCACTCACGAAAAAGTGCGTTCTTCCAGGTCAGCGTTCACTCTCCTACGGTTACCGAGTAACCACAAGAGAGGACGACGAAGTGCCCACCACGCTCATCAACCCCGACGGCCTGCCCACGATCGACGTCTACCACCAGGTCGCCGTCACCACCGGCACCAGGACGATCTACGTGGCCGGCCAGGTCGCCTGGGACTCCGAGCCCGACCTCGCGCTGCAGACGGAACAGGCCTACGTGAACGTGCACACCGCGCTCCAGGGCGCCGGGGCGTCGATCACCGACCTGGTCAAGGTCACCGTCTACGTCGTGGACTGGACGCCGGACAAGATGCCGGCGCTGCTCAAGGGCATCGAGAACGCCATGGCCAGGATCGGGGTGACCGCGAAGCCGCCCGCCTCGCTCATCGGGGTGGCGACGCTCGACGTGCCCGAGCACCTGGTGGAGATCGAGGCCGTCGCCGTCACCGATTAACCGGCGACTAACCGCCGCGGCCGAAGCTCCTCGCAGAACGAGAGGAGCACCATGCGCAAGATCCTGGCCGCGGCAGCGGGCGTCGCGGCAGCGGCCACGTTGCTCACCGGCACCGCCCAGGCCGAGTCCAACCAGTACTGCGACCGGCTCACGCAGATCGGCTCCACGGCCTACGTGAAGAACTACGAGACGACCGTGGCGTCGGTGAAGCAGTACAAGGGCTGCGGCAAGAACTTCTCCTACATCTACGTGTGGGACCAGTGGATCGCGAGCCACGGCAGGGACTTCACCCTCCGCACGCACATCTCCATCCGCCCGAACAACTCGCGCGGCTACACGACCGGTGCGCGCGGGCAGCGCGAGCTGTGGGGCAGTCCGGCGGACACGCTCGACGTGTGCACCCGCGCGCACGGCGAGGTCGACGGCAGCAGCTACTTCCTGTTCGCCAAGACCGACGAGCGCTGCTAAGACTCAGCAGAACTCCGCGAGTCCGTCGGTCACCCTGACCATCACGACGGTGCGCCCGGCCGGACTGTGCCGGTCGGGCCCGTACTCGGGCAGCCGCTTCTTGTGAACGCGCACACTCGTGTCCTCGCCGCGGACGTGTTGAGCGCACTCGCACCGGTGGTTCAACGGTGTCGGGCACGCGAAAGCCGTGCGCAGCCGGTCGACGTCCGCGGTGACGATGATCGCGGACCACACCATGACGTCGTCCTCTTCGCCGAACACCACGAAGTCGTCGTAGTCGAACGTGCGCAGTTCGCCGACGTCGCAGGCCGCGCAGAACAGGACCCGCGAGTAGTAGTGCTGCCGTTCCGACGGCCCGCGCTCGCAGAGGCCGATGACGACTTCCTGTTCACCGCTGCAGATCAGGCAGTTGTCCGACGGCACCCGCCACCACTTCGTCACCGGCGCATGCTAATCAACAACGCCAGCCCGGCGGACAGAGCGATCAACCCCGACACCACGAGCTGGTTGAGCCAAACGGCCCAAATGCTGTCGTCCGCACCGCGCAACGCGACGATCAGCAGCCACAGCGCCAAAGCGATCGTGACCGGTTGCGCCAGCGGCACGTCGAGCGGGGCCATCGCCCGCACCATGCCGAGCAGCATGACGACGACGGCCAGTCCCATCGACCACCAGTAGGGCCGGAAAGCGTGCAGGGACGCGCTGAAGTGCAGGACCGGTGGCGCGGCGATCAGCCACACGCCGGCCAGGAAGGCGGCGACACCGGCCCTGCTCTCGAACGTCCGTGCGTGCAGATCCCCCACGCGAGTAATTCTCACCTCTGGCGGACCTGGAGGGAACACCTCATTCGTCTCGGTATGCCTTCATGTTCCGCAGCAGCAGATAGGTGTCCTGCAGCTGCGCGGAGTCGTTTATGGACCGGTAGATGCCCCACTTCGGATGTGCCTGGTCACCGCCCAGCCACATGTCGATGCCGGACCTCGTCGCGTTGACCACTGTGGTCGGACCGTCCTTCAGCGAGAACCGCGCCCTGCCACCGGATCCGTCCGCGACCTTGACCTCGATCTCGACGTCGATCCACTTGTTGCGCAGGGGTGCGAGCGGCGTGCTGCCGAGCTTCGCCTGTCCCGCACCGAAGAGCCGCAGCTCGATGGACTCCGCGGAGCCGGAGCGGAACAGCGACACCGTGATCACGGGTGACGCGACCGCGGTGTGCTTGATCTGGAAGATGTGCGAGAAGCTGGTGGTGCCCTTCAACGACGTGGGCATGAACATCTGGTAGTTGAAGCGCCAGGTCTCGCCCTTCTTCATGTCCTGCCGGCTGCCGCTCTTCTGGATCGCGCGCACCTCGTTGCGCTGCCGGTCGGAACCGTCCCGATCGGACTTGTGCATCACGAACCGGTACTGGTCGCTCTCGGCGAAGATGTGCGTGGCCGACGGGTGTGAGTTCGAGCGGTCGTCCTCGATGCCGACGAACGCCTTCAGCCCGTCGACGCCGGGGTTCGGGCCCCACTTCTCCTTGAACGCGGTCGCTCCGACGTCTGCGGACGCGACACCCGCGGCCAGTGGCGTCGCCGCGACGGCTAGTGCCCCTCGCAGTGCCGTACGGCGGTTGAACAACTCCATCAGGGTTCCTCCTCGAACCAGAAGTTCGAGGCGGCGGTGCCCACCACGATCTGCGACAGACCTCCGATGTGTCAAGGGCTCACATTTGTGGAGGAGTCGTGCAGGTTCGGTGAAGGTGTTGCCGGGAAACGGAAATCCGCAGCCGACCGAACCTACGGTCAGCGGCATGGACACCGTGGACGTGCTCGTCGTGGGCGCCGGGCTGGCCGGGCTCAACACCGCCCGCCTGCTCGCCGAAGCGGGCCTCGACGTGGCGGTTTGTGAGCGCAGGACCAGCCTGGAGAGCGGTATCCGCACGACCGGGATCTTCGTCCGGCGCACGCTCACCGACTACGACCTGCCGCACCTCGGCCCGGCGGTGCGGCGCGTGCTGCTCTACCCGCCGTCGCATCGGGATCCGGTCGAGTTGGAGAGCGCTCTCGACGAGTTCCGCGTCGGTGACATGGCGGGCATCTACACCCAGGCGGTCAGGGACGCCGAACGAGCCGGTGCCCAGGTCCACCTCAACGCGAGCTATCCGATGAAGTCGACCAAGGCCCGCTTCACGATCGGCGCGGACGGCGCCCGGTCCACCGTCGCCAAGCAGCTCGGCCTCGACGTCAACCGGCGCCTGATCACCGGGATCGAGGAGGTCTACCCGATCGAGAGCGGCTCGACGCCGACGTTCCACTGCGTTGTCGATCCGCGGCTGGCGCCCGGCTATATCGCGTGGGTCATCGACGACGGCGAGCACGCCCACGTGGGCCTGGCAGGACGCGCCGACCGGTTCACCGCGCCACTCCCCCAGCTGCTGCAACGGTTCCGCGACAGCTTCCCCACGCCAACTCCAACCGGTCCGGTCAAACGCCGTGGCGGACCGATCCCGGTCGGCGGGCTGCTGCGCAGGATCGTGTCACCGGACGGGCTGCTGGTCGGCGACGCAGCGGGCGCGGTCTCGCCGCTCACCGCGGGCGGCCTCGACCCGTGCCTGCGGATGTCGGAGCTCGCCGCGTCGGTGACGTTCGACTACCTGCGCAGCGGCAACAAGTACGTGCTGGAGCACTACGACGCCGCCGCCCTGCGCCGCCGTTACCTCGTCCGCTCGACGATGCGCCGCGGATTGTCGCTGGTCCGCAGGCCGGGCCTGGCCGAGCTGGCGTTCTCAGGGCTGCGCACGCCAGTCGGGAGGGCCGTCGCCAAGCGGATCCTGTTCACCTAGTTTCGGCAACGCGCTTCAACGCCTCGTTCTCGGCCTGCATGCCGTCGCGCATCGCCTTGCCCATGAAGTGGTCGGCTCCACCGGACAGGATGCCGTCGATCAGCAGTTCGTTGGACAGCAGCACGGTCCCGTCAGGCTGCGTTGTGAGCGTTCGACAACGCTGGCCGTAGACGAACCACGCGTTCCAGCCCGCGTCCTTCCAGCAGAACCGCTGACCGGGCACGCCGTTCAACACCGTGTGCTTCGCGGCCATCTTGGTCGTGCCGAGGAGGACGTCGACCTTCACCTCGTCGCCCGGCGAGGTGCCACCGACCGCCTTGGTCACCCACGGGTTCCAGCTCGCGTAGCCCGGGAAGTCGGTGAGCAGCCCGTAGATGCGCTCCTGAGGCGCGGAGATGACGGTGTCGACGCGGTAGACCACCGAGTGCTCGCCGGGTTCCCGAGGATCCAGCGGAGCGCCGCTCACCAGCATCGCGAGCACCAGACCTGCTGCCAGCACGTGATCACCTCGAAAGAGCCGGGACGCAGACGTGAAGAAAATACGCGTCTGCGTCCCGGCTGGGATCGGCCGATCAGGCGGTCAGCAGCGTCAGCCCGTAAACACGCAGAATCTCGTTAACGGGCTGGAACCACGTGCGACCACCACTGGAGCAGTTGCCGTAGCCACCGGACGTCACGCCCTGGGCCTGGTCACCGGTGATGAACGAGCCACCGGAGTCGCCGCCCTCGGCACACACCGACGTGCCGACCATCTCGTAGACCGCACCCTGCTGGTAGTTCACGGTCTCGTTGCGACCCTGGACCACGCCGCAGTGCCAGTGCGTCGTCGAGCCGGAGCGGCACACCGAGGTGCCGGGCGGGGCCTCCCACGAGCCGCGCACCAGGGCGTCGCTCACCTGGCCCCAGCCGAGCACGACCGGCACGTTCCACCAGCCACCGCCGGTGCGGACCCAGCCGTAGTCGTTGGTGGGGAACGAAGAGCCGACGAACTCGCCCTGCCAGGAGCGGTCCCAGCCGTAGACGTTCCAGGCGCCGACGTTGCAGTGACCGGCGGTGACGTAGCCGCCGTGCACGGAGAAGCCGATCGAGCACCGGACGTTGCCCGTGTAGAACGGGTCGCCGCCGACGGTGCCCGCCGCGAAGGTCTGCGGCTTCTGAACACCCTCGGTGTTGACGACGACGTCCTTGGGCAGACCGGTGAGGTCGGCACCCGGCAGTGCGTCGACCACGACGGCACCGCGCTGGACGTCGACCCGCCACCCGGCGACGTCCTTGGACACCGATCCGGCCTTCGACAGTCTGTCGATGCCCGTCTTCACGGCGTTCAGCGAGGCGAAGGTCTTGGTGCGCAAAACGGGCTCAGCACCCTGCGCGCGAACAGCGTCGACCTTCGCCGGGTCGGTCACCGCGACCTTGAGCTTGCCGTCGGCGAACCAGCTGCCGCCGAACGCGTCGGCAGCGGCCTCCTGAGCGGCCGGCGCGATCTTCAGCGCCACCTTCTCCTGACGGATCCTGGTCAGCGCCTGCGCGGTGCTGATCCCGAAGTCGCGGCTCATGGCGTCGACCACGTCAGCCGACGCCACGGCAGCAGGGATGGTGATCGTGCTCAGCACGATCGCGGACACGGAAACTACTCGTAGCAGCATGTTTTCTCCTACGGTGCCCAGGGCGAGCTCACGGCCCAGCTCACGTCCTGGTTGTACGAGGCAGGGTTGTCGTACGTGTGTGCGCCGCCGTTCGAGGCGACCCAGACCTCCTCCTGGTAGTGCCGGATGTTGGTGCCGAGCTCGTTCACCGACTCCAGCCGCACGCCGCCCTCGCCCGGCTGGGCGCAGAACGTGGCGTCACGGCGGAACAGGTCGGTGTTGTCGTTGGCGCTCAGGCGGACGCGGAAGTCCGCGTGCCGCAGGTAGTTGTTCGGGAAGTTGCGGGACTCGAGCGAGTAGCAGGTCGAGTCGGCGAGCCCGCGCCTGATCACGAACGTCGAGTCGGCCTTCAGCAGGCCGTCGCTCGTGCTCGTGACGACGTCGGTGCGCGCCAGGCTGTTCTGGTGCCGCAGGTAGCGATCCGTGAAGCCCGGTGTGGTGACCCTGAAACTCCGGGACTGGTCCACTGGAAGGTCCGCACCGCTGCGCCACAACGCGATCCCGATCGCCCACGTGGTGTCCGCGGCGAACGACGTCGGCGTGTCCCAAGGGTTCGGGCCACCGCTGCGCGCCAGGTACACGGTCGCGTTGAAGTGCCTGATGAACGAACCACGCACGTTGTACGACTCCAACGCGGTGCCACCACTGCCATCTCGCGCGCAGAACGTGGCGTCTGCCGCGGCCGGGTTCGCCGCGATGCCAATCCGGGAGTTCGCGTGGCGCAGGAACTGTCCTGGGAAGTTCCGCGACTCGAACGACAGGCACGACGCGTCCGCGAGACCTGGCCGGGGGAAGAACGTCGCGTCCAGGCGGTCGAGGTCGGAGCCGGGCACGTCGGTGCGAGCCAGGCCGTTCTGGTGGCGCAGGTAGCGGTCGGTGTAGCCGGAGGTGGTGACGCGCAACGACACCAGGTCGTCCGGACCGACCGCGGTGCCGTTCGCGACGGCCAGCACCTCCTGGTTGATCGCGCGCACCCGCGACTCGGTCATCTTCAGCACGCGGCGGTCGTAGGTGTAGAAGCCGTTGACCTCGTTCTCGACGTCGTACGGTTCGGTGTAGACGGACGCGGACAGCCCGCGCGTGTGGATCAGTCGCGCGACCTGTTTGACGATCTCCTCGTACCGCTTGGTCAGCGACTGCTCGTCCGGGTACAGGGCGCCGTAGGCGAAACCGTTGCCAGGCTCGTACTCGTGACCCACGACTCGGCGTCCCAAGCCACCGAACTCGCCGAGCATCGCAACCCTGTTGTCCGGCAGGCGATTGCCTGTCGTGATCTGGTAGGCGTGGTCGTCGATCACGTCGCCGTTGCCCGGATCGGGATCGGAGACACAGCAGTTGGAGCCCGAGTTGTGGTTGATCAGGCGCGTGTTGTCGATGGACCGGACCAGGTTCACGATCCGGCCCGCGTCGTACTCACCCCAGCCCTCGTTGAACGGCACCCACTGCACGATCGACGTGATGCCCTTGAGCTGGTTGACCATCCGGGTGAGCTCGGACTCGTAGTTGGCGTGCGAGTTGGGCACCTCGTCGACCGCGTCCACGGCGGGCATGTCCTGCCAGACCATCAGCCCGAGCCGGTCCGCGTGGTAGAACCAGCGCGCCGGTTCGACCTTGATGTGCTTGCGGACCATGTTGAACCCCAAGGCCTTCTGGCGTTCGAGGTCCCAGCGCAGCGCCTCGTCGGTGGGCGCGGTGTAGATGCCGTCCGGCCAGTAGCCCTGATCGAGCGTGCCCTGCTGGAAGACGAACTTCCCGTTCAGCAACGGCCGCATGACACCGCCGACCATCGCCTTGCCGAGCGAGCGCATGCCGAAGTAGCCGGTCACGACGTCACCGCTCGCCAGGGTCACGCGCAGGTCGTAGAGGAACGGGTCGTCCGGCGACCACAGCCGGGCGTTCGGCACGGGGACTCGGAGCGAAGTTCCGGTCGTGCCGGTCTGCCTGCCGACGACCTGTCCGCCGCTCAGCACCTCAGCTGTGACCTGCCCCGCGGACCCCTGGACGGTCAGGTCGAGCGCTGACGCCCCGACGTTCGGAGTGGTGTCGAGGCGGGTGATGTTCGCGGCCCGCACCGGTTCCAGCCACACCGTCTGCCAGATGCCGGACGCGGCGGTGTAGAAGATTCCGCTCGGGTTCCTGCGCTGCTTGCCGATCGGATAGCGGCTGCCGTCGACCGGGCTGCTGACGCCCACGACGATCTCGTTGGCGCCGGTGGTCAGCGCCGACGTGATGTCGAACGAGAACGCGTCGAAGCCGCCGGTGTGGGTGCCGACCTGCCTGCCGTTGACCCAGACCCGTGTTTCCCAGGTGACGGCGCCGAAGTTGAGCTTGACCTGCCGTCCGTTCCAAGAGGACGGAACGGTGAAGGTGCGGCGGTAGAACATGTTGTCCTCGTGCCGTTTGATGCCCGACAGCGCGGACTCGATCGGGTACGGCACGAGGACGCCTTCGGCCAGTGGCCTGCCGATCGGCGGGTTGGTCAGGTTCGGTGCCCCGGCGAACTCCCAGACCCCGTTGAGGTTCTGCCACTCGGTGCGGACGAGCTGCGGGCGCGGGTATTCGGGCAGGGCGTTGGTAGGCGACACCTGGGCGGTCCAAGGCGTCGTGAGCGGAGGGGCTTTGGGCACCCACTCCACCGCGTGCGCTGCGGGAACGACAGTTGTTGCTGTGATCAGGATTCCGACCAACACGCTCAGGATGCGTCTGGCCATGATGCTCCTATCTGCGCAGTATTCGTTGCAGGACAACGACGATGAGCAGGAACACCCCGCTCACCACTGACTGGTAGTTGCTGTCGAGCGTGCCGATCTGGTTGATCACGTTCTGGATGACCTTGATCAGGCCGACGCCGATCACCGTGCCGAGGACAGTGCCCATGCCACCGGTCAGCAACGTGCCGCCGATGACGACGACCGCGATGGCGTCGAGCTCGGTGCCCACGCCGATCACCGTCACGCCGGACTGCAGGTAGGCGGCGGTCAGGGCGCCGGCGAGACCCGCCAGCGTGCCGCTCATCGTGTAGACGGCGATCTTGGTCTTGGCGACGGGAACGCCGAGCAGGACGGCGGACTGCTCGGCGCCTCCGGTCGCGAACACGTTCTGGCCGAACGTGGTCCGGTTCAGGATCAGGCCACCCAGGACCGCGAGCGCGGCCGCGATGAAGACCGGGTAGCCGAACCCCGCGACCGTGCCGCGGCCGAGCTCGACGAACGCGCTGTCGGGTGCGATCTGGTAGGTGTTGGCGCCTTCGTCGGTGATGGCGAGCAGGAGTCCGCGGGCGAACAGCAGCGATGCCAGCGTGACGATGAACGGCGCCATGTTCGTGCGGGCGATCAGCAGGCCGTTGACCAGCCCGATCACGCCGCAGACCAGCAACGGCAGGGCCAGCGCCACCAGGAACCCGTACTGCGAGCCCCAGGCCGCCAGCACGCCGCCGAGGGCGTAGAGGGAGCCGACGGACAGGTCGATGCCGCCGGTGATGATCACGAACGTCATGCCGATCGCGATCACCGCGAGGAACGAGCCCTGCAGGGCCAGGTCGCGCACGTTGTCGAGGCTGCCGAAGCGCGGGAACACCAGCCAGGACACCGCGACCATCAGGACGAGAGCGACGGCGGCGCCCTGTCGTTGCAGGACCTTGGTTCTGGTGGCTGCGGTCAAGGTGGTCATCGGCGCTCCCGTGCCACGTACACGGCGGCGACGATGATCGCGGCCTGGATCATCTGCGCGATCGAGTCGGGCAGGTTGTGCTTGATCAGCGTGGCCCGGACGAGCTGCATCAGGACGACTCCCATGACCGTGCCGAGAACGCGCACCTTGCCGCCGGTGAGCGGGGTGCCGCCGACGACCACCGCGGTGATCGCGGACAGCTCCATCAGCAGACCCATGTCGGCGGGGTCGCTGGCAGCCAGCCTGGACGTCGCCAGCACGCCGGAGATCGCCGCGAGCACGCCGCAGATCGTGTAGACGCCGATCAGCACGCGGTTGACCGGCAGACCGGCGAGCGTCGCTGCCCTGCGGTTGCCGCCGATCGCGACGAGCTGCCGTCCGAACGTCGTGCGGTTGGTGATCGCGGCGACCACCAACGCCAGCAGACCCGCGATGAGCACGCTGATCGGGATTCCGAGCAGATCGTCGGTGCCGAGCGCCAGGAACGCCGGGTCGTGCAGCTGCACCAGCTGACCGTCCGCGATGACCAGCGCCAGGCCTCTGCCGCCCACCAGCAACGCGAGTGTGGCCACGATGGGCTGGATGCCCACCTTCGCGACGAGGAAGCCGTTGAAGGCTCCTGACAACAAGCCGACTGCGAGCGCCATCAGGATCGCCATGAACGGTCCCGCGCCGAGGTAGAGCGGGATGATCGCGGCGGCCAAAGCCATGACAGCGCCGACGGACAGGTCGACGCCTTCGGTGCCGATCACCAGGGCCATGCCCAGCGCGACGATCAGGACGGGCGCCGCCTGGACGAGCTGGGTGCGGAAGTTGCCGACCGTCAGGAAGTTGGCCGTGAACAAGGCGTTGAACAGCAGCAGCGCCACAACGGCGACGTAGACACCGTTGTCCTGGAGCCAGCGCGTTCTAGTGGTTGTCAGCGTCATCCATCACCTCCGCCGCGATGGCCTTGAGCACGTGGTCGCGGGTGAGCTGGGCTCCCTCCAGCTCCCCCGCCACCTCCCCGTCCCGCAGCACGATCAACCGGTCAGCGCCGTCGAGCAGCTCGTCGAGCTCGGAGCTGATCAGCAGCACCGCCAGGCCTTCCCGGGCGAGCTCGTCGATCAACGCCTGCACCTCCGCTTTGGCGCCGACGTCGATGCCGCGCGTGGGTTCGTCGAGCAGGAGGATCCTGGGTTCGGTGCACAGCCAGCGGGCGAGGAGCACCTTCTGCTGGTTGCCGCCGGACAGTTCGGCGACCTTCTGCTCCAGGCTGGACACCTTGATGCGCAAGCGTTTGATGAAGGTGTCGACGATCCGGTCCTGTTTGGACCTGCTGGTGATGCCGAACCGGCTGAGCCTCGGCAGCGCGGCCAGCACGATGTTCTCGCGCACGGAGAGGTTCGGGATGATCCCCTCGGTCTTGCGGTCCTCGGCGAGCATGCTGATGCCCGCCTTGGTGGCCGCTTTCACGGTGCGCGGCACGGGTTTGCCCGCGACGAGCACCGTGCCGTGGTCGAGCGGGAGCGCGCCGATGATCGCTTTCGCGGTCTCGGTGCGTCCTGATCCGAGCAGTCCGGCGAGTCCCACGACCTCACCGGGCCTGATCGACACGCTGACGCCGTTGATGCGCGGTTTGCTGGTCAGGTCCAGCGCTTCGAGCACCGGCTGGGCGTCGGCGTGATGATCCTCGCCGAACGCCGTGGTGCCGTGCTTCTGGATCTCACCGACACTGCGCCCCAGCATCAACGAGACCAGCTCGATGCGCGGAAGTTCTTTGAGAGGCCCGCTGTGCACGCTAACACCGTCCCGCAGGACCGTGACGGTGTCGCAGATCCGGTAGAGCTCGTCCATCCGGTGGCTGACGTAGATGATCGCGATTCCCTGTTCGTGCAGTGTGCGGACGACTTCGAGCAGCGTCTCGACCTCGCGCGGCTCCAGCGACGACGTGGGTTCGTCCATGATCACGACGTCCGCGTCCGCCTCGACCGCCCTGGCGAGCGCGACCATCTGCTGCTCGCCGACCGCGAGCGTCCCGAGTGGACTGCTCACGTCCGCCGTGATGCCATAGCCGCGCAACAGTTCGGTGGCTTCGGCGTCACGGCGAGCGCGGTCGATCAGGCCGAGCCGGGTGCGCGGTTCCCTGCCCAGGAACAGGTTCGCGGCCACGCTCATCAGCGGGACGAGGTTGACCTCCTGGTAGATCGTGGAGATCCGGCCGTTGCGCGCGATCCGGCCGGTGTCCGGGGTGTGGATACCGGTCAGCACCTTGATCAGCGTCGACTTGCCGGCGCCGTTCTCGCCGACCAGCGCGTGGATCTCCCCGCGCCGCAGCGTGAAGTCCACGTCGTCGAGCGCCTTGACGCCGGCGAAGGTCTTGGTCACCCCCGCGACCTCGATCACCGAATCAGTAGGCATTGCCGAGCTTCTGCTGGGCGTTGGTGGAGTCGTACTCGTCGTCCGAGATCACGATGTTCTGCGGGATCTCGTCGCCCTTGCCGAACTTCTCCAGCGTCTCGAACGCGAGCGGCCCGAACCGCGGGTTGGACTCGACCACCGCGGTGTAGCTGCCGTCCGCGACGAGCTGCACGGCGGTGCGGGTGCCGTCGATCGAGACGATCTTGATGTCCTTGCCGGGCGTCTTGCCCGCGGCTTTGAGAGCGGTGACGGCGCCGACGCCCATCTCGTCGTTCTCGGCGTAGACGGCGGTGATGTCGGGGTTGCTCTGGATCAGCTGTTCCATTACCGCCTGCCCCTTGGACCTGTCGAACTCGCCGGTCTGCTCAGCCACCACGCTCAGGCCGCTGCCGGCGATCCCGTCCTTGAAGCCCTTGGTGCGGTCGACCGTGACGTTGTTGCCCGACGCGCCGAGCAGGATCGCGACCTTGCCGCTGCCGCCGGTCGCCTTGATCATCTGCTGCGCGGCGCGTTTGCCCTGTTCGACGAAGTCGGAGCCGATGAACGTCAGGTAGTCCGTGCAGGGCTGTGAGGTCACCTTGCGGTCGATCGTCACGACCGGGACCTGCTTGGCCTTGGCCGCGTCGAACGCGGGCTGCAGGCCGTCCGAGTTGAGCGGCGCCACGATGAGCAGCTTCGCGCCCCGGTCCAGCAACGACTTGATGTCGCTGATCTGCTTGTTGAGGTCGCTCTGCGCGTTGGTGACGAGCAGGTCAGCGCCCTTTTTGGCCGCCTCGTCCCTGATCGACTGCGTCTCGGCGGTGCGGAACGGGTTCGCTTCCTTCTCCGACTGGCTGAACCCGACGATCGCGCCCTTGACGTCGACCTGCGGATACCCGGTCTTGGACCGCGGGCAACCGGGCCCTGCGCTCTGGTTCTGCGCGGCACTCGCGGCGGGCCCACCGCTGGTCGTGGTCTGTTGGCTCTCTCTGCTGGTGCAGCCGGTGACGAGCAGGGCGGCAACGGCGATGAGCAGGATGCGAGACATCGTTGGCTCCTACCGGACTGTGCGTGGTCGCGCTCTCACCGGCTACATTTGCATCGTTGTTCCAACGATGTAAAGACCGAGACTTCCCGGTACTTTTCCCGGTACTTTTCAGGAGGCTGTGTTGGCCACGCTCAAGGACGTCGCCCGGCTGGCGGGCGTCTCGGTGAAGACCGTGTCGAACGTGGTCAACGGCTACTCGTTCGTGAAACCCGACAACCGCGCGCGGGTCGAGGCCGCCCTGGAGGCCACCGGTTACCGCCCCAACCTCGGCGCCCGCAACCTGCGCCGCGGCCGGACGGGCTTCATCGCCCTGGTCCTCCCCGAGCTCTCGATCCCCTACTTCGCCGAGCTGGCCGGCCTCGTGATCGCGGCCGCCCAGGAGCACGAGTGGAACGTGCTCATCGAGCAGACCTTCGGCACCCTCGCGGGCGAACGCTCGGCTCTGGCCTCGCTCGGCCCGCATCTCGTCGACGCCGCGATCCTGAGCCCGGAGGCGCTGGAGGTCGAGGACTTCCAGCTCTCCGTGCCCGCGGTGATGCTGGGCGAGCACGCCGTCGACGTCCCCATCTCCCGCGTCGGCATCGACAACGTGGCGGCCGCGACCTTCGCCGTGCGGCACCTGATCTCGTTGGGACGCAAGCGAATCGCCGCGATCGGCGCGCACCCGCAACGTGGCACGGCTGCGCTGCGCCTGGAGGGCTACCGGGCGGCGTTGACCGAGGCCGGGTTGCCGTTCGACCCCTCACTGGTCGTGCCCGCGTTGAACTACCACCGCGCGGATGGTGCCGCCGCGATGAAGTCCTTGCTGGACATGAAGAACCCACCCGACGCGGTGTTCTGCTTCAACGACCTCCTGGCCGTCGGCGCGATGCGGACGGCGGCGGAACGTTTCGTGCGCGTGCCCACCGACCTGGCCGTCGTGGGGTTCGACAACAACGACGAGAGCGCCTACAGCTCGCCGTCCCTGACTTCCGTCGCACCTGACAAAGCCGCCATTGCCCGCGCTGCTGTGGACCTGTTGCAGGAGCGCGCCGGTTCGCCCGACATCGAGCTGGACGACGTGCAGACGCCGTTCTCGTTGCAGGTCAGGGAAAGCACGGTGACCCGGTGAAGTTCGGGCCGGACCACATCGTCTTCACGTCGTACGAGTTCCCGTGGGCGAGCGTGTACCCGCACGGAGTCCTGCGCGCCGAGGACATCCGCGACGCCTACGTCGAGGCCGGACCGCTGGAGATCCGCACCCGGTCCGGTGAGACGTTGTTCGTGGCGATCGACGACAAGGCAGGCCTGGCCGAGTTCTGCGAGCGGCATTCCATTCCGCTGGTCCGGCGCCTGGACGTGTGGAGCAACCTGCTCGACCCGTTCCTGGACACGGAGTTCAGCCCCGCGGAGGAAGCGGCGACCGACGCCCGGCTGCGGGGCGTCGGTCTGTCCCAGGAGTCGATCGACTCCATCCGGGACCGCGTCGGGCCGCTGATGCGGTCCTACAACTTCGACAGCATGTTGTGGGAGTGGGCCGATCTCGGCCTGTTCGACTTCCTGAAAGCCTTGAACGGCACGCTGGTCGACCCCGCTCTGCCGGCCACGCTGGGTGATCCGGCAGAGGTCTACCGCTGGGCCATGGAGATCGCGGACTCTCCGGAGCGGTCCTGAGTCGCCTTTCTGGCGAACACCGGCACGATCGAGTCGACCGTCGTGAACCACGAGACGCCGAACGCGACGACGCCGGCGGTCTCGAACCAGAAGACCAGTGTCGTGTCCGCCTGCACGTCCTTGCCCGAGTTCATGATCACGAACAGGCAGCCGACGACCGACAGCAGGATGCATCCGGCGCAAACCCGGTGCAGAACCTTCTGCCCGAACGTGGGTTTGTAGTGGTCCCTGTCCTTCGCGAAGAGCAACGACAGCACCGCGAGCAGCACGAAGAACCCGCCCGCGCAGATCAGGTGGACCATCGCGCCGACCGAACGCGCGCCCTCCGGGGTGCCGGTGGCCGCGGTCGGGATCAGGCTCACCACGATGGCGAGCACCCCGGCGACGGTCGCCAGGACGTTGTCCAGCCGCCCGAGCCGATAAGCGATCAGGAACACCCCGAACGCCCACAGGCTGCCGACGAACCAGTCACGCAGATCGGTGTAGTAGTACGCGCTGATCGACGGTTCGAGCTTGCCGGTCAGGAACCATCCGACGCCCCCGAGCACGATCGGGAGAGCCACCCCGATGGCGCCGACGAGCCTGCGCAGTGTGTTGTAGGAGATGACGATGCCCTTGTAGGGCGTGAACCAGTAGTCCGCCATGGCGAACCCCCTTGCACAACGTGGTGCTCCGGTATCGGCTCCCACTGGCGCAGGGTTAGCACGCCATTCGGGTGAATCGGACGCGGCCGCGTACTTCGGCGCACGCCGCACGCCACTGCACGGGCATGACGAATGCGGAGAACCTCCAGATCAGGCTGCTGAGCCGGGCGGAGGCCGAAAGGCTGAGCGCGTCCTGGACGAGCGACAGCTCCTACGGCATCACCGCCCTGCCGGAGTCCGTGCTCGCGCGGCACGGCGCCAGAATCCTCGACCCCATGGCCTCGGTGCAGGTCAGCGACTTCAAACCGGTCGCGTCGACGGTGTACCGGACCAACGAGCTGTTGATCCGTGCCGACGACCACGCGCTGAAAGACGCCGCGCTCAAGAGCATGCTGCCCGTGTTGCAGGAGGGGCTCGGACTCGTCATCGACGAGCACCAGGACAACCCCGACGCCCCGCTCGTGAGCCGCGGCGTCCTGAGACCGGACCCGCACCCGACCGCGGACAGACCGACCAGCCTGCCCGACGCGTGGCGCGCGCTGCAGACCTGGCGCTCCACCGCGTTGCAGACGGCCAACGGCCAGGTGACGGCGGCACTCCACCAGGTTTCGCTGAACTACCTGATGATCGGTGCCGCGATGGGCGGAATCGGTGGCGCCTCCGACATCCTGCGCGGGGTTCCCGGCGCGATCGGTGGCAACCCCGGCCCGGACGACGAGCTCGGCTACTGGCGCCGGCCGGTCGCGATCAAGCTGCCCCAACCCGAGCGCGCGGTGCCTCCCGCCGGCCGGCGCCCGGTGATCGCGGTACTGGACACGGGGCTCGCCGAGAACAAGTGGTTGTCCGTGGCACGCAACGACGACGGTCTCTTCAGGCCGTTGGGGGACAACGCGTTCCTCGCCGCCGACCAGGATCTGCAGGTAGGCATGCCCATTCCGCTGTCGGCTGGAATCCAGTCGTCCTACTGGGAGGGTTCGTTCACCGTCGAACCGCTCACCGGGTACCTGAGCAGCCACACCGGCCACGCCACGTTCGTCATCGGCGTGATCCGGCAGACCGAGCCACGGGCCGACGTGCTGTCCGTGCGGGTCATGTACAACGACGGGATCGTCTACGCCCACGTGCTCATCGACGCGCTCAAGCGGCTGCTCGACCGGGTCGTCGAGGCGCAGGACGGCGGCCACCCGGAGCGCATGGTCGACGTGATCTCGTTGTCACTGGGCGGTTATCGCGAGGCGGGAGCGGCCGGTGCCGAGTACGACCAGCTGACCAAGGTGGTCGACGCGCTGCGGGCACGTGGCGTGATCATCGTCGCCGCCGCGGGCAACTACGCGAGCAGCAGGCCGTTCTTCCCCGCGGCGCTCGCCGACCGCGACGACGACGGGCTGCCGCGCGTGATCAGCGTCGGTGCCCGCAATCCCAACGGCACCAAGGCTTTCTTCAGCAACGACGGCCCCTGGGTGCGGTGCTGGGCGCCAGGTGCGGGCATCGTCAGCACCTACCCGGAGAACGTCAACGGCAGCCGCCGGGCCCTGTTCGAGGTGGGCGACCCGCGCAGCGACGATCCACTCGCGATCCGGCAGTCGCTCGAGTCCGACGACTACCGCTACGGCTATGCCGAGTGGAGTGGAACGTCCTTCGCCGCGCCGATGGTCGCGGCCAGGCTCGCTACCCGGTTGATGGAACTGGACGGCGAGGCGATGCAACACGTCGGTGTGACGCCGGAGGAATTCGGAAGAACTCAGGTGGGCAAGGAAGCTACGCTTTCCCGTGCAAGGGCGGCGGTGGACAGACTCTGAACGGCTACCGCACGGGCAGGTGTGCCATGCAGGAAAGTGTTGCACCGAGACCGAGAACCACCGGGACGCGCGGAGAGCGGGTCACCGCGCTCTTCCTCGCGGTCCGGGAGGGCCGGCACGAGTGCCTCGACGCGCTGGTGGCGGACCTGACGCCGCTGCTGTGGCAGGTCGCCCGCGCCCAGGGCCTCGATCGGCAGAGCAGCCAGGACGTCGTGCAGAACACCTGGGTGCACTTCCTCGGCAACGTCGACAAGATCCGCGATCCCGCCGCGGTCGTGCCGTGGCTCGTCACCACGACCAAGCGCGGGGCCTGGCGGATGCGGCGCACCGAGCCGGTCCACGAACCACTCGACGGGCACGACGCGACCGACACCGCCGCGACACCGGAAGAGAGCGCGGTGCTGACCGATCGGCAACGTCGCCTGTGGGCGGCCGTGTCGCGGTTGCCGCGGCGGTGTCAGGATCTGCTGCGGGTGGTCGCGTTCGTGCACCGACCCGACTACGCGGCGGTCGCGGCGGCGCTGGGCATGGCCAGGGGCGGTGTGGGGCCGACCCGCGGCCGGTGCCTGGCGCAGCTGCGGGCGCAGCTCGAGGCTGATCCGGACGGGGGTTGGCGATGAACACCAATGGCCCGGCGGAGCCGTTGGACGGCAAGGACTTCCTGATTCTCGACGACGTGCGCGACGTGTACGGCGCGATCGATCCCATGCCATCGGGAATACTCGACGACATCCGGTTCGCGCTGGCGGTCGAGCACCTGGAGACCGAGGTCGCGCGGGCGGCCGAGGACCTGATCCCCGTGGTCACGCGGGGAGAGGACGAACAGCGGCTGCACACGTTCGAGTGCGCGGCCATGACGATCGTCGTGAGCGTGCGGCACAACGACAACGGCACCGCGCGTGTGGACGGTTGGCTCGAACCACCGCGCGCGCATCCCGTGGAACTGCGCACGCCGGAAGGTTCGATCACGACGTGGTCGGACGAGCGCGGGAGGTTCGCGCTGGACTCGGTGGCGCACGGCAGCGGTTATCTCACCGTGCGCCCCGCGGGTTCGAGAGCCGTCACCACCCCGACGATCGCGTTGTGATGGACCAGGCGACCGTCGACCGGGTGCTCCGGATGCGCGAGGCCGGTTCCGGCTTCACGAACAGCGGCCGGCCCGCCGCGGGTGTGCGCAAGCTGCGGGCCGCGCTGAAGATCCTGGGGTGGCCCGGCGACGGCTCGCCTTCCTGGCTCGTCGGGAGAGTCCTGATCAGCCTCGGGTTCGCGGAGGCTGAGCAGGGCGACACCGAGACGGGGCTGCGGTTGCTCGCGGAGGCCGAAGGGATGATCGCTCCCGAGCACCGCGGGATCCTTCTGCAGAACCGGGGTGTGGTGCTGCAACGGGCAGGTCGTCCCGATGAGGCGCTGCCGTTGTTCGACGCGGCCGTGCCGTTGCTGGAGGCGGCGCGCGACGACTTCACGTTGGCGACGGCGTTGCTGAACAGGGCGACCGTGAGCCTGGGCACGGGCAGGGTGCGGCCCGCGCGGTCCGACCTGCGGCGCTGCCGGGAGATCGCGGAGGCCAACCAGTACCACCTGATCATCGCCAAGGTCGACCACGACCTGGGCTACTGCCACCTGCTGTGCGGGGACATCCCGCTGGCGCTGCGCTCGCTCGACGCCGCGGCCGACCGCTATCGGGAGCACGGCCGCGACTACCTCCCGGTCGTGGTGATGGACAAGGCGCGGACGTTGCTCGCGGCGGGCCTCGCCGGTGAGGCGGAACGGGAGCTCGACGCCGCGTTCGAGCTGTTCCACCACGACAGGTTCAGCGTCGACTACGCGTGGGCCGAGCTGACTCGCGCACAGGCGGCGCTGGCCGTCGGAGATCTCCAGGCCGCTCTGCTGTGGTCACGGCGTGCGGCCCGGCGCTTCCGCAGGCACGGGGACGCCGCGTGGACCGCGCTCGCCGAGGTCACGTCTCTTCGTGCCTCGCTGGCGTGTTCGAAGAGGCCCGCCGCGATCGCTGCTCGTGCTGGCGCTTTGGCGGATCAGTTGCACCGCTTGGGTTTGCGTTACGACGGCGACACCGCGGAGCTGTTGTCGGTGCGCGCTTTGATAGCCGGGGGTCAGCTCGAGACGGCTCGTACGGCTGTGTCGTCGATCGCGCGTCCCGGTGCGGGCTCGCCGTTGGAGACGCGGCTGTTGCGCCGGCTCGTGCACGCCGAGCTGCACGGAGCTTCCGGCAGACGTTCCGCGGCACTGGCCTCACTGCGCAGCGGCCTCACCGCGCTCGACCGCCACCGCATGCGGTTCGGCAGCGTGGAACTCAGGGCGGGGGCGTCGTTGCTGGGTGCCGATCTCGCGCGCACAGGCCTCAGCCTGGCGCTGCAGCGGGGTTCCGCGCGACTGGTGTTCGACTGGTCGGAACGGTGCCGCGCCCAGGCGTTCCGGGCGCGTCCGGTGCGCCCGCCAGCCGACGAGGAGACCCGGTTGATGGTCGCCGAGCTGCGGCAGCTCCACCGCGTGCGTCAACACGGCCGGGTGGCGCAGTTGGAACGGCGGCTGCGCGAACGCGGCTGGCAGAACGAAAGCCAGGCGGAGAGCGCGCAGCTGGTGTCGCTGTCAGAAGTCCACTCGCAGCTGCCCGGCACGATGGTGTGCTTCGTCAGCCACTCCGACAGGTTGTTCGCGCTGGTGCTGCACGACGGCTCCGCTTCGGTCACCGAGCTGGGCGACGTCCGCGAGGTCACCGAGATCGTGCGTCGTTTGATCAGTGACCTCGACGCGCTGGCGAGCTGGAACCTGCCGCGGCACGTGCGGGCGACGATCAGGAAGTCCGCCGAGTGGCACCTGCGCGAACTGCAGAACCGTTTGCTCAGCCCGTTCCGCTCGTTGCTGAGCCCGCACGTCGTGATCGTGCCGAGCACCGGCCTGTCGGCCATTCCCTGGGGCCTGTTGCCTTTGTTGCAAGGCCGCGCGGTCTCGGTGGCGCCGTCCGCGTCGGTCTGGTCGGCCGCGCTGCGTTCCCAGCGGATGGGTGAGCGCGAACTGCTGGTCGCGGGCCCGTCCCTGCTCCGCGCCGACGCCGAGGTCGACTCGTTGGCCCGCATCTACCCGCACGGCAGGACGTTGACCGGCGCGTCGGCGACCGTCGACGCGACGTTGGCCGCGCTCGACGGCGCCGGCATCGCGCATCTGGCCGCCCACGGCCACCACGAGCCGGACAACGTGCTGTTCTCCCGCCTCGACCTCGCCGACGGCCCTCTGTTCGCCTACGACCTTCAGGACCTCTCGCACGCCCCCAGGCACGTGGTCCTGTCGGCCTGCGACGTCGGTCGAGCCCAGGTGCGCGCGGGCGACGAGATCCTCGGCCTCACCGCGGCCATGCTCTACGTCGGAACGTCCACAGTGGTCTCCAGCGTCGCCCGCGTGCCCGACGACGTCGTGGTGCCCGTGATGCAGGCCTACCACCGGGAGATCGTGGCCGGCACCTCCCCCGCCCAGGCGCTGGCGCTCGCCGCCGGGCAATCCCTGGTGCCGCTCGTCTGCTTCGGTGCGGGCTAGCGCACCCGGCTCGGCGTGGCCTTCTTGAACAACAACTTCCACGGCATGACAGCGGACTCCAACTGCACGGCGAGGCTCATCTTGGACGCGCCCTCAGCCCGTTCGTCGAACCGGATCGGCACCTCGGCGATGCGCATCCCGCCGCGCACCACCCGGTGGTTCATCTCGACCTGGAACGCGTACCCGTTGCTCTGCACCGACTCGACGTCGATCTGCCGGAGCGTGGTGGCGCGCCAGGCCTTGAATCCGGCGGTCGCGTCCTTGACCCGCAGCCGCAGGATCGCGTTGACGTAGACGTTCGCCCAGAGGGACAGCGCCTTGCGGTGCCACTTCCACTCGTCGGACACCGATCCCCCGGGCACGTAGCGGGAGCCGATGACCACGTCACCGGTGCGCAAGGCGTCGAGCATCGCGGGGATGGCGCCGGGCGGGTGGGAGAGGTCGGCGTCCATCTGGACGACCACGTCCGCGCCGTCGTCGAGGGCTTTCGTCATGCCCGCCACGTAGGCGCGGCCCAGGCCGTTCTTCTCGGTGCGGTGCAGCACGGACAGCGGGATCGGGCCGTCGAGGGCCAGCGCGTCCGCCACGCGACCCGTTCCGTCGGGCGACCCGTCGTCGACCACCAGGACGTGCAGGTCCGGCACGTCGAGTGCGGCCAGCAGGTCGACCAGCACGGGCAGGTTGTCGCGCTCGTTGTAGGTCGGCACCACTACGGTGACCTTCATCGTCATCCTCGTGTGTCGGAGTAGGAACGCAGCGCGCGCAGGAAGTCGAGATACCGGAATCCGGGCCAGTGGACGTCGCAGAAGTGCAGCTCCGCGAAGGCCGCCTGCCACAACAGGAAACCGGACAGGCGCACCTCGCCGCTGGTGCGGATCACCAGGTCGGGATCGGGTTGCCCGGCCGTGTACAGGTGTCTCGCGATGTCGTCCGGAGTGATGGTCGCCGCCAGTTCGTCCAGGCTCGGCCCGCTCTCCAGCAACGAGCGCACGGCGTCCACCAGTTCGAACCGGCCGTCGTAGCCCACGGCGATGGTCAGGTGGAACTCGGCGTCGCGGTCACGGGTGTCCTCCACGGCGAGCTTCAACGCGTGCCTCGTGCTGTCGGGCAACAGATCCACCCGGCCCGCGACGTGCGTCTGCCAGCGTGCGGACTCGACCGCCCGCGGCACCACGATGTGCTCGACGACCTCTTCCATCAGAAAGCGCATTTCGCTGGTGGCGCGCTTTTTCAGGTTGTCGGCGGACGCGAGGTACACCGTGAGGTGAGGAATTCCGATGTCCTCACACCAATCCATGAGGTTCTTCAGGTGCTCGCCGCCGCGCTGGTGCCCTGAGCTCGCGTTCTCCAAGCCCACCTGTCTGGCCCAGCGCCGATTGCCGTCCATGATCACGGCGATGTGCCGAGGCAGCGTCGCGTTCTCGAGTTTGGCGCGGAGGCGGCGAGCGTAAAGATCCTGCAGAGCCGCACGCATGATCATCACGAGGTCGAAGCTAACACCGTGATCGATTTCCTCCGGCGGAAACGGGAGAGTCCGCTGGAAACTTTCACAACCTCTCCACATATCGCGTCAGCGGGCTCCTCGCGGTGGACGCGCGCTGGGTCAGGTCCCAGTAGTACCGGAGAGGTCGGTGTCGAGGCGGTCGAGGGCGGCCCGCACGCGTTGGGCGTCGGTCGTCCGGTGCTGGGTCTGGTACATGGCCAGCGCTTCACTCCACACGGTCCACGCCCGGTCGCACTGCCCGAGAGCGGCGTAGGGGTGGCCGAGCCGTTCGAGGGTGTCGGCGGCCGTGTGGGTGTAACCGATGTCCTTGAACAGGGTGAGGGCCTGCTGGTAGTGCCCGACGGCCTCGTCGTGGCGGCCGGTCAGGTGAGCGATGTAACCGAGGCTGTCCAAGGTGTCCGCCTCACCGTCGCGCTCGTGGTGCTCGCGATACAGGGCGTGTGCGGCCTGGCAGTGTTCGCGGGCCGTCTCGTACTCGCCAAGGCAGGCGGACTGCCAGCCGATGCTGTTCAGGGCTTCGGCTTCCCACACCGGCTGCTCGAGTGCCCGGAAGATGTGCAGGGCTTGGATTCCGTGCTCACGAGCCCGTCGCACGTCGCCTCGCATCTCCCACACCCTCGCCAGCGTGACGTGGGCGCGGCCCAGCTCGGCCAGATCTCCCTCCTGTTCAGCGATACCAACCGCCTGGCCGAGGTTGCCGATCGCTTCCTCGTGGTGTCCCAGCGCGGCGCTGGCGTAACCGAGCAGCCGGTGGACGCGCATGAGAGGGCCGGGATCGGCCAGGCTCGTGGCGGCGTCCAGCGCCGCTCGCCACACCGCGAGCCGGTCGTGGACGAGACCCCGCCTGCTCTGGAACGTGTTCAGGCTCCACGCGAGCTGCCACACCGTGTCATGCCACCCTCGGGCGGTGGCGATGCGTTGTGCCGCAAGCAGGTTGGCGTGCTCGTCGTCGAACCACGTCAGCGCGGCGGCGGGGTCCGGCAGCGAGCGGGGACTCGTTCCGGGTGCCGGCTCGCCGAGTTCGACGACGTGCCGGTGAGGTTCGAGCAGGCGGTCGGCCGCGTGCGCGGTGTGCAGGTAGAAGTCGCTCAGGCGGCGCAGCGCGGCATCCCGGATCTCGGCGGAGAAGCTGGTGCGGGCTTGATCGGCGGCGAAGAGCTTCACCAGGTCGTGCATGCGATAGCGGCGCGGGGCGCACTGCTCGATCAACGACACCCGCTCCAGCGCCCGCGTTGTCGCGCTCACGTCGGCTTCCGCGACCAGGTTCGCGGCTGCGGCGAGGCTGATCTCCGCTCCTGGGGTGAGTCCGAGCAACGCGAACGTCTCGGCCTGGCTGGAATTCAGTGCGCCGTAGGTCCACGACAACGCCGCGTGCACGCTCGACGTGGGATCGCCCGCGTCCAGCGCGTCCAGCCGGGTGGAGACGTCGCGCAGCTCAGCGGCCAGCGTGGCCAGCAGAACATCGGCGCGGAGTTCGGCGCGGGCCGCGACCACGGCCAGTGCGAGCGGCAGACCCGCGCAGTAGCGCACCAGGTCGGCCGCGGCATCCGGTTCGGCGGCCAGCCGGTCGCGACCCAGGCGGGCTGCCAGCACGTCCCACGCCTCGTGCTCCTCGAGTTCGCCCAACGCCAGCGGCACCGCGCCGTGGGCGGTGACCAGACCTGCGAGCCGATCGCGACTGGTCACCAGCACGGTGCAGCCGCGGCCGCCGGGCAGCAGCGGAACCACCTGCGCGGCGTCGCGGGCGTTGTCCAGGACGATGAGCATCCGCTTGTCCGCCACCAAGGTTCGGTACAGCGCCGCTTGCGCGTCCTCGCCGGCCGGCGTGCCCGTCTTGACCAGTGCGTCCAGGAACCCCCGCACCGCGGTGGCCGGGCGCACCGGCATCCCACCGGGGTCGAAGCCGTGCAGATCGACGAACAACTGGCCGTCCGGAAACCTGTCCAGGTTGCGGTGAGCCCAGTGCAGGGCGGTCCACGTCTTGCCGATCCCGCCGCCTCCGCTGGCGGCCACCACCGCGGGCGTGGCGCCCACTGCCTTGTCCAGCGCGGCCAGCTCGTCGTGCCGTCCCACGAACTCCCCCGGCGGTGCCGGTAGCTGCCGGGGCACAGGAGCCGTCGCGTTCTCGCCGGCCGAGGTGCCGGCCGCGGCGGCGAGCAGACCGTCCCGTTCCTCCGCCGACAGCCGCAGGGCGTCGGCAAGCCGCCGCACCGTTGTCATGCTGCCGTTGAAGGGATCGCGGGTCTCGAACCTCCGGATCGTGCGCACGGAGACACCGGACTGCTCTTCCAACTGCTCCTGAGTCATCCCCGCGCGCAGTCGCAACTGCCGCAGCAACGCGCCGAATCCGCCCGTCACGTCAGTTTTCCCTCCCCGCAACGGACTCTATCGCGCACACCGGCCACACATGGCCGGTTCGCGGCCTGGGCTCGTGATCGACGCGGCCCCACCATCGGTGGCTCCGGTACGACATGACGAGGTGACGGTTCATGACGCGTCGATGGCTGATCGCGGTTGCTGTGGGCGGATATCTGCTTCTGGCCGGCGTCGGCGTCTGGTGGTGGTGGCCCTCGGATCGGCACGTGGCGCCGGGCACGGTTCAGGCGAGCGTCCTCACCGCCGATGAGGCCAGCACGGCGGTCGGCACGACGCTGGTGTCCGAGCAGAGCGCGAGCGAACCGCCACCGGCGCTGACCACCGATCCCGCCGGCTGCGCGGTAGCGGCCGGACCGGCGACCGATGAGGTGTACACGCGCGGCTGGACGACGTTCGGATCCGTGACCTACCAGGATTCAGAGGCCGTGTCCGACCACACGGTGATCCAGGTGCTCGGCGTGTATCCGGACGAGGAGCGCTCCCGCCAGGTGTTCGGCGATCTGGCCGACGGACTCAAGGGTTGCCGATCCGCTGTGCGGACCAGCGGCGATCAACGGGTGTCCGCGTGGACCTACTCGATCGACGCCGCGACGGCCGACGCGCTCGGCTGGACGGCCACCGAGAACACCGGCGACGGATGGGCGTGCTATCGGCAAGCACGGCTGAAGCGCACCGCCGTGCTCCAGGTGGGGGTCTGCCAGGCCGGTGACGGCAAGCAGGCAGCGACGGCGATCGCTGACCGGTTCGCCGCCAGGGTGGGCGGTTGATCATGATCCGCGCCACGTCCGCCGCGCTGGTTCTGGTGGTGGCGCTGGGTCTGGTGCCCCACCAGGCATCCGCCGCCCCAGTCCCTGTGCCCGCGGTGCCTTCACTCGACGCCGGCGAGCTCGGCGCGAACCAGCTGGGCAGGTTCCTGAAGGTCGTGCCCGGCCTGGCCGCGCGGATCGCGGTCGTGCGTGACCGGGTGGTCGCGCACGAGCAGCAACGGCAGGAGCTGCAAACCCGGATCCAGGACGAGAACAGCAAGATCGACGCGCACAACCAGCGGAAGACCGCGTGTGCTCGCCGGGCCGACGCGGTGAACACGAAACAGGACGCCCTCAACTCGAAGTTCCGCACCCTGAGCTCGAAGATCCGCGCACACAACGCCGAACCGCACGAGTTCGAGATACCGCGTCAGGCTGCGGCCGCCGCGGCCTACGACGCCGAGGCGGCCGAGCTCGGCGCCGAGCAGACCGCGCTCAACGCGGAAGAGGCACAGCTCGAGTCCGAGAGGTCGTGGATCTCCGCCGAGAAGTCCGCGGTCGACGACGAGGGCACGCGGCTGGAGTCGGGGAAGCGGGAACTGCGCTCGCGGATCAGCGCCTTCGACGACCAGCGCCGTCAGGTCGCGACCGAGACCCAGCGGCTGCTCCAGCAGGCGCTGGGCGAGGTGCAGGCCGCGGCCGACGCGCAGCGGCAAGGCGTTGCGCGGCACCAGGACGCGGGTGGCGATCTGGGCCGTCCGGTCAACCGTCCCTCCACCGACGGCGGAGATCCCGTCTCCAGGAAGCGCGACGGCACGGCGCTCGACGCCTATGCCGCGCAGAGGAACGTCCAGGTCGACAAGAGGCGAGCGACCGCGACGCTCACACCCGAGGCAGTGGCCCGGATTCCCCTCGACCTCGCCCTGCGGCTCGCCCCGCACCACGTCTACGACGGCCTGGTCGAGAAGCCGGGCGGAACCTATCGGGCGCTCCAGGTGGAGACCACCGCTCCCAGGCTGGACCAGTCGTTCGACGAGGCGATCCGGCGTGGCGGGCAGGCCACGGCGGTCGTCGACGGTGAGAAGGTCACCATCGACGAAGTCGAGGTCGTGCCCGCCCACGAAACTCCGGCACCTCGACCACCGTCGTCACCGGCTCTCTCGCCCGAGGCTCTGCGGCTCATCTCGGACCTGGCCGACTTCGCGGCGACGGGCAACCCGTGGGGACCGCCGCCGGGAGCGATCACGCAAAGACCCTGGCCGGACGAGGACGCCACCGCGAACAAGCCACGACCCCGGCCGGAACGCTGCACCACGAACTGGCAGGACTACGGAGACCTTCAGGGCTCGACGTGGAACGGCGTCATCGGCACCCGCGCCACCGGTGCGGAAGCGTGCGTGGCGAAGTCGAACCCGGCCGCCCGCCCGAATCGGCTGGACGTGGAGCCGATGGGGCTCGACACCGGTCGTGGCATGGCCCGCTGCCACCTGATCGGCCACAAGCTGAACGGTTCGAACACAGACCCGCGGAACTTCGTGCCGTGCTACCAGAACCCGACGAACAACTCGTGGATGTGGCACGGGTTCGAAAAGAAGATCACCGCCCAGGTCGACAACGGCAATCCGGTGTACATGGTCGTGCGGCCGATTTACGAGCAGGGCGATCCCGTGCCAGTCGGTCTGCTCGCCTTCGCGCTGGGCAACGACGGCTGGACCTGCCGCACCCACATTCCCAACGTCACGAGAGCACAGGCGGCGGCGGATGGCATCACCTTCGCGGGCTGCTGACGAGCGCGGCGGGAGACTCCGCCTCGGGCCGGGACGAGCCGGCCGCCGCGCTGTCCGGCTAACGAACGTATGCCTCATAGGCGGCTCGGTCGAACAGCACGAACCTGACCAGCTCCACCGGCGCGTCCGCCACCGCGGCCCGCGCGATCTCCGCCGCCGACTCCACCGGCCACCGGTAGATCCCGGTCGAGATCGCCGGAAACGCCACCGACGCCGCTCCCAGTTCGGCGGCGACTTTCAGGGAGTTGCGGTGGCAGTCGGCCAGCAGCGCCGAACGGTCCTCCGTGGCCGACCACACCGGGCCGACGGTGTGCACCACCCACCGCGCGGGCAACCGTCCGGCGGTCGTGGCGACGGCCTGGCCTGTCTTCAGACCGCCGCCGTAGTGGCCCGCGCGGAGCTTGCGGCACTCAGCGAGGATCTCCGGACCGCCCTTGCGGTGGATCGCGCCGTCGACACCGCCACCACCCAGGAGAGACGAGTTGGCGGCGTTGACGATCACGTCCACGTGTTGCTCGGTGATGTCGCCCAGGACGTACTCGATGGTGGCCACGTCCACGATTGGATCACGACAACGGACAGGTGGCCACGTCGTTCGGCCGGGGCAGGGTGGCGGACTTCGGTGGTGCCACGCCGTCGAGCCAGCGTTCGAGGGCGACGAAGGCCGCGCGGTGGCAAGGGGCCAGTGGGCGCAGGCGATCCGGGTAGGCGTCGACCAGGCCGTCCACGTGGGTGCCCTGCTCGACCCGGTAGTAGCGGTGCAGTCGGTCGGGTGTCATGGCCGCGTAGACGTCCGAGTCCTGGCTGATCGGCAGCAGCACGTCGTAGGTGCCGTGAACGGTCAGCAAAGGCCGTTTCACCTTGCCCGTCAACGCGATCCGGCTGACCGCGGGGCCGGTGATGCGACGTCGGGCGGCATAGAAGTAGTCGGCGTCGCAGGAAGGTGTTCCCGAAGCGCAGAACGGGATGCCGGCTTCGAGTGCGCCGTCGAAGTCCGGGTCGAACTCCTCGCGGTAGATGCGCTGGGTCAGGTCCCAGTAGTAGCGGTAGTGGTAGTCCCACAGGAATTCCGTGCCGGCGGGGAATCCCGCGGACACCATCGCCGCGTGCGCCGACGGGTCACCGGCGACGACACCGGGGTACGCGCGCAGAACCGGAGGCAGGAAGGTCAGCGGGTTCGGGCCGCCGACCGTCCACAGTGTCCCTTCCCAGTCGACGCCGCCGTCGTAGAGGTGCGCGCGGTTCTCCAGCTGCCAGCGGACGAGGTAGCCGCCGTTGGAGATGCCGGTGGCGATGGTTCGGCGTGGGACGTGGCCGTAGCGTCGCGCGACAGCCGCTTTGGTCGCGATCGTGAGTTCGGTGAAGCGGCGGTTCCACTCCTCCATCGCCCGGCCGTCGCGGTAGAACTGGGCGCCGGTGTTGCCCTTGTCGGTGGCGGCGAAGGCGTAGCCGCGGGACAGGACCCAGTCGGAGATGGCGCGGTCGTTCGCGTACTGCTCGCGCACGCCAGGGGCTCCGGTGACGACGAGGCCGCCGTTCCAGCGGTCGGGCAGGCGCAGGACGAACTGCGAGTCGTGCTTCCAGCCGTTGTTGGTGTTGGTGGCGGACGTGTCGGGGAAGTAGCCGTCGATCTGGATGCCGGGGACCGCGGCGGGCACGGGCAGCGCGGCGCTCGTGAGGCCCGCCCAGTCGGCAGGGTCGGTGTGACCGGACTGCGCGGTGCCGGTGGTGGTGAGGTCGGCCAGCCGCGCGAGTCGCTGATGTTCGGCGCCCGGCACGTGCACCGCGGCCGTCGGCGGGGTCAGCGCGAGTACTAGTACCAGCGGGAGCAACATAGCTGGTCAAGCTAGTGAACGACCGCCCTTCGCCGACATGGTCGCTTGCCACACAAGGCCGGCTTTGAAGGTGGTGAACCCGAACAGGTCCAGCACCCGCCGCACGGGTGGCTGGACGTGCTGGAGGTCGAAGGACTTGTCGTTGTAGTGCGCCGCGCACAGCACCAGGAGCAGGCTGCGCAGGCCGCTCGCGGACATGAAGTTCACCTCGGCCAGGTCGATGGACACCCTGGTGACCGAGGTGTCGGTGACGCCGGGCAGCACCGCGGCGAAGAACAGCTCGCACGTCGTCATGTCCATCTCACCGCTGCACAGGGCGGCGAACTGGGTGCCGGTGCGCTGCGTCCGCACGGCGAACGGGCTCATCTCACAGCCGGTCATCGGACCTCACCTCGGAGAACGGACCTCCACTCCATCGCATCGGAACCGGGAGCGATAGCAGCGGAAACGAAGACACCGCGTGGAAAGCGAAGTGCGCTCAGCCTGACCACAGCGTCTTCGAAGGAGACACACCATAGGCAGCGCGGTAATGGGCCGCGAAGACACTCGGACGGGCGTAACCCCACCGGGCGGCGATGGCGGTGACGGAGCCGTTCGCAGCCCGGAGGTCGTTGTGTGCGCAGGAAAGACGCACGAGTCGGAGGTATGCCATCGGTGTCGTGTCGAGGTGACGACGAAAGGCTAGTTGTATCGCGCGGATGGACACACGTGCGGCGTGCGCGACGTCAGCGGCGGTGATGTCGTCTGCGGCGTTGTCCTCGATGAACGCGATAGCGCGCCGCACGGTCAACGGATGCGCATCACGTCGATCGGGCACCCTCTCGTCGTTGGCATTGTTGGGAAAAGTTGCGAGAGTCATTGCCACGACCAGACGCGTCGCGTTGGCCACCACGAGCGGATGTTGTTCAAACACAGGTAAGACCTCATCGCGCACGTGTGCGCACGTCGACTGCCACACAGCAGCAGCGACCGGCGACACGGCCCGGAACCCTTCGAAGCGGACGTCGTCAGCGACCTCGTCCACCACCTCCTGCCCCAGCACGATCATGGACACCTCCGGGTCGTCGATCGCCGCCCCGAACGGCCGGTCGGGCAGCGCGGTCAGAAACGCGTCACCCGGCAGCAGATACCGCTCGTCCCCGTCAGAGCTGTGCCGGATCTTCCCGGAATGCAGGTGTCCGAACACGTAGTTGCGCAACGGCTCGCCGGTGGCCTCGAACCTGATGCGCCCACCCATCCGGTCGAACCGGACACGTCCGAACCTCCGCGAGCTCAACCAGCTCAACGACCGGTCATTGCCACCGTCGATGCGCAACCGGCTGTATGCCGCGCTGAAGATCTCGTGCGCCGCGTCCAAGTCGGTCACTTCGACGACCTGCTCCACAAGCAGCACGATCCTCGCACCGCGCGACGGTGTCCATCGGCAGTATGGATCATTCCTCTGGCACGGTGGACTCATGCTCCACACCGACGAGGCCATCCTCCGCTGGGCCGCCCAGGACTACGGCGACCTGGTCCACCACCGCCCCGTCGCGGTGCTGCGCCCGGCCGACGTGGCCGAGATCAGCGCGGTGCTGCGGCAGAACGCGCCGGTCGTGCCGCGCGGCGCCGGACATTCGTTGCACGGTCAGGCACAGGCGTTGAACGGCGTGGTGGTCGACATGACCGCACTCGACACCATCCACGAGGTCCGCCCGGATCGCGTGGTCGTCGACGCGGGCGCCCGGTGGAGCGACGTGCTGCGCGCAACACTGCCTTTGGGCCTCACACCGCCGGTGCTCACCGACTACCTCGAACTCACCGTGGGCGGCACGCTCTCGGTCGGCGGGCTGGGCGGGGCGAGTCAGCACTTCGGGGCACAGACCGACAACGTTCTCGCGCTGGACGTGCTGACCTCGTCGGGAGACCTCGTCACCGGCGGCCCCGACCACCCGGCGCTGGGCGGGCGTGGCCGCAACGGGATCATCGTGCGGGCGACCCTGCGCCTGGTGCCCGCGCCCGAGACCGTGCAGTGGCACCGGCTGCACTACAGCTCTGTGGAGCTGTTGACGGCGGACCAGCGGGTGCTCGTCACGGCCGGATCGTTCGACTACGTGGAGGGCCAGCTCAAAATCCGCGGCGGGCAGCGCGTTCGCGAGCTCGAAGCCGTCAGCTACTCCCGCGCGAGTCTGGACGGGCTGGCATTCGACGACGCCGACACGCAGGTCACCAGCTACTGGGACTTCGTGAACCGGCTCGCGGCGGGTGAGCCGGCGCTCCGGGAGGCCGGGCTGTGGGACTCACCGCATCCGTGGTGCAACGTCTTGGTGCCGGACGGTGCCGTCGAGAACGTGCTGCGCCACTTGGAATCCGAGGGGCCGGAGCTGTACAGCGAGTTCGGGCTCGTCCTCGCCTATCCGTTGCGCGGGTCCGTGTTCCTCGTCGCTGCGTTGAGGTATGCGCGGCGGGGGGACGACGAGGCGGTGCGCGCCATGGTGGAAGCCAACAAGGTGCTGACGAAGATGGCGCAGGAAGCAGGCGGAACGCTCTACCTCGATCCTTTGTAGAAGTGCGCACATACACACACGGCGCGCCATAAGGTAACTCAATGATCCATAGCGCCGATGACCAACGCATGCGCGCAACAACCGACGCAGGCGACGTGCTCGACGCTGAGTTCGGGATCGAGGCCGAAGGCGACCGGCTCTCGCTGATCATGAGAAGCATGGGCGGCAAGTCGAGCAGCAGGCCCAACGGCACGAACCCCGACTACAACGCAACCCTCGAGCTCTTGCTCAGCCGTCTGCGCGATCTCGGCGCGGTGGTGGAGAACGGCATCGTCGACTCGTTGAGGGTCCAGCACCTTCCGGAAGACCAACGCTCCATCCTCGACGAGCCCGTCCGGCTGGCGGATGTGGAGGACGTCGACGCACTTCGTCGGCGGCTCGGTCGCGAACAACGGAAGTTCACCCCGTCGTCAGGTGGCAACAACACCAGGCAGATCCGGTTGCGACTCACCGTCCCGGGCTACTCCGCGAGCGATGCCAGTCGCCTCGCCGCAGACCTCGCACAACCAACGGCGCGAGCTTCCAGTCCTGTCCAGCTGCGCACTGACGTGGCCGCCCTCGCGCAACGGTTGCACTACGACGAGAACGACGTGCAGGAGATCATCACACTCCTGCAGAGTCGCAAGCAGATCGTCTTCTACGGACCGCCCGGCACCGGCAAGACCTATCTCGCGCAGGCACTCGCTCACAGCGTCGCGGGACGCACCGCGACACGATTAGTGCAGTTCCACCCGTCCTACTCCTATGAGGACTTCTTCGAAGGCTTCCGGCCTCACAGCGACGGCGGCACCGCGACCTTCAAGCTCAGGCGTGGCCCGTTGCGCAAGCTCGCGGACGAGGCCTCGCAGAACCCGGACCGCCCGTACGTCCTGATCGTCGACGAGATCAACCGGGCCAACCTGTCGAAGGTGTTCGGTGAGCTGTACTTCTTGCTGGAGTACCGCGATGAGCTGGTCGACCTGCAGTACTCCGACGTGCAGTTCCGGTTGCCGGAGAACGTGTTCATCATCGGCACGATGAACACCGCCGACCGTTCGATCGCACTCGTCGACGCGGCGATGCGCCGGCGCTTCGCGTTCGTCGAGCTCCACCCGACGACTCCTCCGACCAGCAGGGTGCTGGAACGGTGGATCGCCGCCACCGGGAGGAACGACGAGCGAGCCGAGCTGCTCGCGAAGCTCAACAACAGAATCGGCGCCACCGACCGGGACTTCCAGATCGGGCCCTCGTACCTGATGAAGCCGGACGCCGACCAGGATCTCGCACTGGTCTGGAAGCACTCCATCCTGCCGCTGCTGGAAGAGCACTACTACGGCCGCATGGAACGGCTGGAAGTCCACAACACCTTCGGGCTCGATGCCATCCGGAACGCCGAGTGATCGAGCTCCAGGAGAACGCCAAGAGCGGTCACACGCTGGCGCTCACGCCAACTCAGCTGGCGTTCTTGGAGAAATGCGATCTCGTCGACGTCAAGCCGGCCCGCGACGGCTACCGGTTGGTGCCCAAGACCAAGCGCGTCGGTGCGGTGCACGCGCACGGGCTCGACATCGTGGTGACACCGAAGGTCAGCATCCCACGGCTGCTGTTCATGATCGGGTACGCCGTCAACCCCGGCTTCCGGCCTGAGAACATCGAGGGCGTTCAGGCCGACGGCCTCTGGGGCATCGTCGCGGAAACCCTGTGCCGGCACGCGGAACGGGCGCTGCTGAACGGCGTGCTGACCGGATACGCCACCGAACACTCGACGAGCACGGTGATTCGCGGCCGCATCCGGGTCGGCGACCAGATCGCCGCACGACCGGGGCGGATGCTGCCGGTCGAGATCAGCCACGACGAGTACACGATGGACATTCCGGAGAACCAGATCCTGCGCGCCGCGGCGAGAAGAATGTTGGCCGTGCCGAGGATCGACGAGAAGGTCAAACGGCGGCTGGCGCACGTGGAAAGCCAGCTGCTGGCCATCTCACCGCTGCGCCCCGGCGCCCCGGTTCCGGTGTGGCGGCCGAGCAGGTTGAACGCGCGGTACCAGCCCGCGCTCAGGATCGCCGAACTCGTCCTGAACACCCTCTCGTTCGAGGTCGGCGAGGACGGGCTGTCGATCGCCACGTTCGTGGTCAACATGGAGAAGGTGTTCGAGGACTTCGTGACCACGGCGCTGACCGAGGCGTGGAGCACGAGCCCTGGCTACACGCGAGGTCAGTACGCCGCCAAGCTCGACACCGGCGGAGCCATCTCCACGAGGATCGACGTGGTGCATCTGGTCGACGGCAGGCCGCGGTTCGTGGTCGACGCCAAGTACAAGCGACCCAGTCCTCGCGGCAACTATCCCAACGCTGACCTCTACCAGGTTCTCGCGTACTGCACGTCGCTGCGGGTCGAGCGCGGATGGTTGGTCTACCCGAGCGGCACGGCGGGTGTGCGGCCGAGGCGGGTGCTGAACTCGCCGATCACGATCACCGAGTACCCGCTGAACCTCGACGTGCCACCGCGCGAGCTCCTCGAGCAGATCGAGGAGCTCGCGCGGTCGGCGTGGAACTAGACCCGGACGAGCGTGGCCAGTGCGGCCTGCCCCTGCTGGTTCGGGTGGAACACGGCTTCCGGCCCCTCCTGACCGGGCGCGAGTGCGTCGAACCCGCGCAGGAACGGCGTGCCGGCCTCGCACAGCGCGTGGCCGTCGAACCTGTCCGGGTAGGCGAACGGGCTGGCGAACACGGCCCCGGTGTGGGCGACCGCGGCACGGAGGGTGGCGTCCAGGCCGTCGGCCACCTTGTTGCCCTCACGGCGTTCCGCGGTGGTGAGGATGCCGTCGCCGCAGATCGGGTCGAGCGTGGCGCCGGGAGGGTTGTCCGAAGTGGACACCTGGCGGCCGTAGCCCACGACGATGATGCGGGCGTACGGGCTGCGCTTGCGGATTTCGGTCAGCAGGGCGCGGACGTTGCGGCCCATGGCGGGGAGCTTCGCCAGGATCGCCTCGGTGGGTGCGCCGGTGCAGTCTGCCTGGATGCAGGTGCCGCCGTAGGCCGCGTAGTCGATGTCGTTGGTGCCGATGGTGAGGAGCACCAGGTCGGTGTCACGCTTCAATGAGTCCAGCTGGGCCGGGCGGTCCTTGAACGGGCGCGACAGGTCGGCGGTGGCGGCGCCGCTGCAGCTGACGTTGGTCACCGTGCCGAGCCTGCCCTGGGCGCGCAGGCGGGCGGCCACCTGTTCGCCGTAGGAGTTGTTGCTGCGCCAGCAGTTGCCGGCGGTGCCGTCCTGGTAGGCGCCCGCTCCGGTGCCGGACGCGTAGGAGTCGCCGAGCAGGACCAGGTCGGTCGAGCGTGCCGCCTGGGCCGTGGGAGCGATTCCCAGCGCGGCCAGAACGGCTGTGAGGACAACAATCGTGCGTTTCACATTTCCCCCATGTGATGGATGTCAGTCCATCCTGCCCGAACCGGCATGAGCCGCGCCGCCAAACGAGATAGCGTGCAGAAATGCAGGCCTTGGTGATCGTCGACATGCAAGAGGCGCTGATCCCGGTCGTGTGGAACGGCCCGGAGCTGGCCGACCGCATCGCGGACCTCGCGGATCGGGCGAGGGCACAAGGGGTCGAGGTCGTGGCGTTGCAGCAGATCGGCGGACCGATGTTCGAACCTGAGGCGCCGGGAACGGCGCTCGCCCAACGCCTCAGGTTGCGGGAACAGGACATCGTGATCCGGAAGACCGCGACCGACGGCTTCTACCAGAGCGATCTGCACCAAGCCCTGCAGGACGTGGACACCATCGTCCTCACCGGAGTCGGCACGGACTACTGCGTCGACGCGACCGCGCGGTCAGCCGTGAGCCGCGGGTTCGACGTGATCCTGGTCGAGGACGGGCATTCCACGGTCGCGGATCCCGAGGCCGGGCTCACCGCCGAGCAGATCATCGCCCGCCACAACAGGATTCTCAGCAACGCCGTCCACCCCGGCGGATCAGTGACCGTGCGTCCCGCCGTCGAACTCTTCCAGCACTGAGGCGATCCCCTCCAGCAACGAGGTCTTGCGCGGGTTGGGCAGGAACGAGGCCAGCACCGCGTTTTCGGCCAGCCGCGCGACTTCCGCACGACTCAAACCCAGCGTCGAGGCCACCGCCAGGTACTCGCCCTCCAGGGTGGCACCGAAGAACGGCGGGTCGTCGGTGTTCAGCGTGACCACGACACCGGCGTCGAGCATCTGCCGCACCGGGTGCGAAGAGATCGACGCCACCTGCTGGGTGCGGACGTTCGACGTCGGGCAGACTTCCAGCGGAATCCCTTTCAGTGCAAGGTGTTCGACCAGCGCCGGATCCTGAACACAGCTCGTTCCGTGACCGATCCGCTCGGCGCGGAGGTCGCGCACCGCCGACCAGATCGTCTCCGGCCCGGTGGTCTCACCCGCGTGCGGCACGCAGTGCAGTCCCGCCTCCCTTGCCGTGTCGAAGAAGGGCGCGAACTGGGCACGGCCGACGCCGGCCTCGGGCCCGGCGAGCCCGAAGGAGACCAGGCCCTCAGGCGAAGTCAGAGCGAACGCCAACGTCTCGCGCGCGCCGATCAGCCCCTTCTCACCCGGGATGTCGAAGCACCAGGCCAGCTCGACGCCCAAAGCCGAAGCCGATGCGCGGCCCGACGCGAGCCCGGCGAACACCTCGTCCGCGGACATGCCGTCGAGCACGTGGTTGTACGGCGTCACGGTCACCTCGGCGTACCGGACGTTCTGCGCCGCCAGGTCACGGGCCAGGCCGACGACGAGCGTGTGGATGTCGTCGCGGCTCTTCACCATCGACTGGACGGCCCAGTAGACCTTCAGGAAGTGGTCGAAGTCCCGGAACGTGTAGAAGCGCTCCAGCTCCGAACGATCCACCGGTACCCCGGCCGACGGATGACGACGAGCAAGCTCCAGCACCGTGTCGATGCCGGCCGAGCCGACGAGGTGGACGTGCAGCTCCACCTTGGGCAAAGCATGGATGAACGAACGCATGGCAAAGCTCCCTGAGAAAGGTGAACGAGGTGTCGGGAAGAACGGGCGACTCAGGGAGCGAGGTCGCCGCGTTCGGTGTCAGCGCCGTAGAGCGGCAGCTTGAAGTCCGGCACGATCTCGAACGTAACAGGTTCGGGACCGTCGTCGTCCAACCGCGGGTGATGCGATCGAGGTCAGGACGGAAGCGATCAGGCCGACACCGCCGAGGACGAGCGCGTCGTGCGCCGACCGCGCGGAGAGCTCCAGGTCGCCGAGCCGGCCGAGGACGAACCCGGCGTGCAGGCACCACGCCACGGCGGCGGTCGCGAGGGTGGCGCTGATCGTCGACGTCACGGCGATGAAGCCGATGACCGCGGCCAGCGCGAGGACGGACAGGACGGGCTGGCTCGCGGCACCGCTGACGACCACGAGGAACGTCGTGGCGCACGCCAGCACCGCGCCCAGCGGAAAACCGATTCCGAAAGGCATGCCTCCAGTGCACGCCTGCACCTCTACTGACGCGAGGGTTCCTTACGGACTCTGAACGCCCCTGACCACGTTCTTTACGAGTCCAGGACGTCGGCGACGCAGGCGAGGTAGAGCTTCAGGGCGGCGCGCGGGTCGCGCACCTTCAGCCCGGCCTCCTCGATCTTGCCCAGCCGGTAGATCAACGTGTTGCGGTGGATGCTCAACGCCGCCGCCGCGCGCACCAGGTTGAACCCGCTCTCACACCACTCCACGATCGTCGCCCGCAGCACCGGCCAGTCGGCTTGTTCCCGCAACGGCCCGAGCAACGCCCGCACCAACCGTGACCGAGCACCGGAGGAAGCCACCAGCTCGTGCACGCGCAGATCATCGATGTGGACGACCGGAGGCGAACCCGGCAGCCGTGCCGCGAGGTACAGCGCGGTCGAAGCGTCCACATAGGAGTCGTGCAACGCGGGCACGCCGCAAGCACGACCGCCGACGCCGACCGAGCACTCCAGGTCGATCTCCGGGATCGAGCCGTTGTCCTTGTGCAGCACCACGAAACGTCCGGCGCCACCGCGTCCGACCACGTCCTGCGGGTCGACGAACGCCTTCCGCAGCCTGCGCAGCACGTGCGCGGGCTCGGCCGAGGTCTCGACGACGACCGCGACGCGGGGCAGCCGCAGGTCGTAGCCGAGATCGTCGCCGCGGAACGTCAGCATGCCCGGATCCGCTGTCGCCGGGTCGAAGTGGGCGACGTCGCGCAGCAGGTCCTCGACCGCCTTCTCGCGGAACAGCCGCGACGACAGCAGCACCGACTCGCGCAGCAGGATCTCGGTCTGGTTGCGCACCAACCGGCCGAACCTCTCGACCTGCTCCGGCGAGCCCGTGATGCCGACCGTGCCGACCGCTTCGCCGTTGAGCACCAACGGCAGCGTGATGCCCGGTTCGACGCCGCTCAACCGTCGAGCGGCCTCCGGGTCGTGGCTCATCGCCCGCACCCGCCGCACGACTTCGACCGACGCCTCGTGGAACGACCCGACGCGGCCCGGATCACCGCTGCCGATCACGATGCCGTCCCGGTCGGTGATCAACACGTTGAACCCGATGATCGCACTCGTGTCGGCCGCGATCTCCTGGGCGATCGACCCTGTCAGCACGTACGAATCGTACGACCACGAAAGCCGAACCGACGAGAAGTTCTGGTCAATACGTCCAGTGACCTGCACCGATTACCGGCTTACGGTGTGTCCCACCTCATAGCCAGTAAGGACGTGTGCCATGACGAGAACAGCAGTGCTCGCCCTGGTCGCCGGACTCGCGTTGGCCGCCTGCTCGTCCGGCGCCGCCACGAACTCGGAGCTGGGCACCATCGAACCGGGCGTCCTGAAGGTCGCCATCCAGCCTTACGCGCCCTACACCGACTACAAGGACCGTCAGCTGACCGGCCTGGACAGCGAGATCCTGAACGCCGTCGCCGCCAAGCTCAACCTCAAGGTGCAGCCGGAGGTCACGGACTTCGCGGGCATGCTCGCGGGCGTCCAGTCGCAACGCGTCGACATCACCATCGGCGGCGTCGCGTGGTCGGCGGACCGGCAGAAGCAGGGCCTGTTCACCGACCCGCCCTACTACTCGCCGCCCGCGATGGCGGTGAAGTCCGACAAGACCTACAAGACCGTGAAAGACCTCGAAGGGCTGCGGCTCGGCACGGTCGAGGGCTATGTGTGGGTGAAGTCGATCCAGGCGGTGCCGGGCGCGAAGCTGCAGGCGTACCCGGACGGCAACGGCGTGATCGACGACCTGGGCGCCGGACGGGCGGACGTCGGGTTCCTCGACCCGTTGATCATCATCGCCGCGCAGAAGGCACGGCCGGACCTCGGCCTCAAGACGCAGTACCTGACCCCGCCGACGGACGACGACGTGAAGGCCAAGCCGGAGTACGAGTACTTCCGCTCGTACATGACGTCCTTCTACCTGCCCAAGCAGGCGACGGCGCTGGAAGCGGCCATCTCCAAGGAGATCCGGGCGATGTACGCGAACGGTGAGATGACCAAGCTCATCGAGAAGTACGGCGGCGATCCCGAGCAGTTCCTCAAGCCCGCCGCGCACATCGCACCGCTGCGGCGTGGCGTCGACCGGCCCGCCGACTGGGCTCCGCCGACCATCTAGAGGGAGCTGACGTGTTCGAGGTTCCTTGGTCCGAGTACTCGGCCGACCTGTGGGAAGGCCTGCTCAAGACCGTGTCCTACACGGTGGTCGGGTTCGTCGGAGCCGCGCTGCTGGGGCTCGCCGTGGCGTTGCTGCGGCTCTCGGCGGTGAAGGCGTTGAGGGTTCCGGCTCTCGTGTACACCGAGCTGTTCAAGAACGTGCCGTTGCTCGCGGTCATCTTCCTGACCTACTTCGGGCTCGGCTCGGTCGGGTTGAAGCTGGACGCGTTCCAGGCCGGCACGCTCAGCCTGATCCTGTTCTACGCGGCCTACCTGTCGGAGATCTTCCGGTCGGCGATCAACGGCGTCCACAACGGACAGCAGGAGGCCGCGTCCGCTCTCGGGCTGTCCGGGTTGTCGACGTTCCGCAAAGTCGTGTTCCCGCAGGCGATGCGACTGGCGTTGCCGGGCACCAACACGATGCTGGTCGACCTGCTGAAGTCGACGTCGTTGCTGGTGACGATCTCGGCGGCCGAGCTGATGTCGCAGGGCCGGCTGATCACGTCGGCGACGTTCCGGGCGCTGGAGGTCTACCTGGTGATCGCGGCGATCTACTTCGTGCTCTGCTACCCGCTCTCGCAGGGGTTGCTGTGGCTGGAACGGCGGATCCACGCCGGGGTGCCGTTGTCCGTTGCCCGTCGGCGCCGGTTGCGCGAAGCGCGGAAGCTGCTGGAGGTCTGATGCTGAGCGTGAGCGGACTGAGCAAGTCGTTCCACGGCCGCAAAGTTCTCGACGACGTGTCCGTCACTGTCCGGGAAGCGACGATCACGTCGATCATCGGCTCGTCCGGCGGCGGCAAGACGACGTTGCTGCGCTGCCTGAACCTGCTGGAACTACCGGACAGCGGCACGATCACGCTGGACGGCGCCCCGATCTTCGCCGACGGCGCGATCCGCACGGATCTGCCGAAGTTGCGGCGGTCGGTCGGGATGGTGTTCCAGCGGTTCAACCTGTTCCCCCACCTCACCGCGATCGAGAACGTGATGCTGGCGCCGATCGACGCGGGCGTGCCGGAAGCGGAAGCGTTGCAGCGGGCGGTGGGTCTGCTGCGGCGGGTCCGGTTGGAGCACCGCGCTCTGGCGTATCCGGACCAGATGTCCGGTGGTGAGCAGCAACGGGTGGCGATCGCGCGGGCACTGGCGTTGCAGCCGTCCGTGTTGCTGTTCGACGAACCGACGTCCTCGTTGGACCCGGAGTCGACCGGCGAGGTGCTGCTGGTGATGCGGGAGCTCGCGGCCACCGGCATCACGATGGTGCTGGTGACGCACGAGCTGGCGTTCGCGCGCGAGGTCGCCGACCACGTGGTGTTCGTGGACCGCGGCAAGATCGCCGAGGAAGGGACACCGGCTCAGGTGCTGATCAATCCGCAGTCCGCGCGCACACGAGAGTTCCTGGGCTCATGAGCGATCCGGTGGTCGTCGTCGGGGGCGGCGTCGTCGGCCTGAGCGTGGCCTACTACCTGGCCTCGGCCGGGGTGCCCGTCGAGGTGGTGGAACGGTCGGCGTTGGGTTCCGGTGCCTCGTGGGGCAACGCGGGCTGGGTGTGCCTGTCGCACTCGGCCCCCGTGCCCGCGCCCGGTGTTGCCCGGTTCGCGTTGCGGTCGTTGGGAAAGCCGGACTCGCCGCTGTACCTGCGGCCCCCGTTGGACTCGAGTTTCGCGGTGTGGCTGTGGCGGATGTGGCGCAGCAGCACACGAGCCGGGTTCCGGCGCGGCTACGAGGCCGTGACGGCGCTGAACGCCCCGACGTTCGAGCTGTTCGACGAGCTGGCCGCGGCCGGGGTCGAGACGACGTTGCAGCGGCCGGGGATGGTGCACGCGTTCCTGTCGGTCGCGGAGGCGCGGCACCACCTGGAGGTGCAGCGGTCGATGGCGCCCGGCAACTACGCCATGCCGTCCGACGTGACGCTCGGGTCTTCGGCCGTGTCGCTCGATCCCGCGTTGTCGGGGCGGATTCAGGCGGCGTACCTGGTGGAGGGCGAGGGCGTGGTCGACCCGGTGCAGCTGGTCGGGTCGCTCGCCCAGGCCGTGAAGAACGCGGGCGGGCAGGTGCGGGAGAACGTTGCGGTGTCCGGGTTTTCCGGTGGCTCGCGGGTTCAGGTCGTGCACACGTCCGAGGGTGATCTGCGATGTTCCGGCGTGGTCGTGGCGGCTGGGATGTGGTCGACGGAGTTGCTGACGGCGTTGGGGGTGCGGCTGTCGATGCAGGCAGGCAAGGGGTACAGCTTCACCGTCGACCTGGATCCGGCGCCCCGGCACGCGTTGTACTTCGGGGACCGTCGGGTGGTCGCGTCGCCGATGAACGGGGCCACGCGGATCGCCGGGACGATGGAGCTGAGCGGCAACAACCGCAACCTGGACTGGCGGCGGGTGGTCGCGATCGCGCGGGCGAGCAGGCACTACCTCGGGCCGTGGTTCGACGACCCGGACGACCTGCCGCTGCGGATCCGGGATCCGTGGGTGGGCGGGCGGCCGTTCCTCGCGGACGGGCTGCCGGTGATCGACCGGACGCCCCGGCACGACAACGTGTTCGTGGCGACCGGGCACGGGATGCTCGGGGTGACGCTGGGGCCGGCGACCGGGAAGGCGCTCGCGGAGTACTTCGTGAGCGGGCGACGGCCAAATGTGTTGGACCCGTTCCGGTTCCGGTGATTGGCTCACTCGGTGACCGCTGACGACGTGCTGGAGATCCTGCGAGTCCTCGACGGCAACGACGTCTGGATCGGCGGTGGCTGGGGCATCGACGCGTTGGTCGGCCGGCAGACCCGCCCGCACGACGACCTCGACCTGATGCACCGCGAAGAGCAGGAACCCGCCGTGCTCACAGCCCTGGCCGCCCTGGGGTTCGCCGAGACGCTCTCGTGGCGGCCGGTGCGGTTCGTCCTCACGGACCCCGCCGGCCGTGAGATCGACCTGCACCCGCTGCGGTTCGCGGACGACGGCAGCGCCGAACAGTCGTCGCTCACGGACGAACCGTTCCGCTACCCCGCGTCGTGCTTCGTCACCGGGTCGATCTCCGGTCGCACCGTGCCGTGCCTGTCCGTCGCGCAACAGGTGCACTTCCACCAGGGCTACGAACCGCGGGAGCGCGATCTCCACGATCTGGCGTTACTGCGAGCGCTCTCGGAATTGTGAACTCAGGTCGTAGGCCAACCGCACGAAGTACCTTCCACCATTTGCCGGTAGCCGCTATTTGAAATACCAATGGAGACGTCAGCCCAAAAGGGCAAAGTTCGGCTCCAACTATTCCTGATGACAGGAGAAGGCATTCTCTTGTCAAGCCCGTCGTCGCAGCTCAACGCGCCAAACAAGCACATTCGGCTGGATCCGAACCAGTTTTGGTCTTTGCGGAACCAGCTGCGGTTCAGTTCTTTCCTTAGTTCCTCGCGGCTTAAAACTCGGTCATCCCCCGCATTGCCGACCGACCGAACAATCGAGGAGAACGAGGACGCGATGACGACAGCCTCGAAACCGGACGCCGCACTCGACGCGATGAGACCCGTGTTGCCGGCCGACCTCATGGAACGCGCGAGCACGTTCAACCCGGCGCCGCGACTCGCCCGCCTCAGCACCGACGGGCCGATCCACCGGATCGAGCACAAGGAGGAGCCGCTCTGGCTCGTCACCGGTCAGGACACCGCGCGCGCCGTCCTGGCCGACCCGCGGATGAGCGCGGACCGGTTCAAGGTCAAGCGGTTGCGGGACAAGCTCGCCCCGGAGATGCGCGAGAAGTTCGCCGACGCCGAGAGCCGGGCAGGGTCGTTCATCACCACCGACCCACCCGAGCACACCCGGTACCGCAGGCTGCTCGCCCGGCGGTTCACGATGCGCCGGATGCGGGCGCTGACCGTGCAGATCGAGGAGATCGTCAAAGGCCGCATCGACGCCATGATCGCTGCTGGTCCGCCGTCGGACGTCATCCGCGACTTCGCGCTTCCGGTGCCGTCACTGGTGATCTGCGAGGTGCTCGGCGTGCCGGTCGAGGAACGCGGGCACTTCCAGGACGACACCATCGAGCTGCTCGACATGGCGACCGACCTGGACGGCCTGATCGAGGTCGGCACCCGCATGCACCGCTACATGTGGGACCTGGTGCAGCGCAAGCGCGCCAACCGCGAGGACGACCTGCTGTCCGAGCTGGCGCACACCAGCGAGATGTCCGACAACGAGATGGTCGGCCTGGCGAACCTGCTGCTGATCGCCGGGCACGAGACGACGACGAACATGCTGGGCCTGGGCGTGCTCGCGTTGCTCGACCACCCCGAGCAGCTGAACGCACTGCGCGACAACCCCGACGGGCTGATGGAGACCGCGGTCGAGGAGATGCTGCGGTATCTGTCCATTGTCGACACCGGGATCGTCCGCTACGCGTTGGAGGACGTGCGGATCGGTGACGTGACGATCCGCGAGGGCGACATGGTGATGTGCTCGGTGATCGCCACCAACCGCGACCCGGCCGAATGCCCGCGGCCCGAGGAGTTCCGCATCGACCGCCCGCGCACCAGGCACCTGTCGTTCGGCCACGGCGTGCACCAGTGCCTGGGCAACGAGCTCGCGCGGATCGAGATGTCCGTGAGCTTCCGCGAGCTGCTGCGGCGGCTGCCGGGAATCCGTCTCGCCGTGCCCGCCGAGGACGTGCACGTGCGGACGACGTCGACGATCTTCGGCGTGAAGCACCTGCCGATCACCTGGGACGTCTAAATTCAGTGGCACGCGGGGCTAGCGTGGGGTTCGTGAAGGGATTCAACCCGAGCTTCGGGCCGGAAACCGCACGTACCTACGACAACTCGCCCCGCGGCGACGAGGCCGACACGGTGCGGTTCCTCGCCGGCTTCGGCCGCTCGGCGTTGGAGTTCGCGATCGGCACCGGCCGCATCGCCCTGCCGCTCATCGCTGAAGGCGTTGCGGTGGACGGCATCGAGCTCTCGCCGGACATGGTGGCGCGCATGCGGGAGAAACCCGGTGGCGGCAGCGTCGACGTCCTGATCGGCGACATGTCCCGCGCGGGCACCGACCGCACCTACGACCTGGTGTACCTGGTCTACAACACGATCACGAACCTGCTCACCCAGGACGACCAGGTTCGCTGCTTCGAGAACGCGGCACGCCATCTCGCGCCCGGCGGCGTGTTCGTGATCGAGTGCGGCCTGCCGAGCTGGGCGGCGCGGCAACGCCACCAGTTCATCGACGTGGAGTCGCTCGAGGTGGACCGGGTCGGGTTCGACGTCAACCGCTACGACCCGGTCACCCAGATCCTCGACGAGAACCACGTGGAGATCAGCGCGGACGGCATCCGGTTCGGCCCGATCCGGCAGCGGCTCGCCTACCCGGCCGAGTTCGACCTCATGGCGCGCATCGCCGGACTGCGGCTGCGCTCCCGTTGGGGCGGGTGGAACGGCGAGCCGTTCACGGCGTCGAGCACGCGACACGTCAGCGTGTACGAAATCGCCGCGTAACGTTCTCGCCCGGCGACCGAGTTCCTCTGTGTCCACTCTGGCGGCACGGAGGAGGCGGTTGTGATCGCAGTCGTACCGGTGAAGTTCGCTGCCACGGACAGCGTCTGGACGCGGGAACAGTTCGAGGACTGGATGCGGCCGGGCATCGACTACAGCGTCGGCGACTTCTGGTGGCGGTGCTCGCGCGGGCACTTCGACGTGAGCAGCCAGGTGTACGACCCGATCGTCGTCGCCGATCCGCGCCCGGTCGACACCGAGCAGAAGCGGGACGACCTGCACAAGCTGGTCGTGCAGACCGCTGTTCAGATCGACTTCGCGTTCGTCGACATCCTGCTGATCTGGATCGCCCAGCCCAACACCGGGTGGTGGGGTGGGTACGACGTGGCCGTGCCGTCCGCCGACGGTGGTCTGAGATCGATCAAGGTGTCGGTGGTCGACTCCAACACGCCGTTCGACGCGGTGGTGCACGAGGTCGGGCACAGCTACGGCTTCGCGCACGAGCTCGCGCCAGACGGCATGACCAAGTACGGGTCGCCGTACTCCATCATGAGCGCCCGCACCTACGGCTCGAGCGCCTCACCGAGCTTCCTCCGCCGTCGCAGCGCGAAGTTCCCGGACGGCGGCCCGAACCCGGAGGCACCGTTCGACGGCCAGCCCGCGAACCTGATCATCGGACCGATGCTGGCCGCGGCACAGCTCCACCGCGTCGCCGCGTTCCGCGACAGCTCGTCCGTCGTGCACCTACGCTCACTGCCTTCGAAGGCGCAGCTGTACGCGCTCAACTACATGGCGGCCGGACCGGGCAAACCCGTGCTGGTCACGTTCGGGCGCGCCGGACGGACGTTCTTCGTGGAGCTGCGCCAGCAACGCGGCTACGACCAGGCGATCACGGCCCAGGCGCTCGTCGTGCACTCCACGTCCGGCGACGGCTGGATGCGCTACGAGGGCAGGGCGCAGCTGCTGGTCGGCGACACGGCTTTCGCCGCGGGCGACTTCGCGTTGCGGATCCTGCACGTCGGCGCCGAGTCCGTCGACTTCGAGATCCGCGCCGGCGCGATCGTCTCGTTCCCGATCCGCGGTGTGCTGCTGGCAGGCGGGTTCCGCACCCAGCACCAGCTGAACCGCATGCTGCCGGAGGACATGCGCAACACGTTGATCGTCGAGCTGGCCGGGCGCACCAAGCAGAACGACGGCCAGCGCTACGACAACGAGACGCTCGCCGGCATGGGCGCGGTGTTCGTCTTCCTGCGCCGCAACGGACTTCGCGACGACGCCGCGTTGAAGCAGATGACCGCCGACGACATGCGCAACGTGCTCATCGTCGAGCTCGGCACGCAGACCGGCCTCGGCCGCGAGCTGCAGGGATACACCAACCTGCAGCTGGTCCAAATCGGACTGGGCAGCGACCTCGCCCGGCGAGGTGTCGGCACCACGCCGTTCTGGATCCGCGGTGTGTTGCTGGCCGGGCGTTTCCGGACTCAGCACCAGCTCAACACGATGTCGAACGAAGACATGCGCAACACGTTGATCGTGGTGATGACGTCGTTGAGCAACCAGACCAACTACCAGGCCTACAACAACGCCGATCTGGCCGGTGTCGGTGCGGTCATGGTCTTCCTGCGGGAGAACGGGCTTCGCAACGACGCCGACCTGAAGCGGATGTCCGCGGACGACCAGCGCAACGTGGCGATCGTGGAGCTGAAGGACCAGACCGGGCGCAACCTGCAGGGGCTGTCGAACCTCGACCTGGCGCTGGCCGCGCTAGGAGTTGAACGCTTCTAGCGCTTCGGCCTTGATCTGCTCGAACTGCGCGGCCATCGCCTCAGACAGGGCCTGCGCGGCCGACAGCGGGCGCACCATCACGGTGAACTCGTCGATCAGCCCGTCGGCGTCGAGGTGCAGGAAGTCGCAGCCCTGGACCTCCTTGCCGCCCACCTCCGCGCGGAACACCAGCGCGTGGTTCTCGCCGTCGATGATCTCGCGCTCGTAGCGGAAGTTCTCGAAGACGCGCATGACACCGCGCAGGATCGCGGCCGTCAGCGGCTTGCCGGGGTACGGGGCGAAGGCGACCGGGCTGGTGAACACGACGTTGTCGGCCAGGCAGGCGGCCATGGCGTCGGTGTCGCGTGCTTCTACGGCCTTGCGGAACGCGTTCATCGCCACCTACTAAACTTGTTGACTAGGTCGATGCACCGTAACCTGCCCGTATGTCGCTGCGCAACGCCGTGATGGCCACCCTGCTCGACGGTGAGGCGTCCGGCTACGACCTGGCCAAGGCGTTCGACGCCTCGGTCGCGAACTTCTGGACGTGCACCCCGCAGCAGCTCTACCGAGAGCTGGACCGCATGGAGGCCGACGGCCTGGTCGAGGCGCGCACGGTCAAGCAGTCGAAGCGCCCCAACAAACGGTTGTTCTCGCTCACCCGCGCCGGTCTCGAAGCCTTGGCGCAGTTCACGGGGGCTGATCACAAGCCGACCGCGATCCGGGACGAGCTGCTGGTCGCGACGATGGCGGCGGACTCACACCCCGACGCGGTCAGGGCGTCGCTGCGGGAGCGGAAGCAGTGGTCCGAGGCCAAGATCGCGCGCTACGAGCGTTTGCGGGCCAGGTTGCTGGACGGTCTCACCGAAGAGGAGTTCCTGGAGTCGGCGGATCGGGTCGGGCCGTACCTGACTTTGTTGCGCGGCTTGTCGTTCGAGAGGGACAACGTTCGGTGGTGTGCGCGTTGCCTCACGGTCCTGGAGCGGCGTGGTGCCAGGCTCGACGCGCCCACGTGAGGTTGAATCGGGTGCATGAACGGCATCTCGGTGTTGCAGGAGGCTCTCAGCGCGCCCGCGGAAGAGGCGCGCAACCGGTTCGCGGGGCGGCTCAACGGATACCTCGAGGGTTCCGACGTGGTGCACGCCGTGCGCCTGCAGGGATGGCTGGGCCTGGAAGTGCCGGGCCCAGGCTGTCACGTGGGAACGGGCAGCTGGGACTTCACCCGCTTCAAGGCGACCACGTCACCGGTGACCTGCGGACGCTGCAGGTCGGCTGGCCTGCTGACGAGCTCGTTCACGGGTGGCCCACATCAGCAGACCCTCGACCTGGAAGGGATCTGACCGCAGGCACGACCACCGAATACCAAGGCGTGCACGTCGAGCGGCCGAGAAACCGCTTCTGGCACGCCTCGACCGAGAACCCGTACGTGCGACTCGGATCGGCACCCCTGATGGTGTAGCGGCGGGTAGCGACCTCGACGCCCTTCAGCGGCTTGGCCCGTTCCTCCCACCACTGGATGTTGAACGCATCAGCATCCTTGTAGCTCCACACAACCGTGAGCGCGTCTTCAGTGCGTTCAACAGCCACCACACACGGCCGATCAGTACGCGGACAATCACCAACCTTGCTAACAGGGTCGTACCGATGTCCGACGATCGTCTTCACCGCCTTGACGGTCGCGTGCCCGGTCTCAGCCGCGATGTGCCCGCGCTCGAAGTTGATGAACCAGAACTGCCCGTCGCTTCGCAAGTAGTCGACGGGCGCCCCCAGATCCTTCAACTTGGCGTGCCACTCCCGAACCATCGCGTCCGGAATGACCATCGTGCCGAGGTTGGGTATGTCGTAAACATGGTCACGCACGGCCCGTTCACCAGTCGGCGTGTGGCGAAACCCAGTGACATCAACGGCCGTATCCGCCAACGGACAAACAGCAACGTCCCGCGTGTAGTCCCGCACGTCCTCGTCAACAACCACATCCGGACACGGCACCCGAAGCCGCGACTCAACCACAGCCGCATGCACGATCAACGTGACAAGAACCCCAGCCGCAACCACAAACGCCAACGCCTGCACACCCATCCAAGCCCGCGACCGCCGAGGCGGAGGCGGCCCGATCTGCACAGCCAACTTGCGCGCACACCGCGTCTGCCACCAAGCAGACACCGCCAGAACAGGCAGCGCCGTCAACAACGAGTAGTGCGCCATCACACTCTCGTCCTTGCCGTCCAGCGCAACAACCAACACCGACGCACACCCGAGCACGGCAACCGCGCCCAACATCAGCACCCTGGTAAGCCGCCACCACCACGGCGCAGCAAGCACCTGATGCGACCACTCCCGAGCCACAACCATCACATCAGGCGAAGCCTGCTGCCGAAGCGCGGCACGGCGGGCCCGAAAGCCGAGCTGCCACCACGCGACCTGGGCGCCGACGATCTGGCTGAGTCGCACAGCGCAGGCAAGCGCGCCGAACCACCCCAAGTCCACTCTCGTTCCGCTGAGAGGAACAGCCCGGCCACATGCGAAGCCGAAGGCGAGCAGGCGAAGGCGAAGCCAAGCTGCCCTGGCGAAGGCGAAGCCGAGATGCCCTAGGCGATGCCGAAGGCGAGCTTGCTTTTCCGTGCGCTCCGGCGGGCCCCGTCACGAGTCGTGGCTGAACGTTTGCCGCGCCGAGGAGGGGAGGTCAAGTCGACACGCTTTTCGTCGACTTGACCTCCCCTCCTCGGTGTGGCTCGCTCCGACATGGAGTTGTCCCCGGATGCCGGACACCTTGAGTCCTGACAGCGGTGCTGTTGGGCGAGAGGATGTTGTTATGGCTCGTCCGTCGAAGTATCCGGAGTCGTTCCGCCGGGACGCGGTGGAGTTGGTGCTGACCAGTGATCGGCCGATCCGGCAGATCGCGGAGCAGCTGGGTGTCGCGCACGAGACGTTGCGGTCGTGGGTGCGTGACGCGCGGCGGGCGAAGGACCCGGAGCAGGTGGCGCAGGCCGAACAGGCCCTGGAGACCGCGGCGATGCGCAAACGGCTGGCGGAGCTGGAGAAGGAGAACGAGATTCTCCGTAAAGCAGCCGCCTATTTTGCGCGCGAGATGGATCGATGATCTACCGCTACCGGTTCATCTCCGAGCATCGCGCAGACTATGGCGTGCAGCGGTTATGCCGGATCCTCGGGGTCTGGCGGCAGGGGTTCTATCGCTGGCTGGCCGCCCAGACCGGCCGTGAGACGCGGGCTGAGCGCGACGAGGATCTCGCGGTGGTGATCACCCGCGTCCACCAGCAACACCGTGGTCTTTACGGGCGACCGCGGATCACCGCGGAGCTGCGCCGGCGCGGCATCAGGGTCAACCACAAACGCGTTGGGCGGGTCATGACCGAGCTCGGACTGGCCGGGACGACCCGGCGCCGGCCCCGGTTCCGGACCTCCCCGGCGCTGGTCCCGGCCGAGCCGGTCCT